>NZ_JCASIL010000028.1:0-65609 GCF_059685725.1 Telluria sp. RT2P19
CGTGATCGACTTGCCGGCCGAGCTGGAGCAGGGCGCCGAGGCCTGGTTCAAGGCGCACCGCGGCGCGAAGTACGACCTGCTGGGCAACCTGCAGTTCGTGCTGTCGCCGATCCCGCACAGCAAGGGCCGCTGGTTCTGTTCCGAGGCCGTGGCCGCCGCGCTCGGCATCCCGGATCCCTGGCGATACTCGCCTGGCACGCTGGCCAGCGCGCTCACCCTTCTCCAACCCGCTCCGGCGGGTTTTGTTTTTTCTGATGCACCAACACCATGAAAGCATCCCAAATGAGTGAACCAATTTCCGGCGCCGCCGCCGGCGCCTTCGGCTGGAAGCTGCTGGGCGGCATGGCCGGCATGGGGGCGATCGGCGCCGGCCTGGCGGCGGTGGTCGTGATGTGCATGATGACGCCGCGCAGCCCGCGCGAGTGGGCCGTGGGCCTGATCTCGACCGTCGTGTCGTCGATCGGCGGCGGCGCGGCCGTCATCCAACACTACGGCCTGGACGCCTGGGCACACAAGCCGATCGGCCTGGTGGCGATGCTGGGCCTGGTGTTCGCCTGCGGGCTGCCGGGCTGGGCCATCGTGCGCTGGCTGTTCAACTACATCGAGGCGAAACGGAATGCGACGCTTGCCGACGTGGTGCGTGACGTGCGAGGCCAGCCATGATCGTCTCCGTCGAAACGATTCGTCGTGTAGCGCCGCAGTGCGGCTCCAACGCCGCCATCGTCGCCACCGCGCTGGACCCTGCGCTCGAGCGCTTCGGGATCAATACCCGCCGGCGCCTGGCTCACTTCCTGGCCCAGGTGGCGCACGAAAGCGGGGGCTTCACGCGCAAGCGCGAGAACCTGAACTACACGCCGGCCGCGATCCTGGCCACGTTCAACACGCCGAAGCTCAAGCGATTCACGCCGGCGCAGGCCGATCTGCACGGACGCACGGCGGCCCACCCGGCCGACCAGCAGGCGATCGCCAACATCGCCTACGCGAACCGCATGGGCAACCGGGGCCCGGAGAGCGGCGACGGCTGGCGCACGCGCGGCGCCGGCTGGATGCAGATCACCGGCACCACGAACCACAACGCCGTCGCCGACTTCTTCGGCCTGTCGCGCGACACCATCGGCGCCTGGCTGTCGACGGATATGGGCGCGGCCCTGGGCGCCGGCTGGTTCTGGCACGTCAATGGCCTGAACCGCTTCGCCGACGTCGATGATGTCGACGGCGTGTCCGACTGCGTGAACATCGGGCGCAAGACCGAGCGGATCGGCGATGCGATCGGCTACGTCAAGCGGCGCGCGCTGACCGACCAGGCCATGAAGGCAATTTCATGATCCCGGCCCAATACCGCGCGGCGGCGGCCGGCATCGCCGTGCTGCTGTCGATGGCCCTGGCCGGCGCCGCCGGTTGGGCTGCCAACGGCTGGCGACTCGATGCGGCGCACAGGGCCGACATCGCCGCGCGCGATGCCCAGCTGGCCGCCGCCAAGGATGTCGCACGCCTGCGTGAGCAGGACTGGACCGCTCAACGAAACCAAGCTCTCGAAAATGCAAACTCTCGTGATCAGATCATCCGCACTCTGGCTGCTGGCTCTGCCAGCGCTTCTCTCAGCTTGCGCGACACCCTTGCCGCCATTAGCCGCGGCGTGCCCGACGCTTCCGTGGAAGCCCTCCGTCACTCAACCACAACCCTCGCAGCCGTACTCCAAAACTGCCAGAGCGAATATCGAGAGCTGGCAGAAAAGGCTGACCGGCATGCCAGCGACGCATTGATGCTTGAGCAGGCGTGGCCTGAGTGAGCCACAAAGCCGCGAAGGACCGATTTCGCCCCTTAGCTGACTTGCAGGCCCAGCGATGGGGCGGCCTATCAGGAAGCTTTCCCCATGTGTTCGTACAGAATCAATGCACCGATCGTGATGAGAACCAAGCCGCCGATCAGTTCGGCACGCTTGCCAGCGATAGCCCCAAGCCCCCTACCGACCATGACGCCGATGGTCACCATAATGAAGGTTGCAGTGCCGATCGCGGCGGCCGTGGTGAGGATGTCTGCATCGAGAAACGCAAGGCTGGCCCCTACAGCCATAGCATCGATACTGGTTGCAAAGCCGGTGATGGCCAAGCCCCAGAATGTATGCGCACTGGGTTTTTGCTCATCATCATCTTTAGAAAAGCCCTTGAGCACCATGTGTGAGCCTAAGATGGCCAGCAGAGCGAAGGCGATCCAGTGGTCCCATGATTCGACGTACGATGCTGCAGCCTGACCTAATGCCCATCCGATGATGGGTGCAATCCCTTCGATGACGCCAAAGATCAGGCCAGCCCTGAGGGCTTCTTTTAGATGAGGTTTTTTCAGAGATGCACCTTTGCCAACCGCGGCGGCGAAGGCGTCGGTGGACATGGCGAGGGCGAGGGCTACCGTAGAGAAAATATTCATAGGGGGCTTTCGATCGGGCTACGCAAAGGCACATCACGCGGCCCGATCGAACGCGTGACGTGCCAATGGTCTCGCCAACCTTGCGGCTACCCGTACCACAACGCGCGATGCGTCGAGTATGTTGATACGGAAACTTCCAGATGGAAGCAGGCTACTCCCCAGAGGGTGCAGGATTATAACTTATGGCTCAGTCAAGGCCGCTCCCGGCCAAATGCAGCCAGTCGTGACTGCAGAGTTTAAGCGAGCATTTGCGCCGTAGCAAACTGTAGAGGCTTTACCCGCTGCTCTATATACGCAAGCGCGAGCCGAGCGATAGCTCGCCAGCGCGCTGCCGGCACCTTTCCCGGCGATCGACCCGCTACTAGAGGCCCTGACACTCACGGCCGAGGACCTGGCCTTGTGCCGGACGTTGCTGCTGAAATTCTCGCCGACGGAGCAGACATTGCTCGAATCGTGCGGCAGTACGACCGGGTCGTCGAGCGCTTCCAGGCGTGCAGGGAAGTGAGCGCCAAGTAGGCTATCCTGTCGGTCCGAAACCCTTCGCGCCGCGCTGCGGCCGGATCATCTACTGGCTGTGATCAAACCTTGAAAACTGTTCTTGTAGTAGAGCCAAACGCCTTTGTTACAGAGACGCTTGCGAAGTCCTTCGCCGCCGAGAACATTGTTCTTGAGGCGCATGGCCCCTATATGGCAGCGCGGGCGATCCACGCAATACAGTTCGACTTCGTGATCGTTTCGAAAGAGCGGGAGCATGATCGTGGCTATTCCGCCTTATTTTCAACCATGCGTGCGGTCGCGCCGGCCACGCGGATCCTCTCAATGTCGGAATCGGGCGAGACTTCGTCAACCGCGGCGCTGGACACCGGGATCTAGGGCTTCACTCGTTCTGTGGACACATTCGACGGCTTGGCGGCCGCTGCGCCGTGGTCCACGGTGTATCAGCGCGCGCTACACCACGGTCGGGCTGACGCCGCTTCATGCAGCGCGCGCACCTCTGCGGTCATGCCGAACACTCGGCGTTCCAAAGTGAAATCTCTGTACGACAAAAGGTGATACCCTTCAATATCTCGGACCAGCTGGCCGACTGTGACTGTGAAGGGTGCCGCTCTTCGTTCCAGCCCTACTAAAACAGCGAGATGGATATGAATTCGGAAGCTACCTTTACTTGCCGCCGGCACAATCATGTGCACGCTGCGTATGTGAACGCGGCCTTAACGGTATTCGAACACGTCGATTTGCGTCACGCCGAAGATATGCTTCATCGAGCCGGCGTGCCGAATGAGGTCATTGCTAGGATATTGCTCCAGGAAGGACCGCATAGACCAAGACCTTCAGCGTTTCCGGACGAGCCGAAGGTAGAATCTTCTTGATAGCTGCATGTCGCACCTTGAACGCGAAATAAATACGCTTGAATGCGAACAATTGGCTAAATGCTCGACAACGAGACGCCTTGGTTAGTCGAGCGCGGGCAGGCAGTCTTGGTTGTCACCGCTCAGCGAGCGACGGATTGCAGGCTGCGCATCTGGCAAACCATGCAGGCGGCGACGTGAGTCTTTTTTGGCAAGCAGGCGGTAAGCCTCGTGTACAGGAACACCGATGTCATAAAGCGCGCGCGAAGAATAGTTAATTCCATTCTTGTTCTGCGTGATCAGTACCCAATTAATGCGGGCTGCCTTAACGATGTCAGTCCTACGTTGCATCGTCCGATGGTAGCACATTCAATACTCCTCGGCACAAGCAGGGATGCTGAAGGTAAAGGTCACGAACGTTCGTTGTGTTCAAAGAATGTATCCAGGATTTGGAAAAATTCTTCAAAGTTGAGAGGCTTTCGAAGATTGGCGTTGAAGCCGGCACCGGCTATTTCAGATGCTAGTTTCCTGCCCCACAATCCGCTGGTTGCGATGAGCAACATGTTTTGGCCATGGGTCGTCTTCCTGAGTTCACACGCTAACTCGAGCCCTGACATTTCCGGCAACTTGATGCTGGAACAGATCACATGTGGATGGAAGCGCGCTACTTCAGCAAGGCATGAGGGACCATCTAATGTTGCGCGCACCTCATACCCTTTCATCTGAAGGAGTTGCGTTAGCGAATCGCCGGAATCGTTGTTTCCATCGACAACGAGAATGCGGCGAGACCGATTCGGTAGATCCATACAAAGTGCTCAGGAGTAGCTGCGGGACGAGTAAAAAATACCCGGCAGGCCTGCCGGGTAAAGGCACGCTGTCTGAAGGGAGAAATCAGCGCAAGATAAATGTATCGGTCAGGTTCCGCACGAGGCGCACGATTGACTGCCAGCATAAAATAGCTCCGGGCTGGTCCGGCGATAACAGTCGTGCCCACGCCGCGGGCCCCCCCTGCGATCAACACGCGCTGTACAACGGCCATGCTGGAGCCGGCCTCATGCAGCACGCGCACGCCGGCTGCTAGACCAAACACGGCCGCGATGTTCACTGCAAGGTCAACCTGCACGGCGCTCAAGCGGTCTATTCGTCTATTCATTTCACTATAGTAACGGATGGAGTTCCTGGGCAATTTGAGCGAGATCAAACTTCGCTGCTGCTATACTGTATAAATGAACAGTATTAAGCGAACTGTCCGCGAGCCGCTCACCCGCACCCAACTGCAAGAGATCCAGGACCGGCTGCGCGGCTCCGCAGATGGTCGTGCGCTACTGTGGGAGCTATTCCGGCTGCGCGCGCTGGCGCTCCGGACGCACGACTACCTGCGCGTCAATCCACAGTCGTCAACGGCGACGATCATGCGTGACTCACTTCTCCGCGATTTGGAGGCCGAGCCGGTGGTGCAGGAGCAGCCGAAGCTGTAGCGTCCTGACCTGTACTATTGAGCAGGGTCAACCTGAATCAAAACTAGGGGGGGGGCGGTGCAGCGGCATCCGCGCCTCATCCATAGTACGAGCGACCTCCGCTAGGTCGTTGTCGGGAAACGGGGAAATGCCGAAGCATGGATAGATTCGTAGCATCTACAATCATCGCATCCACTGGCGAAAAGCTGCGCTATTCAATCTTCCCGCATTCAATCGAATCAAGCACTTACACCGAGACAATCAGTGAATGAATAGCGCAGGGCGCTCGGCGCAAGGTTTTGATTCGATTGCCAAAAAAGACGATAGAGCGTCTGACTTCTAAACAGACGCTCAGGCGACTAGAAATCTCGCCATATCAATATCCAACCGCCCGATCGAGCCTTGGATATCTCGACAGCAACGCTAGCGAAAATGATACCCAACGCAAGCCAAAAAGCGCCGGTTGCAAGTATCGTGTAGCTCCCAACCAGAGCGCGCTTTAGCTGCCCTTCGACCCCGCTAATTTTAGCGTTTAAATCGTTTTCAGTAATCTGAATCTTCGTCGTTAATAGATTGTGATTTCGGAGCACCGAGTTATTGGTTGAGATAATTTCAGCATCTATCCGCTTTATGCTATGTTCTAGAACGGCTACCCTGTCTTCTATAGTGGTAGGCAGAATGGATCCGCAAACACTGGCACTCGCTGATGTCGACTCCGACGCTTCTGCCCAGTGCACAGTTCCGCTTACTTTTTTGGAAAACCCTAGGCCTTGCTTTAGCCATTCGACATTTCTTCGAATTACTCCTGTGGACCCAAAGTTACGGGCGGACCCAACCAAGTCATGCCATACCGTGAATGCTCCAAGAAGTTGAAGCAGCATTCCCCAAAACCGAATCCGAAGATCCGATGGCCCTGGGTAAATAATTGCCAGTACAGATATTGCGAATAGGCTGAGGTTTAGCCAAAACAGCTTGTTTTGACAAGCCCACTGCCACTTATTTTTTATCCAAGTCATCATCTTTTTTATTGGCAAGAAGTTTAGTTACGTGGCTAGGCAGTAATTGGCCCAAACCTGCATCAGCACTTTACGTTTTTCGATCAGGTCTCCTCGACGGTAAGCGGCCTCGACCTTGTCGGGTAGGCTGTGTGCCAGGGCATGCTCGCACACTTCCCGCGGGAATGTGTTACCTACCGACTCCGAGCACCAGTCGCGGAAGGTCGACCGGAAGCCGTGCATGGTGATGTCGCCCCGGCCCATCCGCCGCAGCACGGCGGTAAGGCTCATATCTGACAGCAATGACCCCTCCTTCCGCCCGGGGAAAATCGCCCCCCCCAGTCTCGGCGTTTTATTCAGGATTTCGATCGCCTGGGTGGATAGCGGCACACGGTGCTCGCGCCCGGCCTTCATTCTCTCCGGCGGCACCGTCCATATGGCCGCGTCGAAATCGATCTCATCCCAGCGAGCGCCCCTGATCTCGCCAGACCGGGCCGCCGTGAGGATGCCAAACTCGACCGCTCGAGCGGCAATTCCTTCACGCTGGCGAAGTCCGATCATGAAGCTGCCGATCTCTTGCCAGGGAAGGGCGGCATGGTGCGTCACGCGCGCGACCCTGTTCGGGTCGGCCAGAAGGTGGTCAAGGTGGCCGCGCCAGCGGGCGGGATTCTCGCCGACGCGAAAACGGCTGACGGTGGCCCAGTCCAATATGCTTTCGATGCGACCGCGCAGCCTGGTAGCTGTCTCCGTCTTCTCCTGCCAGATCGGCTGGAGCACCTTCACGACCAGCGCGGTGTCGATCGCTGCGACCGGCAACGCGCCGATGATCGGACTAGCGTAGGCCGCGATCGTGCTTTCCCACTGCGCCGCGTGCTTCACATTTTTCCAGCTGCCTCGATGCGCGGCGATGTATGATGAAGCGCAGTCGTCGAACGTGATCGCTTTCGCGCGCTCCAGGGCATCGCCGAGCTGGGCAGCCTTGCGCAGCTCCAGCGGGTCGCCGCCGGCGAGCAGGGTGGATCGACAGTTTCGGGCATGCTCGCGCGCCTGGGCGAGTGACACGGTGTGCAGCGGCCCGAGGCCCATCTGCCGTTCCTTGCCGGCGCGGACGTAACGGAAGATCCAGCTTTTTGTGCCGGTCTTCGAAACCTGCAAATAGAGCCCGCCGCCGTCGCCGTAGTAGCCAGGCTCTTTCATCTTGTTGACAACCAGCGCCGTCAGCTTCTCAACCGTCCGCCCCACTTCCTACCCCCATTCCTACCTCCATTGAACACATAGATTGTAATGGATTCCGGTAGACGCTAGTAGAGCTATTGAGGTCTATTTCTCCTATGGCAGTAGGCTAAAAATAGACGCACGTAGACACTAGGAGATATGGCGGAGGCGGACACCGCTTCCGCCAGAGTTGCATAAGTAGCTGATTTTCCTTATCTTACTGTTTCTAAAAGATTTTTTGGAGGCAGGTGTGACAAAGAAGTGTGTCAAAGATGAGGAAAACTCAGTGCCAAAATACATGTCTCGTCGTGGCGACGGACGTAGTTCAAACTACGTAGTTCGGCTCGTCGCCCCAACCTCCATCCAGCCTTTACTCCCCAAGAAAGAGCACGTTTTCCGAAAGTCGACGGGTACTGCCGACCTGCGTCGCGCGAAAGTGGTCGGAGCGGAAATCATTGCAGCCAAGCTTCGTGAGTGGCATTCCTTGCGCGAGCTAATGCTGGAGAAACGTCCCGCGATATCCACCCCCTTGAGCGAACAGTTGATTCAACAAATTGTCGGCTCCCGCTTGCAATCGTGGCTGGCTACAGATAACAGGGAACGGCTGGGTGAGGCAGGCCTCGATGAGGAGCATCTCGCTGAAATTGAGGAGTTCTGCAGCTTCTCCGACGGAGTCATGCGCAGCATACTTTCACAAGGACGCGCATCGCGCGCCTGGGATAGTGTTGTAGAAGACGTGATGGACTGGTGCCTTACGCTCGGCTATGACGTCGAGTTAACAGACCCAAGTTTCCCTCTTCTCATGCGCGCGTATGCCCAGGCAGAGAGAAGAGCGCAACAGTTCATTTCGGCACGCAACTGCGGCGAGGACCCGCCGCAGGACAGCCTTGTGCCAAAAAATGGCACTCGCCTGTCTGCTATGAACGATGAATTCATCACCTACAAAGCTCCTTTGGTAGGGCCAAAGCCAGTAAGCATGGCCATTTCAATTTGGAACAAGTTCATAGCGTTTAACGGAGACACACTTCTCGATGACGTAACATCAAATGACATTTATCGATTCTTCGAAGCGCAATTGTTTACGGCAGAAAAAAAATGGTCGCAAGGATATGTTGACGGGCACGCAAGACGAGCGCTAAAAGAAATCTTTGCACTCGCCCGTACCAAGTCGCTGATGACAACCGATAATCCGGTTACCAAGGTCGAGATGATGCCGAGGTTATCTGAGCATGAGAGGAAGCTGCGCCTGAATCCACGGTTCGCGTTTTCCAGCGAGCAAATCAATACACTGTTTTCGTCTGAATGGTATAAGCCAGACACAAAGCAGTTTCGCGGCAAGCTCGGTGTTGATTTGGCGGCCCGCTATTTCGGGCCATTGATTGGCCTTCTTCATGGTACGAGAGTGCGCGAATTCCTGCAGCTAATGACCAGCGACGTTCTGGTCGACAACGGAGTCCTATGCTTTAAATTCCAGGTCGAACTCCCGCAAAACGCTGAATTGGTGACGCAGCCCTTGTTGAATCCACGCATTGACAGTAGTGCGAAGTCGGGCCTCCCTGTGCGCAGCGTAAAGAATGTTAGTGTGCTAAGGACAATTCCAGTTCACCCAAGACTGATTGAGCTCGGATTCGCAGAGTATGTAGAATCACGTCGTAAATTGAGTGGAATTGAAGCGCCGTTGTTTGAGTCGTCGATTCCAACTCCAGGCGGGATATCTCCGATGTGGGGCAGGGCATTCGAGCAAAGTTTTCTGCGTTATGTACGCGATACTCTCAGCTTCGGAAGTGGCTTCGGCTCGCACAGTTTCCGACACCAATTCGAGGACCGTATCCGAGATTGTCAGGCCCGTCGCGGCGTGTGGCCGGCTGGGATTTCTCAACTACTTTCAGGGCGGCAGCTTCCACGCGACAAAGACCGGGATTTTTTTCGTGAGGTCGGTAGCGAACAGAGTTACGGAAATGGCTATCAGCCGTCGGCAGTGCTTCCACACCTAGAGAAGCTAATTTTCGACGACATCAAGTTTCCGGTGGCTTTTCAAACTTGGTCGAAGTCAGCCAAGTAGACGCCAGCAGCGTGGTACTCTACAGTTTCGAAACGCAATGTCCGTCGCCGTGAGAGCATTTGCATGGGTTCTGGCCTACAAGCGCGCTTTGAATTGAAAACGACAAGTTTGAAAGGCAGCGCGGCGCCCCCACCCGAAGTGCAGAAACCGCGCGCGCAGGTAGGCGCGCGCAGTTTCTGCCCGACGGCGTCTAGGTAGATGCTGGTGTTCGCTGCAGGCCTGGCTGCCACACCAGCTATCAAGTAAACGTGAAGGGATAAGTGTGAAAGTTAAAGACCTGATTGCTCAATTAAATAAGCTTGACCAAAATCTCGATGTTTATTGTTTCGAGGATGGCCCAGTGCCACTTCACAATGACTACCCCGGACCATTTGACGTCACCGACGTTAGCTCTCAGCGGGTGCTGATTTCCAGAGATTCTACTGGCCGAGTTTTAATCAATTTCGACCGTGATGCCCCAGGCGCTAGGGAGCGTGCCTTAATCGGAATCACTTCGGATATGTAATTGTGTTGGACACCTTGCCGCTCGTCGATTCATCGTTTGCCAAAGCACCGTTGGCCAAAAAGGGGAGTTCTTCTTTTTCGCGACTATCGGCGACAAGACCAGCGCTATGCAGTCTCTGCAGTTAGACGCGCTTCATGGTTAAATCAGGACTGGTAAGCGCCTGTGGCCGCAAGGCAGAACATCTGCTCTGCTCTGAGTTGGCAACTAATTAATCGGAGTAAATCCAGCTAAATGAGTGGCGAGCGCATCCCATTTGGTTTCAACAGCCTTGGCGTCCTTGTTGATGTGACCGAAGTCACTCGCGGCAATAGTTGCGGGTGCGTTTGTCCCAGTTGTCGTGCTCCTCTGTCTGCCCGACAGGGAACCAAGGTCAGCTGGTATTTTGCCCATGTCGCAGGCACTGAATGTGACTTGGGCTATGAATCTGCTCTTCATCTCGCGGTTAAGAAGCTTATTAGCGAAAACAAGTCGCTGATGCTTCCGGCGTGCATTGTCGTCGCGCGAAAAGGCGTTTTCCTCAACGAGCCACCAGACGCTGTGTCCTATCAGTATAGGCCCCGAGACCCTCGAGAAGGATTTAAGCCTGAGGAGTTCGACCTGAAAAATCCGCACGAAGGTGTTGGACGTACTGCACACATGCAGGTTAACTTCGAACAAGTCGAGCTCGAGCAGTGGGCGGAAAACATGCGGCCTGACATAGTTGCGAGCTTAGGCGGCAAAAAGCTGTTTATTGAAGTTGCGGTGACGCATTTTGTCGACAGTGAAAAACTAGATAAAATCAAGCGTCGCGGCGTTTCTACAATCGAGTTAGACCTGTCCGAGTACCACCGCACTCAGTGGACGTGGAATAAATTGAGAGATGTTTTGTTTTCCTCAACGCTTGAGAAAAATTGGCTTCTTAATGGATTAGCGGAGACCCGGGCGGAAGATGACCTTAATGCTAGAGTTGTTCGGGTTGCACCAATTCTCGCCGCAAGAGATAAGGCGCAAGCACTTGAAAAATTGGCCCGCGATAAAGAGCGAGAATTGGCTCTGCAACAATCTTCTAATCGGCGTAAGTATTTCGAAGAAAACTTTGCAGCAACTCACGACATCAAAATACGGTGGAGCAGTAGGCTTACGCATCATCTTGAGCTCAGCCCTAAAAACACCAGAATAACGGCGTGGTACACTACACCTCATAAGCAGCCGGCACTCTGCGAGTTCGTGGCAGTGCAATTCAGGGGGAGGTATAACGCTCGTTTTATGCAATGGGAATTTCCACCATCAGAGGAATTGTTCTACAAAATAGCTGAGTTCGTTCTTAAAAAATCTGGCGGTGTTGTCTCCTATTTTAAATGCCCACCTGAAGCCCGCATCGTCGACATCCCAGAAATAATCAAAAAGAACATGCCGCGAGGTTAGACATGAATTCTGGAGATAGCAGTCAATTGCCCGCTTAGCTAGCTGGTGTTTGACAACTGCCCAACCTTTCGCTTGGGCTTGTCCGATGACGGGCATATATCCGACGTTTCGCGGCCACTTGGTCGTTGGTGTTTGCTTACCGCAACGCTGCAATCGTTCACCTGTTCCATATCCCCCTGCTTACGAATTCTAATAATCGCTGCTCAGTGACTTTGCATTTTCCAGCATAGAAACAACAGTCCGTTCGGGAACAAAAACAAGAAGAGCTTTATTAACGACGGTGCCCAAGAGCTTCAGGTTGAGCTCTTCATGCCACGCACGAGGAATGTCAGCGCTGACGACTAGCGCCTTTTTCTGCCGGTTTATGCCCTGAAATCCCGGCATCCTGCGCAGCGAACTCAACAGTTTGACAAGGTAGTCAGGCTTTCTTTCTCTGCTTGAGCGAACTCGCCCGGCGGCCTTGTGAAAGGCGTGACGCCACCGCACCATGTAGGCATCTTGAAGCACCCAGGTCCATACGTGGTCAAGGTCGCCATTGCGCCGGCGAACTGGGCGGGAGACCAGTTCGTACTGTTTCAGCCACGGTAGGCGCGTGGAAGGGTTGCGAGCGTCACGCGTGCATTTTTCTCCGGCGAGGTTACCAACACCATCGGTCGCCATAAGCCAGAACAGCCATTCACGGACGGGCCTCTCTACGGGGTAGCTATCTTTCGGGAAGAGTATGAGGCGTGCGCAGGAGCGGCCCCGCGACCGGTCATTGTCACGCATGCCGCGCGTCGCCAGCACGCGATATTGCCGGTCGAATTTCCCGATGAGTGGCAGGAGCTTTTCCGCTTGCACTGCGCCTGTCTGGAAGAAGTGATAGCCGTGCCCAGCCGCCTCTGCGATGTAGCGCATGGCTGCGGTTTTGGTTACTGCGACCGGTACGTCATAGATTTTATCTTCCATTTCAGCGCTCCTTGTTAGTTGTTTGCCTTCGTATAGCGACAAGGACGCATGGCGATGATTTCGGCGGAAATAAGGACCGAAATGGCGAAGATTTCGGTGGCTCCAGCCGGAGCCGCATGTTTTCATCACCTGTGCCGAAGGCACCTAAAAAGAGGCCAAGAAAATTTTTGCGAAGGCTTTTTCGAAGTCGCTATACATGCCAGGACACTCATTGCAAGTGTTACTGCAGGGCTAGCCACCCTCAAGCCAATTTCGTTGGCCTGGGGGCGCGCCAACGCCCCCAGAGCCGTACACACAGTTGATGCACTGCCATCTGCTTTAGTCGAGCAGCAAGCAGCAGCGTCGGGACCGCCGGAATTGCACGTAGTGGTGCCCGTCCGGCGATAACGGGCAGCCAGGGAGCGCCACTCCCTGGTTGACCCACACGCCGTACTCAAGCAAGCCGCGAGAGAGGGCGCGAACGTCTCAAAGGACCACCTCGCAAGAGAGTGGCGCTGCGGGAGCAGTCGGTGTCCGAAAGGGCTCCCGAATGTGAAAGCAGATGAAATCCGAAGCTACGGAGAGACCAGGTATCAAATCCTGGACTTGTATCGGGGCGCGAAAGCGTCCGCAAGCTACCCACACCTAGAACTCTGCTAGGCACCCGCAAGGGGCTTGGTGCGCATCTCAACTACCGAAGGGATATGTCCGTGACCTCGAAAGAGAGCGGCGTAAACGCGGGGCACCATCTTGCGCAAGCAAGATGGGTTCGGGGAGAGCTTAAGGGTGTAAGTGCGACTAACGTTGACGGCAGGGATGCTGTTGGCCAGGCGTTGCATTGGGAGAAAAAGAAACGGACCGCAAGGTCTTGCCGTGGGATGAGGTGGTTGGTACCCCTCATCGGTGCGAACTGATGGAACTTCGAAGAAGCGCAAGCGTTTGGGCCTCTTGGCTGCGTGACGGGACACCTCGGTGTTCGCCCGCTGGAAACGGGATTCGATGATTCTTAGGCACGGCTACTTTTTTGCAGATACTCCATTGTGAAGACGGGAAGGTTGGCCGGTGACGGCGTTGTTGTTGATGGGGCTGACTACCCTTTAGACAGCGCACTATCCGAGATGCGGGAAACCGTATCGCGCCGACGGCTGCAAGATGATTAGTGATGGCGCAAGCCAGGCAACAGGAAGATTCGCACGAAAACCCTGGTTGCTTGCTCGTATGGGCGACACGAAAGTCCTAACCGACGCGAAAGGCGTCAATTGTGTGGTTGTATTAGGCTCAGTCCGGACCGCTTGGCGGCGGGGCCGGATTCCGATTCCTTGGCCGGGATACGGAGAAGTTTTGAGCACCTTGGCGGGTGCAAAAAATGAATTTACTTTAAGGTTTCTTATTAAAACGGGGATGGTTACGCTATCCCCGTTTCCGTAACGTAACGGTCTTGAGGTTATTGCCCAATACCTCGGGCGGTGATAGGCGAAGTTCGAGTCGCGAGCCATTAAAAAAGCGGAATCCGTAAAGGATTCCGCTTGAATGAATTTTTTAATCCTGGTTGGTCATCACTGGATGTTTTCCAAGACGTCGCAACTCTTCTAAATTACCGTCCCCGTCCAGTCAATGATGAGTGTGGTGCTCCGACTTAGGAAAGTTAAACATCCATGGATTTACTTCCCTCGCGAGACGCATCAGATACAACTGATAGCTGCTAATCAACCATGCGGTTAGCTCAGAAAAGACGTTCGACTTATCTTCCATTGCAACTTCTTCACATGCTGCAAACGCAGTTTCGATTCGCTCTACTAAGAACGGCACCGCATCCTCCGGAAGCTCCTTCTCATGGGCCATCCTCTTTGAAAGCTCTGGGCTGTAGGTCCGCAGGTCGAGAAATCTTTCAACAATATCTCCAACGTCAAGTGCTCTCATAATTTTTTTCTCTGGCGTTGTAAGCGACGGCCAAATCCCGGCATCAGGTTAGGAAAATGGCGTGTTGCTCCGTTCCTGCACAACCCTGCTCGATGTCCTCTTCCGATGCACGCAAGTATTCGTCGAAAAAAATCGCTCCCGTTCCCAGTACTACTTGCTCCACGGCTCTTACCTTGCAGTCTTTTGGGATGCGGATGATATGGCTAACGAGGCGTGTCCTGTCGCGCGCCTGCTTCTTACTCTCAGCCTGGATGAAAGCAATCGTGAACCCCATTTTAGTGAACTCAAACATCTTAATTCTAAGCGTCATTTCTTTTGTCCTCAGTATCGCAGCATACCGCTGCTAGGGTGTATAGCAACTAGGGAAGAATAGACGTAACAATTTTCGCAAATAACTCCCGCGACTAAATCGCATTAATTGCTGAGGTTTGCAGTTGGTGAAAATAAGATTTATTAATCGATGTTGATAGATATCGTTTGAGCCAGTATACCGCCTTAGGAAGAGTGCCGTTATAACGGTATTATCAATTAAGATAATACTAAGCGTATATGCGATTTGCGAAAGTGTGACTCTCTAGCGCCGTAATGCCAGAAGTCTACGTAAGCCCTTGATGGGCACCGCTTCGCCGTCAAGCTCAAGTTGTGAGATGTGGCCGATATACAGACACTGAGCGTAGCTATTGACGAAGTTTTAAATTTCAACTACAGTATTATTGAGATTTTATGAAATAATTATAAGGCATACGTCATATGTTAGACAATGATTCGAATACGCGCTGCATTGAAGCTATTAAGCTGACGGTTCGCTTTGTGCTACGAAATTGCGTACAGCTTAGTATTTTTTTACTTGGGATTTGCGCGTTCTTCGGGAAAGGAGCAGGCCCGGGGGCAACGTTGGGCTTGCGATTGTGGTTTTGTATTTTACGGTAGCCTATAAGAGTTATGGTCGCCGAAACAGAGCATCTTCAATCATTGCAGGATTAGCAGGTTTGACAGCGACAGATGTGGCTTCTGTCTGGTACAGTACTGCGGATGGCGAGTGGGATGCGGAATCGAACTCTTCAATCGGATTCATGATGGCAGGAGTGGATGCGATGGGGAACCCCATTGGCTTTGTTATGAATTCGGATATGACCTCAGACAGCGATGTTTCGATGTCCGATGATTTTCATCACAGCGTCAACCCTGCGAATTCACTGCCCATGATAAATGATATGGTAGACATCCACGGAAACATGTTTGGGACTACTTCCGTAGACGATATGATTAATTCCAGCAATTCTCCGTTTGATGATAGCTTTTCTCATAGTTCCTTCGATAGCAGCTTCCATAGTCATACATTTGACGATGACTGGAATAGATGAGGCAACGGGAATAAAGTGTCAGGATGGCAGAGTAATAGGCGGAAAATCCGATTCTGCTTTTCACGCTCCCTGTGATTCGTTATTCTTTTGCTAAACAGTTCGAGGGCCATCGGACGGGTTATCATGTTGGCACTGGACGCTGTTCGTTTCGGCTTCGACGTCTGGTCGGCGCCACTTTGACATGGCACAGCTTGGGGTTTATCTTGACCCGAGACCCGAGACCCGTGCCGTACAGCACTTGGATGCTTGGCAGCACGCCTATCGCCGATTCGCGTGGTTATCAAAATTGTTCGTGACGCGGCCGTAGATGGTTTTCCTCAGCGTCGGTTGGAGATTCGCCGACACTTCATCCAAAGTTTGCATCAAAGTTGTGCGAGTTAATGCCATCACTCGACGGAAAGCCGGACAGCCCTTTGACGCTTCCAACGGCAGAGGCCGCGGTGGCGGCTGAGGCGATGACCGCATCCATTGTCGGAGTGCCGTTCTTGGGGCGGAGGAGAGGCAATCGAAGTCTGAATAGTGGTCGCTGGCCCAATCGTCGTGGCACCTTCGACCGCCACTGCGGTAATGCGACTCCGGTCCACTACCGTCCAGGCGACCAGAGTAAAGCTGCTCTGAATTGAGGGCACTCAGTGGCGTTGACCAATATTGCAAGGCCGGCTTTTTGCGCTCGTATCGATGTGGGCAGCGTTGATACTGGCCTTGGCTTACGTGGAGGGATGGAGCGCACGGATACTGATACTGCGCGCCCACTCGCGAGCGCCGCCGAGCAATAGCGCATTGCCGCCGTTACGAACCGACGGTACTCCTCTCATTATTGAAGAAGGTTAATGTACTGTCAGATGTGCTGACCTCCCTATGGCGCCGTCGACTAAGCTGATGAGCGCCGCGGAAGTCATCAGCCCTCAGCGGTTAAGGAAGTTCGCGCGGCATGAAGCGTCTATACGGTATCTCGAAATTGAACTGTATGCCCGGTACGACGGGTCCACCACGTCGGGTTTACCGCATTCAATGCAAATCGGTGCGAAAAATGCTGACCTTCGGCGCGACCTTGAAAGATACCGTTGCGTTGAAAAATACCGTCATAACGCAGCATCACGTTATAACGGTATGTGAATGAGTTATTTTTTTCTGCCCGGTAATATTTTCTCGAGCTGGTCGAGGGCCTGTATCAAATCCTGGCCTTCAAGCAAATGCAAGGCCTGCAATCCGGCGCGAATTACCTCACTTTTGCTCGTTGAAATTCGTCCCGCTTTTGCTGCGGTGCGACGCACTGCGTCGATGAGCGCGTAGTCGCTAGGAGGTAACGAAAACGTATCCCGCACCACCAAGGATTTCTGCGGCGCCGATACTGGCTCGGGAGCGGGGGGCGACGTCTTAAGGAGAATTGAGTCTGCTTCCGCGAACCGGTCCTCCAATGCCTGGTCTTGATGCGCAACCGTCGAACGGAGCGTATTGTTATCGAACATTTTTTTCGTCATGGTTACTCCCCTAGCAAAGCCAGTACTTCGTCGGCCAAGGCGCGAACTTCATCGGCAGCCGGCTTGGCGTCTCGGCCTAACGCGGACATCGATACGCCACTCACGACTGCCTCCTGGTAAGCGGTCCGATTCGTCAACCTCGAGGACATCAACGGAATTCCGAACTCGGCCAATTCACGCATGATTGAATTCGATAATGACGTCCGAACGACCCGATTGGGCAAGATGCGGGCCACCAAGGCCGGATTAAAATCCGCTCCCCGCTCGATAAGGCGTATGGCCCCCAAACATGCCCATACATCGGCGGGCGAGGGCGGCGTTGGAACGATGACCAAGTCGGCGATGAGAATTGCCGACTGCGGACTTAACGAATCCAATCCCGGCGGACAGTCGACGATGATGAAATCGTAGTTCCCCAGCTGCTTTTGGATTTCTCGATGCACCTTCCCTGCGTACGCTGACAGATTCACTACCGCTGCCGGAAATGGCTTGCCTTCCGGGGCTGCGTTTGCCCAAGCGGACGCCGAGGCTTGAGCGTCGCAGTCCGCCACCATAGTCCTGTATCCCCTCTCGGCGAGCTCAGCCGAAAGGGTCATAGAAGTTGTCGTTTTGCCAACTCCCCCCTTGGGGTGGGTCACGGCGATTAAGCGTGCTTGTTTCTGCATATGTCTTTCCTTGTTTTCGAGGGTTCAATCGGTTGGAACGGCGGTAACCGTTCTATCAATATGTAGCGAAACCGATTTATATCTGCGGCGCAAATTGGTGTTTGGATTACGACTGCCGCTGGACGGTGCGGGTACACTCGCAGTGGTCAGCGGTAGAATGCAAGGGCGCGCTTTCCAATGTGTCGCAAATCATCTTCGCGTTGTGGCCTGAGACTGTATAGCGAATAAGCAGTAAAACAGCGGCCGCGATGTCAATTCTTTAACTGAGTAAAGTAGTTGACCTTTGATGGATTCACCTAGGACAAGCCGTCTCTGATAGTGTTGGCGCGAGGGGGTAGGGGTGTCTGCTACCACTGCCGGAATATAATGAGAATTGATAGGATGCAACCGGTATGATGGAGTAGTACGATTTGGCTGATATATTAGGTAAACGGTTTGTCCCACATTATTTTATGGATTTGTCGCGTATGTCGATGTCAGCAGCAGGCCGGCTCCGGAGCTGTGCTTGCACGCTGTTAACGCGGTGAGCGCTATGCGCGACCTAGCTCACTTAGGAGTCGCGCCCGCTATGAATGGAGGCTTAGGAAGCGGGGCAGGCGTCATAGGAGTGGGGAAGTGTCATCTAAATTGACAATCGGCGCGGAACGCCATAAGCGGCCGGAGCTATCGTGCGAGACGCAGCCCACGACCGTTGGCCAAGGAGCGGTAGGTACCGGCGGCCGACGCTGAAATTGGCGACTGGACTGGACGGCACACGGCGTCTTCCTGTCCAAGTTCGGTTGAAGCTCGTCGCGGCATCGATTGTGCCAAGGGTTCGCTGTACTGCCGGACGCCCTTGGACAACTGCGCGTGAGCGCCACTTTCATATTTTTTAAGATAAGTTTTTTAGGAGAAGTCGGCCCGACCTCCGTTGCCAGGCAAGCCCGTTTTTTCCAAGCGAGGACTGCGCTATAGGCGCGGACCGAAGCGTCGTCTATAGTTATTCCTAGTGGGGGCCGGTAGTGGGCCTGTGACCGCTATTTCGGAGTGGTTTTTTCCTATGTTTTGTGCGTTTTTTTGTTGTCGTCGATAGTTCCCAGCGCGCGGCGATAGTTCCCGGTTTTGTCGTCGAAAGTTCCCGGACTTTTTCTCCACGGCTTGCATCCCTCTTTGAGAGAGGGGGGGTAATTCCCTCGGCGTTGCAAGTAGTCCTCCATATTTGCTTTTGATGGGGGCGACGACGCAGCGGCGCTGGGACGAGACTTCGGGGGACGCTGCCCTTGGGGCAACTGTGCGTCAGCGCACTTTGATATTTTTAGTATAAGTTTTTGGAAGAAGTCCGGGCCCGGCCTCCGTTGCTAGGCAAACCCGTCTTTTCCAAGCGAGGACAGCGCCCCATGGGCTCAGCCCGCAGCGTCGTCGATAGTTACTTCTAGTGGAGAGCATCCGGTGACCCGGCGGCTGATATTTTGGAGTGGTTATTTCCTATGCTTTGCGTTTTTTACCGTCGTCGATAGTTCCCAGCGCGCGGCGATAGTTCCCGGTTTTATCGTCGATAGTTCCCACTCCCTTATCCACTTCCGATATCGCCCTTCGTTGACCGTCACGTGTTTTCCGATGACGTCCGCGGCGCCGCGCCGCCAGACGGGCCTTTACGGTAGCGTAGTGGGAGCGGTTGGCCGGGGCGTGGACGGAGCATATCGGTGGAAATAACAGGCCCGAATGCGGGGCGTTCGGTTTCGCGTTGACGGTGGCGTTGAGAGCGGGCCAAGTCACCACGGCGTTCTTGCCCAACGGCCGTAGCGCTCAGGGGCCTGTAGGTAAAGCACCGGTGCGACACCCGCCACGACCGCTATGCGCGGGTCAGTCAACGATGCGCTCTATCGCCGGCGCCCGGCAATCCGCCGTTGGCCTTTGTAGTGGCGCTTGCCGGAACGTGTGTGGATGCTTCGCGCCCATTGCGCGTAAGAGGTCTTGTCTGAATCAACGAGCGATTTGCGTCTGGCGTTTGGCACGGTGTTTTCGACAGCTACTTCGTTTGAGGAGAAGGACGAACCCGCATGTCGTTGCCAGGTCTGCGGGCTCTTCGCGCGCCACGACCCGCGCACAGATGAAGGGCGCAGCGATAGCTGCGCTCTTTAAGGCACAGGGCGAAATCGCTGCGGCAACGCGTCATAGAAGGGGAGCTGTCTCCGAATCTGTTCGGACCGTTTCGCGCTTATCAAGGCTCAGTTGCACGCGGCCATTGTCAGCCGTTTTGCCGATGATAGTGGCCTCGTTGATGCGCCGGATTTCGACGTGGCCGCGAGGCAGTAGGACACAATGCCACGCGGGCAGTTGGCCAATTGCGAGTAGCGCGGCACGCAGCTTCTCGTCGCGACTGCGGCGTGTGCTGCCTGTCACTTCGCCGCCCCAGATATGCGCCTGCAGCTTGCCAATTGTCAGCCGACGGCTTGAGCCAGCGCGCATCGAACCGCTGAGGTAGGCATGCAGGGCCTTGGTGGATTCGTCCGGCAGCGTGTTGCGCTCTTCGAGCGAGATTTTAATAAACTGCTTGCCGTAGATGGCATCGGTTGCTCGTCGATTTAGCGCAATAATCACACCATTATCATTGCCACGAATCCAGGACAGGAGCCTCGACTCATACTCGATGCCATCACGACGTTCCCAAATAGTGGTTTCCGCCAGCCGTTTGACGGCGAGTTTGATGTTCGCGATGTTCTTCCCGCTGTGGGAACAGTAACCGGCTGCAATTTCAATTTTTCGCCAACGTGCTATCACGACGGAGACGTCAGATTGCGGACCCTCGCAGGATAGTTGATTCAACAGCTTCCCCTTGTCGCCTACCGCGTTATTCGGGTCGATGGAAAACGTTTGTTGCCCCGCAATCGACAGCAACGCTAGTAGTACCGATTGTTCCGGAATTCCCAGTTCATCGGGGCCACGCCAATGCAGTGTGGAGTTGCCAAACTCGAGGGTAACGTCGAGCTTTGCACGCGCCATTTTCTTTTTCTTCAGCACCAAAAACACCGGAGCGATGGCCAGCGCCGGCTCCTGGATGGCAAACTCAAAACGCATTTCACCAGCCATAGTTTCGCTCCTTCGTCGCCCGTGTCCCCGCGATATTTTTTTCCTGTCCGTTTTGTCGCGTGGCAGGCGATGAACCCTTCAAAATCGTGTGCATTAGCACTCCGCCTTCGAGTCGCTCGAACCACATCGTCGGTTCCGGCGCGATGTAATTTGCCTTCGCGAAATCGAGGCAGGCATAAGATTTGTGCTGCCCCGCCAGCCGATGCTTTTGCGCTACTTTCTCGGTCATGCCTGACAGATTGACTTGCCAACGCACGGCGTCTGTAAGCGCGCTTGAGCCGCGCGATGCTGCCGCCAATTCTGTGGCACCGTTGAATATCGCCCCTTTGCCGACGTGATGCGCCGCAATCACGGCGGCCCCGGTGTATTTCGCGAGCGCCTCGAGAATCTGCACGACGTGGGTCATCGCGGAAGAGCTGTTCTCGTCACCGTCATGCAATCGACGTAGTGGGTCGATGATGATTAACCGCGCTCCAACGCAGAACTTGCAAAGGGTCTCAAAAAACTCGGTTGTCTCGCCACTTTTGACGAGAGCTACTGACTGTCCTGCGGCCGGGACCAGTAGCAGATTCTTTTCTAGCAGAGCTGCGAAGTCGCTGTCGGCGGCCACGGTCGGGGCCGAAAATTTTTGACGGTGGATGTCCGTCCATTTTTTTATTGCGTGTAGGCGAATGCGAAGGATGTCGGACGACTCTTCGGCCGCGATGAGCACGACGCGCGCCGGCGCGCTGCGCGTAGTCAGCGGATTGTCGAAAACCGGCAAGCCTGTTGCAATTGCGACCCCCAGTTGGGTGAGCAACATTGTTTTCCCAACTCCTCCCGGCCCGACCACTGTGCCTACGGACCCGACTGTTAACCCCGGGAGTACGAAATCAAGCACGGGTGCGTTGGCGCCGAGAGAAGCGCGGATGTCCAGCGGAATTATCTTCTTCATTCCAAGTCCCCTCGGCGGTTTTCGACATGGCTGGCGAGCCAACTGTCGACATCGACTTGCCGCCAGCGCAGCAATCGCGTACCTGGGATATGGAGGCGAGGCTGAACAGCCAACCGATTCCTTTTCAAGTCCTTCTTAATCGTTTCCGGACTGCGACGGAGCAGGGTTGCAAGTTCATCTAGGTCCAACAATTTCTTGTCCATCAAATAGCTCCTTATGTGGCAGGCGACATTCCTTCTGAAGCCTGGGGATGCCGCGACGTGCCGGCAAACGACACATCGTCAGAGCAATGTATGGACCCGATTTATATGCGCCGAAGAATTTCTCAAAATTCTATAGGCCAGTTGGCTGTTGAATTAGTGAAGTTGTCATCTCGACTGGCACCGCCTACCAGGAACGACGATTGCGTTGGCATCGTTACATCGGCACGCAGAGCCGCATCCTCGCGAGTAAGGGGCCAGTATTCAGGCGGCCCCCTCGACAAAAGACGTTGTATAAAATCTCTGACGCGGGCGCCCAGAATCAGAATATTCAAACAAACAATATGCCAGTTACAAACGATGCAGACCGTACAATCCATTTATATTTTACCATGCTTACTTAAAATATATTCCATATAAACCTTAGGGACGCTATGGGGCATAAAATCCATATGGCTCGTGCGAATCGTACGAGCCGTATATATCGGTAACGCGGTAACACGTAACGGAGGCGGGAGGCAGAGCGGAATGGTTACCGTGTTACACGTAACCGGCGACCGGCCAGCGCTCGACTGGCCGATGCATCGGCGCCTCAATTTTCCGACCGCCGTAATTTCCAATTACACGTAACGTCGTGTCCGGGTACGTACTAGCGTTTTGTGAAATTAAATCGGTATTTATTGAATTCCTCGCAGCCTTCGTAAGCACTCACGACCGGATAGAACGCTATTTCGAATGGCGGGTACTATACATAGCAGGTCCTCAACAAAGGAGCAAACATGGAACTTTAATCATGCAGATGATTCTGAACGTCGCATATTTCGTTGTCGCTATTTTGGCGTTGCTTGGGGCAATCGAGTTTATGAAAAACAGTTGGGCAACTTTTAAAAAAGCGCTTCGTCAACACAGAGAGCGCAATACCCGAGAGTGAACGGCTCTGTTCATTTTGCCCCCGCGACGCGGGGGCTTTTTTCGTGGCTTGTGCTCAGCCCTGCCCATGTGCGCACCTAACCTGATTTTTGTAATAAATAATAGGTTGGCTATACCGGTTTTGAACGCAAAAGCAAGAATCATGGAACGTAGAGCAACAAAGAATTTCTTCGGATATGCAGCCGAGAGTCATCCGCTCAACTTGGTCCCATTTTGAGGAGGCGAGCTCCCAGTGCGTGTGGTTGGTAGCTACTTGTCCCCTAATGGCGGAGAGCGCTTTGGTGTTCAGAACGAGCGTGAAATCGCACAGTGTGGCTAGATAGGGAGTGGCAATTTACTCGTTAAAGGCGTAATAGCAGTATTTCAGTTTCACTTGTAGTATATTACTGCCGTTGGGGAGTATTTGGGGTTGCCAAATTTACTATTCACACTACAAGGAGAATCATGGATTTATCGAATATGTCTATCGGCGAACTGCGGTCACTACAAGACCGGGCCGCTCAGGAAATCAAAGCTCGTCAGAACCAAGAGGTTGCGAAAGCTCGTGAACAAATTCTGGCGATTGCGCAGAGTGTCGGCGTTCCTCTTGAGGAACTTATTCGCTCAACCAAAGCAGCCACAGTGTCGAAGAAGTCAGCTGTTCAATATCGCCATCCCGAGGATGCTTCGCTTGAGTGGACCGGTCGTGGCCGTCAACCGCATTGGATAAAATCTTGGCTAAATGAAGGCAAGACCATCGATGCATTGAAGGTCTAGCGTATCTGGCCGCGTCGATACAAGGTCGTCGCAGTCGGCTTGCTATCAGATGTTGTGTTGCTCCCGAACGTTCGAGTTTGCGGTTTGCTTGTCGGCCTTAATTAACTGTGTTACATGGCGCCTGACTAACGAACGTCGGCAACAACGAAGTTTCGTGTTATGTGTGGCGAACCGGGAATCGCTGGCTTTCTCGCTCTTTTCGACTCCTCTCGGGAGCCATGCGGTTCGCCCGTGTAATGTGTTTGTCGGTCAACCATTTGTGGAGGCAACTGCACGAGACCCCGAGCAGGAGATATGTCGTCTGATGTCGTCAACTGGCAGAAGCGTAGGAGCGACAATCTACTGGCATAGTGATTTTAAACGTCGTGCCGTCGAGCTCGGTACTGTTTACGGTGATGGCTCCGCCGTGGCTTTCTGAGACTAACCGTACGAAAGGTAGGCCCAGCCCCCACCCTGTAACGCAGACATCCTCAAAACGATGAAATGTGCTGAACAAGAGTTGGCGCTCATGCTCAGGAATTGGCGAACCTTCGTTATGCACTTCGACAGATATTAAGTTATCAATTCGTTCGACATGTACGCTTATCGGCGTGTTAGCGTGGCCATATTTTTGCGCATTTGATAGCAAATTTTCGAAAACTCGCTTCATTGAGTGCGCACACCAATGCCCAATAACTGATTCGCCTTTACTGATGATTGGTCGGTCTAGTGAAGTCATATCAGTGCATGCTTCATCTATTAGCTCTTTCATGTCGAACTGAACTATATTCAAACGGAGCTTTTTACGACCCTTCAAAAATGCTGCATCGAGCAGCGTCCCAATCATCGCGTCGATGTCGTGGAGCTTCATCCGTATACGTTGAGCGAGCGTCAGCACGCTAGCATCGTCCGATTTAAGTTGGATTAACTGTGCAGAAGCGTTTGCGACGTGGAGCGGATTACGTAAATCGTGCGAGAGCGACAAAATGAAAGTTTCGCCAACTTCTTTCTGGGCAACGGCGAAGGCATTGATAGCGTCGAGCGTCGCGCAGTCAATAGACCGGCCTATGAGCGAGCGGTGACGGTGCTCTAAGATGAGCTTATGGTCATCTGCCACCTCAAAAAGCACCTGTCTGAATAGCTGGAGCTCTTGTAGTAGTTCTCTTGGTCCATATTGCGTTGAGTTCGCGCGCTCTCTGCCATGTGAGGAGCTGGAGCCGGGGCCAGGCACTGCAACTGAATAGGGGCGCTCGGTTTTCAGTGCGGCTACTAGGTCGTCGAAAAATCTGCTTAACCCATTCGTCAGTGTTCGGTCATCCAGTCCACGCGATTCCGAGATTGCGAACTGGACGCATTCGCGCCATCGATGAAACACTGGCCCGCGCAACTCAAGAAGACGGTCCGGCAAATCGCTTGTGCCTGAGGAAACGGTAGCGTCGTTCACGTAATCTCCAGAATATCTACATGGCACGCTAATGCAGCTTGAAATCGGGTACGTCTGACGTCGAAGTGTACAGCAAGTATTTGCTCATGGGTTCTTTTCAGTCTGCGCGTATTGCGGTGCCTGAGTTAAACGATTCCTTTCATGCAATCTGTATAGCCCGGAGCAGGCACCTAGGTATGGCGTGGTCACTCCGTCGTCTAGCTCGCACCTGACAACCTGCTCGGAGCAACGACCGTCGCAGCCTCGATAGCGACCGGTGACCGCCCCTTCGATAGCAGCAGAGCTTAACGCTGTGCTGATGTAGTAAGTCCGCCTTCCGCAGCATCTGCGCATGCAGTCATGAAGCCTGGATAGACGTCGCCTACCCGAATGCCATAGCTATAGCTCCAGCGGCAAGCTAACCGGCGCTTATAGGACTACGAAGGTGATTTCAACCTGGGCAACAAAGTGAAGCTGCTCCTCAGCCGAGTTCAGTTAGATGCCATTTCTTCGGGTGCCGGCATGGAATCGCCGTCCATCGTAATTAGACTGCTCCGGACTTCACGCTAGTAGCGAAAGGCGGCCTGCCGGCCGGCGAATTTGTTCGGCAGTGCGCATCTCAACCTCGATACTGGCAAAAAAATTTGACAACAAAGTTTCCATGTGGAATACTTCTCTTATCGCATCACAACGATGCGGCGTCCCCCTATAAAGCGGACGTGGGTTTTTCTGGACCCTATTGCCATGTGCAATGGGGTTTGGGAATGAGAGCCCCTATTGCCATGTGCAATAGGGGCTTTTTTGCGTCCACGGTCCGTGTAGGGCGACTTTTGCTCTTTAAAAACCAAGCGAATGGACACCCGCGCGCATTAGGTTTGCATACCCGGCGCCGGATATGGACCATTCCGTATGTACTGACACCCGCCAGATGACTCCCTAGTCAACGAGGTTGTTTTTGGCGATGAAGCTGCCTCCCTTGGAAAGCATCTTTGAAAAAAGAAAAAGAACTCGACCGAGGTGTTTCGATGACCAGCTCACCCGTCACAGCCACGGCTACTAACGCCGGACATTTGAGCACGTCTTTCTCACCAGTCAACCACCAAAATTCGGGGCCGCCTTGGCCAACGGGCGGACCGAACACTCCTCGCCTTGGCGAGCACAAGCAAGCCATCGGAAATTTGTCGCTTGCAGCGCATGAATTTGAATTTGTACCTATACGACGTAAGGGGGAGAGAAGTCCCTCCACCTAGGTCAATCGCAACCACTATTCACGTTAATAAAATCACAGGAAAAACCATGAAAAATAAAGCCGTTCTGACTCTGTATGCTAATAGCGGTGGTGCCGTAATCGGAGACCTCTACGTTGGAGAGACGCGGGTACTTGCGACAACTCACCCAGCAACTATCGCCGCCGCGATATTTGCAATGGAAGAGAACTCGTTTTCATTTAAATTAAATGGGATAGAAGTTGAGTGTGCGTTCCCGATTGAGGACGACGATTTGTCCGAAGTGACTTCCATCCTCGATGACGTAGACGAAGCGAAATTTATCATTGGTTTCGCAATGTTTTCCCGATTGGATTTTCTGAATCCTCCGCCGTTCGATGACCAAGCAGATATCCATCTCCGCACGGCCGTCCATCATTTGGACGAACAGTTGGTCCGCGTCCGGCCCTTATCGCCGCCACCGAAAGGATTCAAAAAAGAGTTGAGGAACCGAAATAAATACATCTACTTCCCTTGGGAGTGATTGATTCGAGAGCCGCCACATTGAAAGTGGAGTCAAAAATAACAGGAGAGTGTCGATGTTCGTGCTGCATGTAGTTCTGAGCTTGGCATATCTGATAATCGCGGTTTTTGCGTTGCTTGGCGCCATAGATTTCATAAAAGACAGTGTAGCCATCTTCAAAGAAGCGCTCCGTAAAAGAAGAGAGCGCAATGACCGTTAAACGGTCAGTTAATTTATCGGCCCCGTATCTTGGGGCCGTTTTCCATAATCACTTCAATATGCCGGTTCAGTCCGGGACGGCTATCCGTCATCAAATGGAGGCGCCCCAGTTGACGATTGGCGACGAACGAGACACACCGTGGGTTGTGTATGAAGGGCGTTAATATCCGCGATAAAGACAACCCATCTTGCTGAGGTGCACAAGAATTGGCGCCGTGAAGTAATCGAAGTCGAGGCTGGACAGTGGGCCATCCAGAGGCAATTGGCTGACCCGATGTTCCTCAGCGTTGGGGCATCAATTTCGCGGCCATAATCGGACTGCCTAGATTGCCGCTCCAATAAATGCTGCCCGTGGAACCCATGCAACCCGTACAACCCATGCAACCCATGCAACCCGTGCGACCCGTACAACCCGTACAACCAGTCCAACCCGTGCGACGCGTCTAACCCATGCGACCTATTCAAACCATATGAATCGCACAAATCGTGCGAATGATGCAAATCATGTAACTTCGACACGATAACGGTAGCGATGTCTCCGGCGGTAGAACCCGACGGATTGCGGCCGGCTACGGTTTGTGCGCGTCTCCCTTTCCAGCTCGGCGCGAGCCGTAGGTCTGCTGTCAGTCTCTGTAGTAACGGGCAGAGCTTATGAAGGGGTGAGTATGTTCATGGAACATGATGTGACATAGGTGGGGCGCCGCGGATGGCTCTGGTAACCGACGCGTTAGGAATCGTTAGTAAATTGTGCGCTGGCGCACAATTTCCCCCAAATCATCGGCGAAAGGTAAAAAATTCCAATTTACGATTGCGTTCGTCGGCGAGACTGAAATGATTCTATCTCGTCGGAGAGCAGTATCGTTATTAATATGCATGAAAACCCTGGGACTTATGAACCAGGTTCGATAGAAATTTTATAGTCAATACTTATGCGATTTTGGGGTAAGGTCCGGTGGAAGTTGTTACCTAAGCAACGTTCTTTCTCCAGTTTCGTGCCCTGCATCCGGCCCTGCCTTTCGCCCGGAATTAACATCATTCGAGTATTTAGAGTCATATTCTAAATATCTTTTTCCCTTGAAAATCAACACCTTCCATGGAAGCCTGGCTCAGCTTTATGCATTTTCTCTGGACGCCTCTGGATAAATATAAATGCGTTTCTTAGATTTTTCAGTTGAGCGAGGACTCCTAAGCCACTTTAATCAACCTGGAGCCACAACGTGAAAGTATTTATCCTGAATTCTCCTGTTCGCAGCGTTAGGAACCTGACATCAGCAGAGTGTGCAAATCTGCGCGCTGAAGGTATTAGTTGCTCACCCGCGTGGATAGTTTCGCCTGCCGGTAACGAGAGCTGCAGCGGAGGGCACCTGTATTCCCCTGCGACACGGGGCGGCCACGACAATGCCGGCATCTACGCGTTGCAGGCCTAGTCCTGAGCGAAAGGAAGGGAGCCGCAATGGACAGATGCGAAACTCGCACCGCGCAAGAACCGACAGCCGTGGATGCGGCCCTTTTTATAGCGTTGCTAAAACGCCATGGCCTCGAGTACGGCATCACGTACGAGTGGGTCGGCCGCTGCCGACACGGTGTTATCGAGGTATTCGATGCTGCCTTGGGACCGTTCGATGGCGCTGTAGCCTGCGAGCAGTTCAGTCGCAGTACCCACCTCTGGACAGAGGCCGACGCACGCATCGGGACCATGCGCACAGATTCGCCGAAGCATCTCGCGGTAAGGCATTAGTCGCAACGCTCGAAGATTAATCGATACAAACGCCAAAGCTACTCCACCACGAATCTCAAACAAAGGAATATTCATATGAACAACCAAACCCTCCGAATCCCTGCCCACTATTTCCTAAAGAATACTGATGTCTTTCTACTTTTAGCAGTATTTCGCACTGCAGCTAATGCTTCTGGCTGGACCAAAGCTCATTTCATGAAAACCATGGAAGGAGCTATGTCGGGCGATGACCATCACCTGCGTTGCACACTCGCCAAGTATTGCGTGGAGCCGAGCAGCGCGTAACGAGCTGTGGTGTGACTCCCAAGAGCTCTCATGTGGCGTGTACAAAGAGCTAATTGTAACTTCGGAATCTAAATCATAAAAAAATTGGAGTTCTTAATGACTGAAAAAGAAGCAATCATAATTCCCCGCGCTAAATTCTCATTCGAAGTGCCGGACGCGCTCAGGCGCAATCTGTACAAGGTTTTCAAAAAGGAGAATGCATACAACGTTGGTCCTGTGGTCATGGATGCGACTGTCGAAAACCTTGAGAAATGGATTCAGTTCGTGGCGTCCTTAAACGACGCCATGCCAGTTTTTGATGCAGTGTCTTGCGCCGAGGCGCCAATGTACGATTTAGCTCAGGCTCAAAAAGTTCTAAGTCAGGGCGTTGACTGTGCTCTCCACTCGTTGAAGGAATTCGAACTGTCTATGAAAGCGTGGGATGAGCATAAAGTCCGGGCGGAGGCGAGACTTGCATTACTCTGGCCGGCCCTGGAAAAGTGCCGTGCTGACGCTGATAAAGCGGCAGGCGCAGCCAAGGAGGCTCAAGAGGTATGCGAAGTGGTTGCCGCCGCAGTAGCCCGATACGAGAGCTATCGTTTGGCACAACTTTGAATAGGCTCGACGCCGACGAGGAGGCGTTGCCTGCTGTGGAGGCGGCCTACGCAGTGTTTCGAGAACAAGGGCTCTTAAATGACCAGCTACGGTTGGTGCTTTATGGCGGGCCTTCCGCTGCCGAAATCATCTGACAGGATTACCATTACGACCGAACAAGTTGACGCTTCCACTTCATTTATGACAGCGACCGCTCTATACAGCACCCACCAACCGATATCGAAAAGAACCAAAAGAGAGCTTCATATGAAAACCCACAAATTTGTACCATATTTCACCGGCGAGCCTCTCGTGCGCGTCGAGTACTCGTACACCGACATGCACATGTTTCAGAGCATCGGAGATGAAGTTCTGAGCGCTGAAATCACTGAAGAGCAGCACTCGCACCTGAACTCGCTTGCGGCTGACGACCAAATTACGGCCGCACACATTTTTGCTGATGCGCACGGACCGACGCGCCCGACCCCCGAGGTTCGCGACCGCGACTAGACAATGAGGGCGATGGCAATAGACAACTCTGGTACAGCCCCTCCCGGGCACCTGACGCAGTTAGAATGCCGCACCTAAGGGCGCGGCTTCACCCATTTGCTAGCAGTTCTTAGCAGCGACTCTCACGCTCGCTCTCAAGCCGCAAGGTTATTTGCAGTCAGGGTTAGGACGGTTCCACTTATCGTTGTTCGGGCCGGGGCCAGTAGAGCAGCCCCCGCCGGGACCTGTGGATAGGCCTCCACCAGGACCGTTAGATTTTCCGCCTCCTGGACCTGTCGATAATCCGCCGCCTGGCCCAGTAGATAGTCCTCCACCTGGGCCAGTCGACAGGCCTCCCCCTGGTCCCGTAGACCTGCCACCGCCGGGGGGCTCCCTGCAATCCCGCTGAGTGCAGGTGTGGAGATTGGCCGCGTGCTATTTCTTAAGATTTTCGAAGAGGTGCAAGTGTGGGAGTGGCAAGCGCCGAATTGGAAGTTGGCGGTGCGGTTGAAGTGACCTTGCCTACGGCTGCGTAGGCTAAATGCTTCTGCTTAATAGGTCTGTTGTAATCGACGCACCTTGCGTAGGAATAACTTTCAATATGGCATAAAATATTGACTCGTGCGCAACAGGAGCTTCTATCTTCCGATGACTGCTGTGTCACTCATAATTTAACAATTGAGTCACCGGCAAGGAGAGAATGTGAACTCTATCAGCGCTGCTCTTGCGCACATCAACCCATCGCTAGCCGCGGTCCACGGGGTCCCGTTCTATATCTTCTTGATTGTTGTTTTCTTGACCTTGCTGTTCATCCTTGGCTATTTAGTCAAAGGTGTGCAAGTTTGGAGGCAGATTCGCTCGGTGCTTCAAGAAACCCAGGCACTCCATAAGACCAGCCCGTCGCCCGACCCTAGAGAGGTCGGCAAGGCTTTCCGTTGGGAGCCGTTTAAGCATCTGTGGACTGAGTACGACGATACCCTCCACGAGCTGCGCAAAGCCGGGTCCGGCGAAAATGCGCTCGTGGAAGTACGGGCTACGGTGCCGGCGGACTCCATTTTCACCCGGGATGTACTTGTCGACAGCCGTCTCTTTGACGAGTTCACGCGACACTTACCTGGGGTGCTGACGGGCTTGGGCATTATCGGTACTTTTGCTGGCCTGTTGGATGGTCTGCAGCAGTTCAAGCCGACGCCAATTGAAGAGGCGGTAAAAGGGTTAGCGCCGCTGCTTATGGGCGTGCAGCACGCGTTTGTCGCCTCGGGTACTGCAATCGCCTGCGCGATGCTGGTCGTTTTCATAAACCGACTTACGCTCGCGTACTTTTATCGTTTGGTTGAAAAACTTACGCATACCATCGACAGCATGTACTCGACTGGGGCGGGGGAGGAGTATCTCTCGCGTCTGGTCAAGTCTTCCGAGCAAAGCGCTGCAAGTACTGCTCAGTTGAAGGATGCGCTGGTAGAGGACTTCCGCTTGATGATGACAAATCTCGTCGAGCGGCAAATCCAAGCTCAGGAGGCTACTACGGTGGCTCTTGGTAACCATATTGGCGAAGCCATCTCTACAGCAATCGCAGAGCCAATGAAGCGTGTGTCTGAAGCGATGGAAACCACTTCCCGTGGTAACGGCGAACAGGTCAATTCCATGCTGGAGACGCTTCTGACGGGCTTCATGGCCAAGCTTGAGGATACGTTTGGCGGGCAGATGCGCGGCATCAACGAGCAAATGCAGCGCTCGATGGACTCGATGACCGCTGTCCAGGCGTCTCTGCAGTCCTTACTTTCCGATATCAAGCATACAAATGAGCAGGCTGCCACCCAGATGAGTGGCACTCTGGAAGAGGCAATGTGCAAAGCAGCTGACAATCAACAGCTGATGACTGACCAAATGCGCGAATTCGTACAAGAGTTCAGGCGCCTTGTGACAGAGGAGCAGGCTAAGTCCAAACAGCTGATGGACGAAGCAGTCATGAAAGTACTGTCGGAAGTGGCCGCTGCGATGGACAACATGGAAGGAGTCCGAAAGACAGCAGCGGCAGAGGAGGCTGGACGCAGTGAACGTTTAGCCAGCCATACTGACAACTTGGTGGGCGGTCTAGCATCTCAAGTTGAAGCTTTGCTCGGAACGGTGTGCGAGCAAGTGACGCAGACACAAAGGAACATCGATGTTCTTGGTGATGTCTCGCTCCGTGCTATCGACGGTATGAACAATGGCGCGCTTACAATGAGTACGGCCGCTCAAAGATTCGAAACAGCTGGTAGCTCTGTGACCAACGTCCTGGACCGTTCGACCAACATCGCGGAATCGCTAGGTTCGGTGGCCCAAACTCTCCAAGTTGCATCAACCGCTGTTCAGCGAGGTTTCGAACAGTACGACTCGACTAGGCGCACGGTCGATACGCAAGTTGCGGCCCTCATGGGACTTATCGAGTCTGTGAGAAAAGAGGCGGGCGTGTCTCAGCAGCTGGTTGAGAGCATCAAAACTAGTGCTGACGCGATGCGCCGTTCGGAAGAGGAAGCGCGAGCGCACCTAGACCAAGTCAATCAAGCCCTTGTTAAAGCGTTTAGTGATTTTGGCACTTCGCTGGTTAGTCAGGTGAAGTCAACCATCGCAGAAACTGACCGTCACCTGGCGCAGGGAACAGGACACCTAAATGGGGTTGTGCAGGAGCTTGCCAACGCCGTCCAGCGTATGAAGAGGGCTTGATATGCTAGCCCCAATTTTCCTCAAGAGACCGGGGAAGCATGAAGGTGAAAGCCCGTTTTGGATTTCGTTTTCGGACTTGATGTCTGCGCTGATGGTTCTGTTCTTGGTCGTGATGGCGGTAACGCTTGTTGCGGTCACGCAAAGCATTGATGCATCGACGAAGGCGAACATTGAGCGGACAGCTGCAATCAGCAAAATCATGTCGATGATTGCTAACGACCCAAAGAGTGCGGGCGTTGGTGTCGACCAGCAAAACTACCGTATTGACCTTGGTAAGCACGTTCGCTTCGACAGCGGCAGCTATACGATTAATCCTGCAGCGGGACAGTTCCTCCGCAATTATATCCCTACGCTCCTGAAGGCAAAAGATACGCCCGAAGGGCAACGGTGGATTAAGAGCATTGTCGTCGAAGGCTTTACGGACGAGGACGGGACGTACCTCTACAACCTCCAGCTTAGTCTGGACCGTAGCCGCGGAGTGGTTTGCTCGCTCTTCCAAAACACAGCCAGTGGTACGCCTCTTTCAGCACAGCAGCTACGCAAAGTACAGGAACTTTTCCTCGTTGGTGGCTATTCTTTCAACTCCATTAAAAAAGATAAAGCAGAGAGCCGGCGCGTCGAGTTCAAGGTTGATTTCTGGGGCATCGGAGAGGAGCTGCCACCAGCTCAAAAGGTTATTGGACCGAAGGGATTTGGGACATGCTAGCGCGTCTCGCATTCGAGAGCCTATCCCGTGACTTAGCTGAAGCCATCGGGAGCTTAGGGCTGAGTGAGGTTACGTTTGGCATTCCCGATATGGTTGAGAAGCCTGCTCGACAAGCCGAGGAGATGTTCCAAGGCTATGCAAAGGCGAAGCCCAGCAAGGAGGACGCATATGCAGCGGCTCGGGCGTTCCTGCGGGGCGCGGAGCTGGATGCGTGGCAGCGGGACATGGTTGCCTCCGCAGTTTGCGACCCTGTGCGTGAACAGTCTGGAGCTACGGTGATAGGGACGGAAAAAAGGTTCTTGAAGCTGTTGGATGGCTACAGAGCCGAGGTTGGACGAGGTGACTTGTGGCGCCTAACATGGCACGGACTTCTTTATTCTTACTTCAACTTCAACCTTAATGCTCATGCAGGCATCTCAGCGCACCCTGGCTGGGAGGCACTACGCAAATTTCTCGAAGACACTTGGCCACTTATTGATAAGCAAACAGCTGGGGACTTGGTACCTGCCTGGGTGAGCGTTCTCCGAAGTGAACACAGACTGTTCAGTAAAGAGCCTGTCGAAAAATATGCGAAAGCGTTCTTGCGAGGTGACACTGACGATGTAGAGAGGCTAGCTGCAGACCTCGGAATTCCACCTTCTAGTTGGTTCTGGCATGCACTCGTTCTCAGTGCGGTTAAGCATGCTACATCCGAGAGCGACACCAAGTTCCGCGCACGCGTCCCGCAGTTGCTGGACCTCATCCAAAGCAAGCCAGGCTTCCGTGACGAAGCGCTCGAATTCATTCTTGTTCGCTATCAGGCTTGTCAAGGAGCGCCAGCAGACGAACGTCTGTGCGATTTCGTTTGCCAGCCCACTGTCTGGAAAAATCCAAAACTTAAGTCTGCCGGTATCGCTACGGCCTGGAATCGCGTGCCCGAAGCTGTCTGGAAGATGGTGCTTACATGGGTCAATGAGCAAAACCTCAAGGACTTTTTCGACATTCTGGCAGCACGTAACAAGGCCGACGAGGGGCGTCTTGCGTTCTGGTCCAAGTACCTCAAACAGATTTCGTGGACACGCTTGCTGTTCGGTGCCGACACAATGGCGCTACAGAAGGCTAATCCCGAGGTCAGGAATTTGATTGCCCGTGAAGAGGGCTCTTACGCACAGCTGACCGGCAAGCCAGAGGTTGATGCATTCATGATGCAACTTGGGCCTTACGTCGTGATTGAGTTTAGCAAGAAGCCAAATGCTTGCTATGTTTATGAAGCTGACAAGCTTCCATTCGAGCCGTATGACCGCTACTACGATGGTGGAACTTCAGACCTCGCTGCCGGGTACCGCCCCGACGTCGACTACGCACTTCGAATCGTGCATCGAGTTGGGTGGGACGATAGGGCTAAGATTGACCTGCTCCAGCTTGGTATCGAACCGGACGTCCGTAGTGCGCCCACAGCCTCTCGTACTACCGCCTTAACTGCCAAGTCTCCAAAGACCACTAAAGCAAAACCTGGCCGCCCCGCGATATCGGCCGCATCGAAAGTTCATGGCGGACCAGACCTCGTGCTTCTAAAGGCACTTGTGAGCCGGTTCAATCGCGCTATTGTCGACGACAGACGAAACCTAGCGAGCGGCGGTCGCCTTTGGGTTGCTGACCCACTTCAACGCACGCAACTCAGCGCAGAGCTCGACCGCATGGGCTTCAAGTGGTCTGACAAACGCCTTGCCTGGTACTTCCCTGAAAATTAATGAGCATTTTTAACATTTTTAAACGTGCCGTATCAGCTACGTCGGCCGCTCCAGTTCTCAAAACACTCTGGTCCGAAGAGGGAGTTCGCGTAGAGTTTTCGAGCCCCTTGCCTGAGCTGACTCAAGAAGCCTTATTGGATGCTTTGTCAGCCGCTAGTGCGGAGGAGTCTGTGCTTGGTGCCTATCTTGCTCAACTAGTCTCTGATGGCCAATGTAAGCTGCAGAGGGACGCAGCAATTGTCCGCTGGGAAGATATATATCAGCTTCAAACCTCGGCAGAGCACGTTGGTGCTCTCGCGCTGCTTGACCTGCCACCGATAGGACCTTTGCGACCAATCGTTGATTCAACCGGGACTTTGTCGGGTCCCGACTTCGAGCTAGATATTGTAGGTTGGACGGACGGGAGCAGGCAGCTGGGCCTTACAGAGCTGGTTGGCGGTGTAGCGACAGTAGACGGCAAGGCGCAGATGCTCTCCGCAGCAGCTTGGCGAACCGCATCGGATGTGGGGAGGTTCAAAATTCGTGGTGCCAGTGAGAGGTCACAAAATCATCATGAACTTGCTTGGGCTCGCATCCGACGGTTCGCTGACGAAGCACAAGCGATGTACGCGAACCCGTATCTTGAAACCACTCTTGTGTTGAGCCCTGAGACCTTGCGTCTTCCACAGTCAAAAGTTGAGACTCCGTTCGGGAAGGTGTTGACGGTTGCGCCGACGTTCGATGGTGCCCCTGATGGCTGGTTAACTGCCTTTGATGGCTTCAACTCGGTGCAGCCTCACTACGATTTAACACGTGGTGCAGGGCGGGTGCGCGTCGTTATATCTGAACCGGTTCGTAAGGTCCTTGAGGTCATCAAGCGCGAGATGCCAGGACGCCGGGTAGCAGGCTCGAAGGCGGAGAAGTTCGTACACAACCCATTCGCGTTTCTGGGTGATACCGCGCATGAAGTGTTCAGGGAAGACGAGTTTGAGGCTGATAGAGCTGAAGCAGGCGTCGTCGACGCTATTTTCAGTCTGGTCACACGAACATCCGACCTCAGAATTGATAGGGTCGACCTGTTAGTCACTGAGCATTTTGCCGACGGAGTTGCGTCTACTGATTGCAAAGCGTTCAGTACGCCTGTGGAACTTGATGACTTTCTCTTGGCTCTCAAGCGTGCACTTGAAGAGGATTTGCAAAAACTCGCATGGGGTGAGTACGACCTGACCATCGACGGACATTGTGCCGTACAGTTGGAGCAAGGGCAGCAAGTCGCGCACCTTTGGCGTATGCAGCCGGGCGAGCGTATCGACTTCAACGATATATACGAAATGGAAGGGTACAGCTCGCGTATCGAAGGCATTGGGCCTGCCAGACCAATCTACGTACCGGTCTTTCAAAAGGAAAAAACAGAAGAGGAGAAAGAGGGTGTCTGGTTCCCTTCTGATTTGACACCTATGGTCCGGGTTACGTTACAGGACCATGAAGGACAAGTGTTGATTCCACTGAGCAAAGACTGGGTGAAGACTTTCGACGAACAGGTTGCAAAAGCCGAGCTGGATGGCAGTTCGAGTGTGACTAATGCGAGCCTCCCAACTGCTATCGCGACTCCGCAAGCGCGCGTGCTCGTCGACAGCTTTAAAAGTATGGTGGACGCACAGGAACGTGTGCGAGGTGATGGGACCGGTACACCGAAAGATAAGAAAGGCCCACGTCAGACACTTCTGCTGAAGACAAACTTCTTCGATGTCGATTACCTGGAAGAGAGACGCACGTCTCTGGCCTTGCCGCCAGACTGGACAGCCAAACTGCCGCGATGCCTGCGACCATCCATAGAGCTGAAACAGCACCAGCTATACGGTGTGGCCTGGTTCCAGCATCTTGTTTCGAAGGCGCCTACGGAGTGCCGTGGAGCTCTCTTGGCGGACGATATGGGCTTGGGTAAGACAGTACAGCTCTTGTCAGTCCTGGCTTGGTACTACGAACACAATCCGAACGCTGCACCGTCAATGATTTTCGCTCCGAAGAGCTTACTTGAGAATTGGGAGAGCGAGTCGAAGAAGTTCTTCAATGCGTCATTCCCAGAAGTCCTGGTTCTCTACGGAGACGCCTTGAAGGAGCGCAAGCAGCCGCTCGGCCTAATTGACGACGAGCTCCGCGGTAAAGGAATTGTGGACCTGTTGAGGCCAGGTTGGGCGGGCGTTGCCAAGGTCATCATCACCACGTACGAAATGTTGACCTCCTATGAGTTCTCGTTAGCCAAGCAGCCATTCGCCTTTCTTATCTGCGATGAGGCTCAGCGCATTAAGACCCCAGGAACTCTAGTGACTATGGCTGCTAAAAAGCTCAAAGCGGACTTTCGTATTGCATGCACAGGTACGCCGGTTGAGAACTCTCTTGCCGACCTATGGTGCCTCTTCGACTTGGTCCAGCCAGGTCTGCTCGGGGCTCTCGACGAGTTTGGAAAGAAATACAGACGGCCCATCGAATGTGCGACCGATGAGCATCGAGACGCTCTCCAACGTCTACAGTCATTGATTGCCCCACAAACGCTGAGACGTACCAAAGCAGACATTGCGAGTGAGCTGACGAAGAAGCTCTTCGCGTTCACTCCAGCGCAAGAAGAAGGACTTCGTTTCAAGCCTCTCCTCGAGGAGACCGAGCGGCTTGAAATTGCGATGACCGAACACCAGCGAATACTCTACAAGGGTGGCCTGAAGAAGCTTCAGGACGCAAACGGCGAATCGAATAGCAAGAAGCGAGCGCAGCTATCGTTTGGTGCGCTTCACCTGATGAAGGCAGTATGCGCAGAGCCATACTGCCTACCAGGTACGAAGTTCATGATGGATAAGTCTGGGTTTGATGCCCACCTCAAAAATTCTCCCAAGTTGAAGTGGCTTTTGGCCCAACTAGCTGACGTTAGGGCTGCCGGCGAAAAAGCCATTGTTTTCACTGAACTACGGGAAGTGCAAGCGGCGCTTTACTACTTCCTGAACAAAACATTCGGCATCAAACCTTCTGTTATCAACGGCGACAAGCAGGGTAGGCAGGCATACATCGATAAATTCACCGCGTCGCGAGGGTTCGATGTCATCATCTTGTCGACTCTAGCAGCTGGTGCAGGACTCAACATTACGGCAGCCAACCATGTCTTTCACTTTACGCGTGCTTGGAACCCATCAAAGGAGGCGCAGGCCACTGACCGGGCTTACCGCATCGGGCAGCAGAAAGACGTGTTTGTGTACTGCCCAACTATCATTGCAGACGACTTCAACACGTTCGAAGTGCGCCTCGACCAGATTCTGAAACGTAAAGCTGGGCTCGCAGGCGCGACGCTAGACGACGGCGGGCTGGCCGCAATGCTAAATGGTTCGGGCGGCGACGCCGGCTTTGCAGATTTGGTGGATAACCCTGATATCGGAGAGCAAGTTGCGAAGCGCTACCTGACGATGGACGACATCGACCGTTTGGATGGCGCTGGCTTCGAAGTGTTCTGTTGTCTTCTCTGGACGAAGCTAGGCTTCCAAGCGCGTATCACAGAAAAGCGCCGAGGAGATGGAGGTGTTGACGTGGTCGCATTCAAAGGACGCGATGGTGAGCTGATTCAGTGTAAGAGCTCGAAGTCGTCTAGTATCGGTTGGGATGCAATCAAGGATGTTACCAGTGGCGCTGCTGGCTATCAAGCTAGGTACCCTAACACTCAATTTAAGCGAGTCGCAGTGACCAACCAGACGTTCACGCAAGGAGCCCTGGCACATGCGGTCGAAAACAAGGTGCGAGTTGTTTCCCGAGCTACCTTGGAAGAGCTACTTGGCCGATATCCCACAACAAACCATGAGTTAGACGAGGCACTTCAAGTGTGGGTGCTGGCATAACACCTTAGAATTGGGTGCGAAGTGAAATGCGGTGATTGGATGGCACCTTAGCTGTGAAATTTGTTTTATAATTTATAGTTATTTTGCTTGAGCTGCCGTGTTTGTGCAGCAGGCGACTACAACCACTAACGCGAGTTTTTCATGATTAAACGTGGACCTTTTGGCCTGGAGATGGGTATGCGCCCGGAAGAGGTGAGCAATCAAATGGAAGAAATAAATCCGGGGCGCTATCTTACGAAGTCGGTTCCAAAACCACACTCGGCATTTCAGCAATATGTTCTGGCATTTAGTGAGAGGCAGGGTTTGTACGAAATTCGAGCGCTTAGCGAAGACTTTAGTTCAAGCGCTTATGGAAACGAAGTCCAAGGGCGTTTCTTTGCGTTGAAAGAAAAGCTTGAGAAAGCCTACGGCGATTGTAAGCTTTATGATTTTCTCTTTGTTGATAGTATTTGGGACGAGCCCCGTGATTGGATGCAAGGCCTACTTTCTCAAGAGCGTGCACTTTCGGGCCACTGGGAAAGAAAGGAAGGGGCTACATTAGATAATGGCATCGAGGCGATATATTTGAGGGGGCATGCGACTAGTACTAGCGAAGGATACATATCGTTAAGCTACTGCTTTGAGAATTACGATACAGCGCAGGCAGAGCTTGCTGCACTGGAGGATGACGCGCTTTAACTTAGCGGCGATAAATATTTTGCGGGTTCTGGCTTAGATTGCTTCCGGTTCTCGAAGCCGCAATCGCTTATTTAATGACGGGACTGGAGCTCTTGAAGTGATTTTGAGACAATGCGCGGCTACAGATGAAACGCTCAAAAAGATTGCGCATGAACCAATGAGAATCTTCGAAAGAGTATTGCTGTAGACTGTCGGCTTGGGAGTTCATGATTCCAATTCCAATAATTAGCACCGTTACGGGGGCTACTGTTGGCGCGGCAGTAGGCGCCTACAAGAGCATTGATAAGAAGTGATGTTTCTTTCGTATGGACTGCTGATTTGGAAAACACCGTAGCTGACCTTCAGCATGAAGTGCAACGCAAGCTTGGTCGCTGCATGCTACGCCTGCAGCAGTACGAGCGGCTATTGAAGGCAATGGTCGCTGGCATGGCAGTAGAAGGCCCCCCTGAGCAACTCCAAGCCGTGCAGGATAGGCAAGCGCTCAGCATACGTAATAGAACTCTGGGTACGTTGGTTGGAATGTTCACCGAGCAGCACCTGACTGCGGCCTCCACAGAGGACCACGTCGGACCAGATGAGGACACCGATGCCCACGGCAAGTCCTCTGACGTCTCCTGGGCCAGCATGCGCTTCACAATCGCCATACCGCCTGAATGTCATGCGCAAACCAAAGCGGGTCTAGCCGAACTGGTTAATCTGCGTAACGACTTGGTCCATCATCTCATAGAAAGTTTCGATATTTCCGACAAAGATGGCTGCCGCGCCGCGTCTATCCACCTGGAGAGTTGCTACGAGCGAATTGATGGCCATTTCCAGCGCTTGAAGACTTGGGCTACTAGCTTAGGTGCGTCCCAAGCGCTGATGTCGTCGTTCCTGCAGTCAAAAGACTTCGAAGATGCATTCGTTCACGGTATCAATCCTGACGGCACAGTGTGTTGGTCAAGGAGTTCAATAGTTGAATGCTTGCGCAACGCTGAGACAGTTTGCCAGGAGGACGGCTGGACCTCCCTTGACGCCGCGATAACCTTCATGTTGAAAGAAAATCGAGACCAGATACCAAGCCGATGTGGGTGCAAGACGTGGCGACAGGTCTTAAAGAAATCAGGGCTGTTTGAACTCCGGAGCACCGCCAGTCCAACTGGCAAAAGAGGACAGACTTGGTATCGCAGTTGTGTCAAAGTCCTTGCGCCTGTAGCGCTTCAGACGTCTGAATAAGTAGAAAAAGAGTCAGCTCTGCGTTGATACGGCTCGGCTAAGATGCCAAGCCCCGCATAGTTGCGAAATTGTCCCGATACCAAAAGGAACACCCGAATGGCGATAGTCTTTTTCTCCTACAGTCACGCCGACGAGGCGCTCCGAGACCAGCTTGAAATGCACCTTTCATTGCTTAAACGCCAAGGGCATATCACGGCGTGGCACGACAGGCGCATCCTCGCCGGCGACGAGCTAGACCCTGCCATCAAGGAAAATCTCGAAAGCGCTGACGTCATTCTGTTGCTCGTTAGCGCAAATTTCATCGGTTCCGATTATTGTTACTCAAAGGAAATGGAGCGGGCTATTGAGCGGCATAATGCAGGTGAAGCACGTATCGTTCCTGTAATTTTGCGCCCTTGCGACTGGCACTCGGCGCCATTCGGAAAGTTGATGGCTACGCCAAGGGACGGGAAGGCCATCACGATGTGGGCCAACACGGACGAGGCGTTCACCGACGTCGTCCGTCAAGTTCGAATTGCCGTCGAAGCCATGAATGCCCGTACTGGGAAAGTACTCAGCGGTTCGGATTCCGGTTCAGCTCCACCCGCAGTGGCATTGAAGCCCGGTAATCGCGTTCCCGAAGCCGCCAAATCTGCCGTCGAGGTGCCGCGCTCAAGCAATTTGCGCCTCTCCAAGGAATTCAGTGACCTGGACAAAGACGAGTTCATCCACTCGTCCTTCGATTTCATGGGGCGGTTCTTCGAATCATCCCTAGCAGAGCTCGTGTCGCGACATCCTAGTATCGATGGCCGCTACAGGAAAATTGACGCAAGACGGTTTACGGCAATCATCTATCGCGATGGGAAAGCAGTCGCACAATGCATCATCCGTATCGACAGCATGGGCAGCCGAAGCCAATGCATTTCATTCTCATACAATGCAAGCGCTCCCGACGGGAGCTCAAACGAGATGCTGAACGTGGAATTCGACAGCCAGGCCATGTACTTCAAGTCCTTAGGTATGCAGTCATTCAGCGGGTGTCAGGACCAGCGCCTCTCCGCGCAAGGTGCGGCGGAACTATTGTGGGGATTACTCATCGACCCGTTGCAGCGCTAGTGAGGCGTGTTGGCTTCTCGGCAGGGCGGGCATCAAAGCCCGGCAAACGATGCCAGTCGAGCGGAGAGCACCAGTCCGTGACCCGTTAAGGAGACTTTTCCAAAGGGTGGAGATTGGTGGGTTTTTTCTGCAAGCAAAACTGTTAAGGTGGCGGCTGTGCTCTCTCAAGTTCTCAGGAGCGGCTCGCGGTCAGCTAACTCCTTCGGGAAAACGGAAAGACTAAACGAAAACCTCAACTACGACAACGACGTTGTGCATAAAAGGCAGCAGTGTCAATTTGGTATGCCGATGAAATTTTGTGCTTGTCGATATTGCCGGTCGGCGGTCGTCCTACCACAATAACACTCTAATAACGACGTGATTCAGCGGTACGGCGTTGCGTGAACGATGTCAAATCTTGCAAGAAGGATGCACAAAAATTTCGACGAAAAGCAGGTCCATGTGCTCTCAGCTTGCTAAGCCGACGACCGGGCCAAATGGTGTTGTGAACAGTAGTAGATAGAAGTAGCTTAGGGAGTTGGGTTTGGCAATATCAATTGGGCGGCTGTCTGCGCTACCTTGTTTCTTTAAGTCGAGTCTTTTCTGGCGGGGAGCCTTGGACCCTCGGCTTTCCATCGAAGATGCCGCACGATTTCGTCACCTGAGAGAGTTTTCGTCTGCTCACGCATGGCAAGTTGTCCCAGGTCCCAATACGAATCAGCTCGCCCCCACGGGAACCGAACTGATTGTTATTGAGTTGGGGTTAGCATTGCTTCAAAGAGGGGCCTGGACACCATGCAGCTGGATGGTTGAGCACACTATTGCGGGTCAAATTGAGCGTGCAAAGTTATGTGCGCTGACGCCTTATTCGACCGCATCAGGCTTGCTCGGCTTTGAACCGGAGCAAATTCAGACTGACCTTTTTAAGAACGCATTGATTTCTGGGCGATTTCCGAGTGAAGCTTGTCCAGATGCTGCGGAGCTTATCTGGACGGGCGCTGTTGAAACGAGCGGGGAAGAGGGCAGCCCGGCAGAGCGTTATTTTTATGACAACGTACTCGTCCCCACGCTTGGTTTTCCCCTTCTCGATTATGTGCAATTCCAAGCCGAGCTCGCTGACCTCGGCGTTGACGCGACAGTTTTCTCAAGGCAGCGCACTGATTTTTCGATTGATACCGGACGCGGGCTGCGGCTGGTCATAGAGGTCGACGGGCGGCAACACTATGAGCGTGACGCTCAACGACACCTAGACCGGGCAAGAGATGCTGCTCTAAAACATCGCGGATGGCAAGTCTGGCGTGTCGCAGTCAGTGAGCTCGCCGACACGGACCAATTGCGGAAAAAGCTTTTCTCTATTCTGACTTCAGTCAAAGGCGGCGAATGGGCCACTAACCTAGCGACAGCCGAGCCAAGAGACAGCGACGTTATGTCGGCAGTCTGGGGAGCGACGGCAGTCGCGCGAATTCAGTTCCTGCTGCTTACGGCATTACGTCAAGGGATTCTTAATGCTGCGTTGCCGTGGAGACTGTGCATACAAGAGAACGAGACGGATGTCGGAGCATTAGCATTACGAGATTTTGTCGACTGGTTCGGGCGTATACGCACACTGTACGGCTTACCAGACCTTAAAGATATTGAGATGGCAGAGTGCGGCGCAAACGATGTAAATATGTCGATTGCTATCTCTTGTACCAATCCGTTCTTTACGGGAGCGTTCGAAGATGGCGCCCGAGGTGTTTCGCGGCCGGCGAATAGGCTTGCAGATGAGCCAAGCCTTAAATTTTCGTCGCGGGAATACCTATCCTACCCGCCCGAACGGCGCATACTCGAATCGTTCGCACAAGATTTGTTTAGGAAAAATGAACTTCGCGAAGGGCAATACGAAATCCTCAGTAAAATACTGATGGGTAAGGACGCCGTTGGCTTGCTCCCCACCGGAGGTGGAAAGAGCCTCACTTATCAGCTTGCCTCGCTTCTGCTGCCTGGAGCAACACTGTATGTAGCACCACTTAAATCACTTCTTCAAGACCAGTTCGAACGGTTGAAAATCGATGGAATTGACAGCTGTGGCTTTATCTCCAGCGCGCTTAACACAGGAGAAAGGAAAGTTCAAGAAGGGCGATTTGCTGCTGGTAAAATGAGGATGTTGCAGGTTGCGCCTGAACGTTTTCTAATGGAAAACTTCCGCGGCCTATTGCAGAATTATCAGTCAAACTTTGGTGCCATCACACAAGTTGTTGTCGACGAATGTCATTGCGTTAGTGAGTGGGGTCATGATTTTCGCCCCGCCTACCTCAGCCTAAGCCGAATTGTCAAAGATAGAACTGTCCGACTGGGAAGCGCTGCACCCGTAGTCGCACTGACTGGTACCGCTTCGAGTATCGTACTCGAGGATGTCCGGCGCGAACTCGGCATTGTAGATTCCGCGGCCGTTGTTCGTGCCAGACGCCTTGACCGGCCAGAATTGGAATTGCAATTCAAGAGAATTGCCTCTTCGCAGAAAGGCAACACGCTTACCGATGAAGTTAGGGAGTTTCAGTCCAGCTTTGCGGACACAAACGCCGGGCTGCTCATCTTTACTCAGCACGTCAATGGGTCTTTCGGTGTGTTCGATATCGCTACGAAGTTAGCGAGAACTATTCCAGTAGAGGTCGGCCGCCACATCCGATACTTTTCTGGCGAACGTCCTAAAGCTATCGCGCAAACTGTTACAGCAGCGGACTGGGACCGGGAGAAATCGCAAACACAGCGCGATTTTATTAACCCACGCGGAAATATTTTTCAAATACTTGTCGCTACCTCGGCATTTGGTATGGGAATCGATAAGCCTTCAATACGTAAGGTTATCCATTATTTGTCGCCCCAATCTCCAGAAGCCTATTATCAGGAAGTTGGTCGAGCGGCTAGGGATAGAGAACCCGCAACTGCCGTGATGCTTTTTTCAGATGAAAAGGCGGAAATCACCAATACCGTTCTTTCTCCCGAAACCGATATCGTGGCTGCGCGCAAACTCCATGAGTCTCTTCCGCGGGGCACGCCTGTAGGCGACTTCCTGACAACCTTCTTCTTCCATGCAAGTAGGTTTACTGGGGTTGCTGAAGAGGTGGCCTACGCAACCTCCGCTTTGAGTGCGATAAAAGCACTTTTAGATGAGGGCGAGTCGGTAGTGATTAGGTATGGGGGCGACAATAAATCTGCGACATGGAACTCCCAGGGGCGGCTGGAGTATTCTTTAGTTCGCCTCATACATCTTGGTATTATTTCGGACTACACAAAAGATTTCAACGCCAAAACATTCGAGTTGTCGATTCGTCCTGAGTGGCTGGAGTCTCGTGCAAGCGTGGAGTCTTATCGGGAATATTTTCTCAGTAGCTTTGAGGCCTACGTTCGTCGATATGAAACGCGTAGAATTGGGCCATTAATCGAGGAGCTGAATTCTGCTGTTACCTTTGAACAGGTTGAGGTATCGGGAATTACCGCAATCGTTCAGTATCTTTATTCTCAAATTGAAAGGCGCCGCCGGACATCTACTAGAACGATGTTGGACCTTGCCAGAAAAGGAAGTGAAGACGTTGCAGAGGCGAGAACACGGCTGTTATTTTATCTTCAGGCAAGTGATAGATTTACTAATGACCTCGAAGGCCTTGCTAAGCTTGAGCTCGCGGTCGACACTTGGAGCAAAATTGCGTTAGCTATTCAGGCTCCAGCGGAAGTAGATGAGCTACATGGGGCGGCAGCTCGAGTACTTGAAAGCTACCCAACAAACCCCGGGCTGCTATTCTTGAGCGCTATGACGCGTCGCAACACTACAGCTGTTGAGAAGGAGCGGTCAAAGGAGGAATTCCTAGCAGCATTGAAGTACATGATAGAGCAGCAATCCGCTGACGAAGCGGCAGAGGCCGCAGAACAGGCTCTTGAGTGTTGCAAGAACTTTGATGAGGAGCTCGCCCGGTTTTTAGGGGTTATTTATGGCGCATGGAGCTACAAATACTTTGGAGCACGTTTCGCCTTGTCACAAGCTGGCATGAACTTGACGTCTCGGATGAGCATTGTTAATGAAATGTTAAAGGTTGCTAATCAGGGAATGCCTGAGTTGCAGGTATGATATTAGGAGTGAGCGTAGTGGAACCACAATTTGAAGTGTTTATCGAGGCAGCGGAACAACTTGAAAGTCTGAAACAAACCTTATCTCAGCAGCAGAATTACGCAACTAGATTAGGGGATTTGACCAGCTCTGTAGAGCGTTCCGCAGGCATGATTGCGAAGGTCCCGAGTGCGCTTACGCTCGCCCTAAATAGTGCCGAGGCGGTAGAAAAGCGTATTCTTGCTGCCGCAGAAAAAGTAGATGGGTTGAGGAACGAAATTCCTCTAATCGTTGAGCGTATAGAACGGTCGGATGTCGGTCGTTCGGTTGACGCTCTTGCTTCTGATATCGCGGGAAGTAGAGAAGACCTTAAAGAATTTAGAAGGGCGATAGCCCAGGTTGGAAGCATCTCCGAATTCCTTAAAGCTTCAAACGATGCGATATTCAAAAATTTGTCCACTGAATTGCAGAGTCTCAAATCAGGACAGGATAAGATTGGCTCTGAGATTGCATTGTTGCGTATAGAGCTGAATGAGAGGCTGGCGGCAGTCGAGTCAAACGTAAATAAGTCGGCGACAACAGTAGAGAGCTTAGGTGGTGCGACTGCCAAAGCTTTTGACAGCATTGCGAACGCACTGAAAAAATCAACAGACACCGAGTCGGAATACTTAAAAAGATTGCAGGCGAATGTCGATTCGCTGAGAAATCAGGAGTTGGCAATTGTTAAGAAGGATATGGCGGAACTTCTATTTCAGATGCAGAAGCAAGGCGCTGCTCTTGAGTTGCTAGCGAAAAAGAAAGGGTTCTCCTTCTAAACGCTAGCACACTATTCAGTTAAAAGAATCAAATCTTAGTGCAGTTGGAGGATTTGAACCAATATTCACGTTTTTCATTTGGATACCGAAAAATAACGTATTCTCCTGCCGAAGCGTATTTCTTAAGAAAGCTAGAATATTCGTTAGCTGCTGAGAGCCGCCCAGTGCCAACCGCTACGTTCCCAGAGCGAGACACGCACTTATAGGGGATATCGGCATTTGCCGCATCCCTAGCCCAAGCGTTGCTGGTTAAAATTTGAGCTACGAGAATTAAAGATAGGGTAAGTGTTTTCATTTGGATACAATGTGATTTGGATTTACGTGCAAGTTAGATGCCGTGTTTACGGTGCTCTAGCGAAGATAGATGGATTACATTATCCCACCGCCGAGCACATGTCCTCTCGACGGGCTCTTTGAACAAGAGCCTCCAGCATTCGTTGTTGCTGAGCAATAAATACATTTCTTGGGCCCGTTATCCACGACGTGGCCCTTCGATGGACTCTTGGAGCATGAGCCACCGCCGTTACAGGTAGCTCCACAAAATATGCACTTACCAACGGTATAAACCACGTGACCGCCGGAGGGGCTCTTGCCGCACGAGCCGCCCGCATTCGTACTTGCGCCGCAATATTTACATTTTCCCATTCTCACCTCTAGGTCATTACCGAGCTCCAGCGCTGCGGTATCTATTGGATGAAGCTACTATGCTACATGTGTTTCCGGTGTGAAATCTCTCCAATTTTCACGACAAACGCTGGCGCACTTCAGTAGTTGTCGGACCGAACTTCTGGCTAGATAACAGCCGAAAACTTTATGGTCGAGCATTTTTTCACAACGGGCTGCCATCCGCGCGTGCAGCACTTGTATAATTGCAGTCCGTCAACCTTTCAACGGATTCGAACGTGCCAACTTTGGAGATTTTTCAGCAAGAGCTCGCGGCGCTTATCGGCACGCCAACAGAATTGCGTCCGTTTGTATGCGACGATTCTCCGCTGGAATGCGAAGTGTTTATCGTCGGGTTCAACCCAGCAACATCCATGTCAGTAGACTTCTGGCACTTCTGGCGCCCCGGCAAGGGGTTCGATAAAGGGAGCTGGTTTGAGGCTTACAAAAAAGACCGTCAGGTTCGACCGCTGAAGCCGGGAAAGACTCGGCGCAATTCTGTGAGCCCTACGCGCAGGGTCATGGATTGCGTACTTGAAGGTGCTGCTCCCTACAGATGCTTGGAAACGAATATCTACTCGGCCCCGACCGAACAAGCTGTTGACCTGGCGTCAGAGCGACGAATTACGGCACCATTTGATTTTTTGCTGGCTAGCATCAAACCACGCGTTATTGTTGCGCATGGAGTAGACGCCGTAGAGCACATTCGAAAGATGAACATTGATGCCAAAGTTTTTTCGGTTTCACACTTTTCCCGCGGATGGTCGCGTGAGGCAGCTCTTGAGCTTGGAGTAAAAATCAAGCGTGAGCTTGGTAATGGTAACAACGCGCTATCGTAGCCCGCAATAATAACGAGCGGACTGTCGTCCATGCCGGATGCATGCGGGACACCGAATATATCGTTTCGGTGGTAATGGCTGCCCTACGCGTCAACTGACGGCATGACGTTTTAGAACAGAAGTAATATTTCGAAGCGTGCAAATATACATGCCTTAAACACAATTTCCGCAGTAGAATGTATTTCAAGTAGACAACTCATCTAGCGGAGATACCCATGACGGACTTCACTTCCCAAGCAATCCCACTAGGTGCGTTGTTACTCGGCGCTTTCCTCATGTGGTTATTGATGGCTAACCGAATCAAGTCGAGCTGCTTGGCTGCCGCGGCCGCAGCGACAACGGGACTGCAAGTTGAAGTAGCGCAGGCAGCTGAAAGAGTACGGTCGGCAATGAGCGAACTAGCGTCAGCAAAAGAAGATTCTCGCCAAAAGTCACAATTACTGACAACGGTCCAAAACAGTCTCGACGAGTTGAAGGATGAGCAGGCGCGACTGACTGAGCGGTTATTGCGGTTGCCTCAAGCTGAGGCTGAGCTCCGGGCTACAGCGGAACAATTGAAGGCGAGTTTGGATGAAAATCGTCGCCTAGCAAGCAGCGAAGCGCAAAAGGCGCAGGCTGTTGAATCGTTGAGAGAGCGCTTGCAGGTGCTTCAAGCTGGACACAGCGCGCTTGAGGAGCAGAATCGGGAGACTTCAGCACAGTTGCGTGAGTCGTTGCAGCGCCGCGCTACGCTGGAGGAGCAAGTCATCCGTATTCCCGACCTGGACACTAAATTGCGAGACGCATCGGGACAGCTTGCCGGGCTCAACACCGAGCTTCGCGCATCTGCGGAGCGCCGAGTCGCCCTGGAAGAGCAAGTGACCCGCCTACCAGCCTTGGAAGCTAAGCTGCTCGACGCAACAAAACAGCTCAGTGACCTCAACGTACAACTTCGGGACTCGGTAGAGCGCCGAGTCGCGTTGGAGGAGCAGGCGGCTCGGTTACCTGGACTAGAGAGTCAGCTGAAGGATGCGGGTAGGCAGTTAGGCGAGACGAACGCGCAGCTTACGGACCTTCGGGAAGCGAGCGCGCGAGACAACGGAAAGCTCCGAGCCGAGTTGGCAGCTGAACGCACGGCCGCAACTTTGGTGTTGGACGAGTTCGGGGTAGCGAAAACATCGCTTGCCGAGGCGGAGGCTAAGGTGAACGAGTTAAATGACCAGCTTACCCAGCTTCGGACCCAGGCAGAGGCTGAGCAAAAGAACTCCGCCGAGAAGCTTGAGCTTCTTCTGCAGGCGAAGACTTCGCTCTCAGACCAATTCAAGGCCTTGGCCAACGATATTTTGGAGGACAAGTCGAAGCGCTTTGCCGAGCAGAACCGGGAAGGCATAAGTCTGCTGCTTGAGCCGTTGAAAACAAAGTTGACTGAGTTCCAAGGGAAGGTCGAAGAGGTTTACGTAAATGAGGGTAAAGACAGGTCTGCGCTTCAGGCACAAGTACATCGCTTAGTCGAGCTGAATCAGTCCCTCAGCCAAGACGCGAAGAACCTGACGTTAGCCTTGAAAGGCTCTGCCAAGACGCAAGGCAATTGGGGCGAGCTCATTCTTGAGCGCGTCCTTGAGGCATCTGGACTGCGTAAAGGCCACGAATACCACGTCCAAGACAGCCAGATGCGCGAGGATGGGTCCCGTGGGCAGGCTGACGTAATCATTGATTTACCTGAAGAGCGCAAGATTGTGGTTGACGCTAAGGTGTCTTTGGTTGCGTACGAGCGGTACGTTTCGGCGGAGTCGGACGGTGAACGGGCCGTGGCGCTTAAACAGCATCTTGATTCAGTTCGGGGGCATATTAAAGGCTTGTCAGATAAACGTTACCATTCCATGTATGGGGTGAAGTCACTTGATTTCGTTTTGGCGTTCATTCCGGTGGAGCCGGCGTTCATGACAGCAGTAACCAATGACGACGAACTTTTCATGGATGCTTGGAATAAGAACGTACTACTTGTCAGCCCATCGACTTTGCTTTTTGTTGTTCGCACCGTTGCGCACCTATGGCGTCAGGAAGCACAGAGTAAGAATGCACAAGAAATTGCCAAGCGTGGCGGGGACCTTTACGACAAGCTCTGCGGATTCGTGGATGACTTGGAGACAGTCGGCAGTCGTCTCAGCCAGGCTCAGAAGGCGTACGACCTGGCACACGGAAAGCTCGCCGTCGGCCGGGGTAATGTCATCCGCCAGGCCGAGATGCTTCGGGACCTCGGCGTGAAGCCGACCAAATCGTTGTCGTCCGCAACGTTGGCGATGTCTGCTGAGGACGTTCACGAGCTCGGCAATAACGTGGTCTCATTGCCCCCGGTTGTGGCGAGTTAAGAATTTTCAAGCAAATGCTTCGACGCAAAATAGATTGGTTTGAACTCAACCAGATGAATTTAAAACGCTATGTTGTAAACGTCCCGCGAGTTCTAAATCTCCAAAATAGTCTCAGGTTTTGCTGTGACCTGTGGAAGCTTCCAGAAGCAGACGAGTACGAATTCAATTTTTCGGTCCTCTCCACAGTCGAACCATTTACAATGGCCTTTGTGGCAAATGAAATTAAGAGATTTCGCGATTCGAACCCCGGTTTAAGATTCTTTGCAACAAATCATGAAAACAAAACCTATCCTGCTCATATGGGTTTTTTTAGGGCATTCGGATTGGCGTTTGGAAAAGAGCCTGGCGAGGCATCTGGAAGTAGTACGTATATTCCACTTACCATACTAAAAGTTGAAGATATCGTAAATCAAGCATTGCAAGAATACGAAGAGCCTGGAGCAATTATCGAGAGGCATGCTGAGAAAATCGCTAAAGTTCTGACCCGCTGCGAGCGGGGCGACCTTGTAGACGCGCTGACTTTCTCGATTAGGGAAGTTATGCGGAACATTGTAGAGCACTCTGGTTCTTCGTTTATCGAATATTCCGCACAATATTGGCCTACCCGGAATATGGTAGAGGTTGCGATATTAGATGGCGGTAACGGAATCATGTATGGTTTGTCACCAAATCCATATCTTGAGATTCAGACCGAGAGAGATGCATTGCATATGGCTATGTTGCCAGGAATTTCAGGGAAAATGTACAAGGGTGTCAAGCGGCAACCGCATAATGTTTGGCAAAACTCTGGCTATGGTCTTTATATGACCAGCAGGATTTGTAGGAATGGCGGGGACTTTTTAATCGCAAGCAATGATGCATGCCTTCTTCTATCAGCTGACTCGAAGGAAGACATGGAGGTCAATTCAAAAGGAGTATCTCTAAGGTTGCGAATTGACACAACTAAAATTGAAAATTACGCCAATATGCTGGCCAAATTCCGTCGGGAAGGCGCTGCTGTTGCAAGGGAGCTCAGTGGATTAGACGCGATTGAACCCTCCGTTGCCTCGACCATGTTGATGAGAGATTTTCAACGAGCCAACTAAATAGCTACTGCGACCGGAAGGCGTATTCGATGGCAAGAAGTTTCCCAACGCCTCCAGCGCTGGGCCTCATGAGCGATAAGGTAAAGTTCTAAGGCTCCAATAGGGTCTCAGCGCAGGCGTTATATCGCAGTTATACTGAACTGCTTGTGTAAGGATACTCCAAAGTTTCGCAGGATTTAGGAATAGCACTTACAGGCTCCTAGAAATAATGACTTCAACCACTCTACAAAATCGAGCCGACCCATGGGGCAGATTGTGCGCGGCCCCTAGCCGGGGAACACTTATGGGAAACCGCGGCATCCTTCACAATGATGAAAACAGAATCGTTAGGCCTTGGGCCCATAAGGCATGGGTAACATGCCTACTCGAATTTAAGGGCATCAAACGGTCGAGGCCGTTTTCTCCGGGAACCTACTCAGAGTTATTTTTCCTTGACGAGGCCACGGCCTTCGCCGCGGGGCACCGGCCATGTGCATATTGTCAGCGCTCACGTCACCTGGAATTCAAGAATGCCTGGGTGCGCGCGAACGTGGCCGAGGAGCTATGTGCATCAACCTCAACGCCGGACATCGACCAGGTCCTTCATGCCGAGCGTACGGTGCCCGGCCGCGGCAAACGGACGTTCGAGGCGCCGCTCGGCTCGCTGCCCCACGGTGCGGTCTTCGAAGACAACGGAATCGCTTACCTTGTTGCAGCTTCTGGCTACCTGCCGTGGTCGTTTGAGGAATATGGCAGTCCAGAAAATATGGATTCGACCGCGGTAGTCACTGTACTGACCCCGCGCTCGGTAGTCCGTACCTATGCGAATGGATTTTCGCCACGCATTCATCCATCCGCATATGCCAATTGACCTCTAAGGAGCGAACACCAATGTTGTCTTCGGAACGACTAATTCCTATGAAGTCAGCGTGACCGACAAGCTGGGACAGGCGCTCGTGTAGGAGCACAGATGAGCCGAGGTGATGGGGAATGGATTCTGAGCATCTCATCTAACTCGGCAGCTAGCAATGCTGTACGCGATGAGATACCCCAGGTACTCGGGGGATGGGTCACCCCCGCTGCTCATCAGCGAGGAGGGTTCCGTAGCCTTTTTTTCCCTCCGCGTGCCCGACCTCTTCCATTGCTTACCTAACACGACAAACGCACTCCTCGACTGTACCTAAGTCTAGTCTTCGCGTGTGCCGCCGTCTGGCGGCGCATTTCAGAAAAAAATTCTTGTTGCTGAATTTATTTGTAGCGTGCTACGATTATATTCATCAAGAGGAGAGCGAACAATGAATGATACGGATTTCGAGTTTCGGTCTGCACGTAGCCGCCGTACGTCCATATCTCAACATGCGAATAAGCGGGCGCAACAGCGTGGAATCGATAAAGCCGCACTACCGTTGCTGTTGGCTTACGGGCGACGTGAGTACGACGGAAAGGGTGGTATTCGCTACTTGATGACCTCCGACTCTTTGCAAACACTCAGTCGTGCAGTTGGCCGGACCAAGCAAGTTGAGGCGCTAGCCGGGCTCTACGCCGTAGTAAGCGCTACAGACCAGACCGTAATTACCATGGGCCATCGTTATAACTAGGCAAGAACAGAATAGACAATGATAAAAACTGAAACCCCCGCCACGCGAACCTGCTGGCAATTAGCTGACCTTGCTCGAAGTGATGCAGTTGGCGATGCCCAGTTATTCGTGCTGACCTGGTTGGCTGCAGGCAGAATGGTCGTCGAAGGGAAAGCCGGAGATATTTCCAAGCTTGACGAACTTACGGACCTGCAAGCCTGGGACCAGCTTCTTGGGGCAGGATTTCCGCCGGAAGCGTACGACCGAATTGTGCGCAAAAGGTCTTCTGCTGCCGCTCACGATGTCGGCCAGCGCGCAGCAGCCGCAGCCATTATTTCGAAGTTGGAAAATGAGCTTGGCCGGCACCGTTGGGATGTTCTGCCATTCATGTGTGAGGTGGACGTTCGACGCGGTAGTGCAGAAGGCATCGTGATACCCGAGCTCGCTTCGCTACTAATGGACCTGGTCGATGCGCCGCAAGATAGCGAACTCTGGATTCCGTTCGATTTCCAAGGGCAGTTGACCATCGAAGCGCTACGCCGTGGATGGCGTGTTCTTACTGCATCTCCAATCCCGTTTTCGCAGCTGGTACGGGAACTGCTTTTAACGATTGAAACGGGGCAGACTCACCCCCCGGCAGTGAGAGCCGAGGTGGAGCGCGATTCTGCTGGCCGTCCTGTTGGACGTGCGGATTACGCACTCGTGATGCCGCCCTTCGCTATGCGCATCAAGGACAGCCCCATGTCGATGTGGGACATCACTGAAACTCGGGCGTACGAACAATTTTCTCGCAGCGAGTCCTGGGCCCTGTTTGAGTTCGCAAACCGTATCAACAAGCGCGCAGTATTTTTGACGCCCCATGGGGTATTATTTTCCAAGGGACAAGAGCAGCGCCTCCGTGAATACTTGTTGAGCCGCCAGCAATACACGAGAGTCAAATCTGTTATTACGCTGCCACCTGGCGTATTCAGTGCGACCAATATCGCCGGCGCCATTACGATAATGGACTCTGTAGGCGTCGCAGGGGCAGTCTATATGGCAGACCTAGGCAGCGGTCGCCGCTCACTCCAAGAAGCTGGACATATTGTCGCAGCAGGCCGGGAGGCAGCGCTTGGACATGCAAGGACGGATAAGGCTAAGCTCGTGGGTTACGAGGAGATTGCCGCTAACGAGTTCAGCTTCGCGCCTTCGCGTTACCTGCGGCGCCTTGCCGACCTGGGCAATGAGGCAGTCAAGCTTGGGGACATCTGCGAAGCCGTGAGGCCACCTGTTACTTCTAAGGAGGTTACTCCTTTTGAAGTTGCAGAGGTGGGGCTGCAAGATTTGCACCAGTGGCAACCCATCGAATACGATGTTGAAAAGACCGTCTACCTAAAGTCGGCGCCGAAAGAGTCGATGTTGGTGCGACCAGGCGACATCGTAATTTCCATCAAGGGCTCGGTGGGGCGCGTTGCCTTAATGGGCACGGCTGCGCAGCACCGGCCCACTGTAGTCTCCCAGAGTTGCCTTGTACTACGCTTGGGGGCGAACTGGAATACCAAGAATCTATCGCCAGAGGTCCTAGTCATGTATCTGCGTTCCCCGCATGGGAAGGCTCAGCTTGAAGGTCTCCAGGTCGGCGCGGGCGTACAACACATTAGCCCAGGAACTCTGATGAGTGCGGTTATGGTGCCCTTTCCATCTGAGCAGACCCATTTAGAAATTCAACAAGATTACGGTCGCCTTTGTGACCTTGACAGGCAAGTTGTCAATCTTAGGGAAGAAATCATTCATATCTCGCAGCGTCGCTGGCCAGAGACGCTCGATTAACCGCCATTAACCCGTTTATGTACAAGCCCAACTATATGCCAAACGATTCTTCTAATCAGTCGAATATCCTCGAAGCCGCGTCGGCCAGCTCCGTGACATACAGCCACAAGAAGCTCACGCTCAGCCAGCTGGAATCTTTCTTGCTGAAGGCCAGTGACATCTTGCGCGGCTCGATGGATGCGTCTGAATACAAAGAATATCTCTTCGGCATGCTCTTCTTGAAGCGCCTAAGCGACCAATTTGTCGAAGACCAGCAGACGTTGGTGCGAACGGAGCGCACGCTGGGCAAGAAACAGGGACTTAGCGATGAAGCAATCGAAATCCGCATCGACGCAAAGCTCAAACAGAAGACCAGTCCGTACTACTCGTTTTACGTGCCCGACCGCGCCCGCTGGGTGCTTGAGTCGCCCGTGACGCTGGAAAATGATATCCAGTTCCGAGGCCTCCTGCACGTAAAGGAGAACCTGGGCGAGATGGTAAACAAGGCATTGGCTGCCATCGAAGAAGAGAACAACGACTCCTTAGCCGGCGTCCTTAAAACGATTAACTTCACTACTACCAAAGGGGACAAGAAGCGCGTCTTGCCGGACGAGAAAATCGCGGAACTGGTCAAGCATTTCAGCACCCAGACGCTGTCCTCATCCAACTTCGAGTTCCCCGATTTGCTCGGCGCCGGCTATGAGTATCTCATCAAGTATTTCGCCGATTCAGCCGGCAAGAAGGGTGGGGAGTTCTACACCCCGGCCCCAGTCGTGCGCCTGTTGGTCCAGTTGCTGGAGCCAATCGAAGGCATGACGATTGGCGACCCAACTTGTGGTTCTGGCGGCATGCTAATTCAGACCCGCGGCTACGTCGAAGAATCAGGCGGCAACGGCAAAAATCTGGCGCTTTACGGTCAAGAGCTGTCCGGCACGACATGGGCTATTTGCAAGATGAACATGATTCTTCACGGGTACCGCTCTGCGAACATCCAGAATGAGGACACCCTGCTCAAGCCTGCGCACGTCGAAAATGGCAATTTGATGCAGTTCAGCCGGATTCTTGCTAATCCACCGTTTTCCCAAAACTACACCCGCATTGAGATGCAGTTCCCAGAACGGTTTCACACGTTCATGCCGGAAAGCGGGAAAAAAGCTGACTTGATGTTTGTCCAGCACATCGTCGCTACACTGAATGATGAGGGCAAGGCGGCGGTCGTGATGCCTCACGGAGTTCTGTTTCGTGGTGGGCCTGAAAAAGCTGCCCGACAGCGCATTATCGAAGCCGGTAACCTTGATGCGGTCATTGGTCTGCCACCGGGGCTGTTTTATGGCACTGCCATTCCGGCCTGCATCCTGGTGCTGTCCAAGTTGAATCCCACCACCCGCAAGGAAGTGTTGTTCATTAATGCCGACCGTGATTTCAAGGAGGGCAAGAACCAGAATAGCCTGCGGCCGGAAGATATCGAGAAAATCGCATACGTGTACCACGAGCGCCTAGTAGTCAAAGGCTACTCCGACCTCATTCCAACCGACAAGCTGAAAGCTGAGGTTTGGAACCTGAATATCCGCCGTTATGTGGACAATTCACCGCGCCCTGAACCTCAGGACGTGCGGGCTCACATTCATGGCGGCGTGCCGACGGCTGAGCTTGATGATTTGCAGAGCTACTGGTCCAATTACGGTACCCTGCGCGACCAGCTTTTCGTACGTCGGCTGTCCGATGCGGCCTACTGCGACCTCGTTCCGGCATTAAAAGCGGCCAAGGCGGCAGCCAAGACACTCGTAGAGAACAATGGCTCTGTGCAGGTCTCCAACGCCCGACTGCATGCCACGCTCAATCAATGGTGGACCGCAAATGCACCTGAGCTGCAGACACTCCCGGTCCTCGGTAGTTACGTCACACTGCGCAAGGCGTTTTCACAAGGATTGGAAGATACGTTGGTGCCGCTGGGTTTGCTGGACAAGTTTCAGGTGCGAGGTGCATTCGCGGAATTTTCCAGCGCGCTGGCCGCAGACTTCAAGTCAGTGGCGGCTTCCGGATGGAACGCTGACCTTATCCCGGCTGATGAGATATTGGCATCCCAGTTTCCAGATGTGCTTAAAGAGCTGCAGGACGCCGAGGACTCAATTGCCAATCTGCAAGGCGAGTTTGACGCTGTTACTCCTGCCGATAATGCCGAACCTGACGACATCGACTTGGATACTTACGACTTCGACGACGGCAGTGAAGTGCTACCTAAGGCTGTGCTTGACGCCCTCAAAGCTCGAAAAAAAGCACTATCCGTTGACCTGAGAGCCGTTAAGAAGGCTGACCCGGGGCGTGCCCAAGTGCTAAAAAAGGAGGTCAGCGATATCGACACAAAGATGGCCAAGCATGTTGCCAAGGAAGTCGCGTTCAAGGCCGCAAAACAGACGGTCAAGAGCATCGAAGCCCGGCGCGACGATTTAGTAGACAAGGCGCGGCAGAACATCACGCCGGCAGATGCCGAGCAACTGATTCTAGCGCGTTGGAAGCAGGCACTGCTGGACGCGTATGAGAACCGGGTCGCGGCTTATCAGAGTCAATTGGTGGCTCGCGTCGAGCTGCTGTGGTCGAAGTATGCGGTGAACCTGGACGACATTCAAAACCAACGCAAGGCTGCAGCAGACAAGTTAGGTGTGTTTTTGAAGGAGCGCGGATATGTTTGAGTTACGTCCTGTTGCGTTTAGGGAGCTTGTTGACCTTGTATCGGTGAAGGTCGTACCAACGCGCAAAGATATAGGAACCCGTTGCGTAAATTTGGATGACGTTCCGGAAGGACGGGGGCGAATAGCCGGTTGGTCGCCTGCTTCAGAAAACTTATCCGCGAAAACCCTTTTCAAGTCAAGGGATGTCCTTTTTGGAAAGCTTAGGCCATACCTACGAAAATTTGCACTTGCTCCGTTTGACGGCGTATGCACGACTGAAATTATGGTGTTTCGCCCAAAACCTGGAGTTGTTCCAGAATTCGTTTTTCAAGTGGTTGCGTCGGATGCATTCGTAGACCACAACGTGGCTGTTTCTTATGGGACGAAGATGCCCCGGACTGACTGGGCTACCGCTTCCGCTTTCCGCTTGCTATTGCCTTCGCAAGCCGAACAACAGCGCATCGCCGAAGTGTTAACAGCGCTGGATGAGGAGATGGAGCATACGGAAGCGTTGGTTAAAAAACTGGTATCTCGGCGGTCGGGGCTTGTGCAGGAATGCTTAATTCCCGCCGCACAGGCGGCACCATCAGTGCCTCTCGGAGATGTCTGCTCCCTTATTACTTCGGGTTCGCGCGGTTGGGCCAGGTACTACGCCGCCGACGGCGCACTATTTTTGCGAATCGGAAACCTAACTCGAGAAAATCCAAATATGCTTTTGGAAGATGTCGTTCGGGTAAGTGTGCCAGCAGGAGGCGAAGGGGCGCGAACCCGACTTGAGCCTGGGGATGTACTCATTTCCATTACGGCTGACCTGGGAGTAATCGGATGCATACCCGATGAGTTCCAACAGGCCTACGTAAATCAACATATTGCATTGGCGCGCATAGATGATGCGGACCTCAACAAGAGGTGGGTCGCGCATTACTTGGGGAGCCCCTTGGGCTACGAACAGATTTCTAAGTTTAATGATGGCGGCGCGAAGGCGGGCCTCAATCTGCCAACCATACGAGCGCTGAAAATACCCAGGCCACCGCTCGATGCGCAGGCGGCGGTGGTTGCGTTGCTGGATGCGGTCGATGGCGAAATTGCGATGGAGCAGGCCCTTTCCACGAAACTGCGTATGCAAAAACAAGGTCTGATGCGTGACCTGTTAACTAGCGATACCCGCGTCCGATAACGAGCCAAGAACCCCTTCATCGCAGGGGGTTTCATTTGAGCATGGTCGGTCCTATACTTGAGTCCTACGATGGAAATCGCAATAAAGAGAATAGGGTTGTCATGTCGGAGCGCGCGCAAGTAGAAAAACCGTTTATGGACCAATTGGCCGTGCTCGGGTGGGGCATTATCGACCATGGCGAAAACGTGCCGACCGACCCGGCCAGCAGCCATCGTTCCGATTTCAAAGAGATAGCCCTGCGCGATGTTTTCAGAAAGGCAATCAACGGCATCAACATGGACGACTCTGGCCGGCCTTGGCTTAGCGCTTCGCAGCTCGATTGGTTGTTCGACTTTGTGTCCGGCCAGAAGGGTAAACTGGTCGAGGTCAACGAGACCATCCATCAACTGCTGCTGAAAGGCGTGCCTGACGTCGAAAACACCACGACTCTCGGGGCCCCCTCGCGCACTGTGCGCTTGATAGCGTTCGACAAGCCAGAATCAAACCAGTTCCTTGCCATTAACCAGTTTCGCATTGACACGCCGGGCCAGGTCAAGGGGCACATCCGCCCAGACCTCGTACTGTTCGTGAATGGCATGCCCCTAGTTGTAGTCGAGGCCAAAGAAGCAAATCAGTTCACGTCTGTCCCGTTGGACGAGGCCATTGAACAGCTGTTTCGCTACTCAGAGCGCCGGGATGCCGTAACTAAAGGCGGCATGAAGGAGGGGGAAGAGCGCCTCTTCCACTTCAACCTATTCTCTGTCGCCACCACCGGACAGGAGGCCTTGTACGGCTCCATCACCACCGACCAGGATGAGTTCCAGAACTGGCGGTCCATCGAGCCCCCCGAATTCCAGACCTTCAAAACGCCTCTTGGTGGCCCCGTGCGCGCCCAAGAAACAATAATTCAGGGCATGCTGGCAAGGCCTACTTTGCTGGATATTTTGAAAAACTTTTGCGTGTTTCAGAGCAAGGGCCACCGCCGGGTCAAGGTCGTTTGCCGGTACCAGCAGTACCGCGCAGTCCTCAAGGCCATCCGGCGCATTCGTGGCGGCACGGGCCCGACGCGCAGTGGCGTCATTTGGCACACGCAAGGTTCCGGTAAGTCGCTGACAATGATGTTTTTCGTACGCAAGATGCGCTCATCATCCGACTTGGCAGACTACAAGGTCCTGCTAGTCAACGACCGCACTGACTTAGAAGAGCAACTTGAGGGAACGGCTGCCGCCGCGGGCGAGCCCCTGACGACTATTTCCGGTGCGAGCGAATTGAAGGCTACGCTCAGCGGCAACGACTCGGGCCTCTACATGGTTATGGTGCACAAGTTTCGCGAGGTCACTACTCCGATTTCAGATGCAGTCAAGCTTGCCTTGGGGATTCCCGAAGCGCCTCCCTTAATTAAGCCGTTCCCTCGAGTGAACGGGTCTGAACGCATCATCATATTTATCGACGAAGCGCACCGGACGCAGTATTCCGACTTGGGCAATAATTTGGCCGTTGCGTTCCCAAATGCCATTAAGATAGCCTTCACCGGAACACCCTTAATTACGTCACGCCACGACCAGACGACGATTCAACGCTTTGGCGAGTACATCGACACTTACAAACTCCAGGACGCGCAGGCCGACGGCGCCGTGCTGCCCATCGTGTACATCGGCCGGACCGTGGACACGGCCATCAAAGACAAATCAGGATTCGACCTGAAGTTCGAAGACCTCTTTGAGAACAAGACGCCGGAAGAGCTTGCGGCAATTAAAGAGAAGTACGGGACCCGGGATTCCATCCTGGAATCCGAGCTACGCATCGCTGATGTGGCGAAAGACTTGGTCAAGCACTATGTCGAGAACATCATGCCGGACGGTTTCAAGGCGCAAGTCGTCTGCATCTCGAAACGCGCTGCGATGCGCTACAAGACAGCAATTGACGCCGCACTGCTGGCACTTATCACCAAGACCGAGGAGGAAGGGGCTCCTGCAGAGACTCTGACCAGGATGCGTTTCTTGAAAACCGCGGTCGTGGTCTCATCCGATGGCACCAACACGGATGCCGACATCGAACTGGCTCGCAAAGCGGCCCGCGAATCGGATGCGGTCGTGAACTTCAAGAAACGATTCGACTACGCCGTCCCTGAGACGGGCATCAGCTTCCTCATTGTGTGCGACATGCTGCTTACCGGCTTTGACGCCCCCATCGAGCAGGTCATGTACCTCGACAAGCCGCTGCGAGAGCACACGTTGCTACAGGCCGTAGCCCGGGTCAACCGCACCGCAGGTGGGAAAAAAGTCGGCTTTATCGTAGATTACATCGGCGTCACGAAGCATTTACGGGAGGCATTGAGCATCTACGCCAGTGAAGACGTGAACGACCTTCTGGCCGGCATGCACGACATGGCTGGCGAGTACGCAAAGATGGCCGGCACGTACGCCCGCTTGCTCGAGTTCTTCCGGGAGCACCAGCTGCCGCAAGCGCAAGACTGGGGCATGCAAAAGCTGGGCGCCGAGGACGAATACATCGTTTACGAGATGATGATGGATGTCCTTAAGGACGCCAAGCAGCGTGAGACTTTCTCGGTGCTGCTGACGCTGTTCCTGCAAGCTATAAACATCATTTTGCCCGACCCGAAGGCCAATGAGTACCTGTTGCCGGCCAAGCGGTTTGCATGGCTGAAAGCCCAGGCGAGGGAGCGGTACAAGGACGCGAGCATGACCTTTGGCAAGGCAGGCGAGAAAATTAAGAAACTCATCAACGAGCACTTGGTGGGCCTGGGCGTAAACCCGAAAGTGCCCCCGGTGGACCTCATGTCACCCAATTTCATGAAGGCGCCGAAAGCGAAAAAGGAAGACGCATCGGCCAAGGCGACCGCTTCCGAGATGGAGCACGCTCTTCGCAAACACATCACCGTGCACATGGACGAGGACCCCGCCCTATACACCCCCCTTTCGGTGAAGCTCGACAGCATCCTGCAGAAAGACCAGAAGAACTGGGCCGAGCAGGCCGCGCAGCTGTTATTGCTCATTACGGAGGTCAAGGCTGGGCGCGCGAAGAAAGTGATTACGGGCGTAACGGAAAAGTCTGCGCCCTTCTACGAGCAGTTGGTCGAATCGGTTCAGAAGTCCGTCAAGTTGTCGCCAAAAGATAAAGAGAGCTTGAAATCGCTCGTGAACGACCTGATGCCAGTGTTTAAGGATGAGTTAGTGACGCCCAATTTCTGGTCCAACGAGTCGAGGGTCACCGCTTTGAAGGGAATCGTTGAAGACCGATTGATTGACACCGGGGTGTCGTCGGTAATTGAGCGCGGGAGCGAACTAGCTCAGGACATTGTCCAGCTGGCAAAGGCCCGCCATGGGGATTTACTAGCCGCATGACGCTTAAAGTCAAAGATATCGACTGCCAAGTTGTCCGTACCCGCCGCAAAACGGTGAGTATTTACATCGAGCGTGACGGTACCGTGATGCTGCGCGCCCCGCTGGACGCGTCCGACGAAAAATTGGTCAAGGTGGTCGAGCAGAAGCTGAGCTGGGTTTATCGCAACCAGGCTCTCTGGCAAGAGCTGAATTCACATGCCCCACGGCGCGAGTTCGTGTCGGGGGAAACGTTCTACGTGGGGGGGCAGGCGTGCCTGCTGGACATCCGCACCGACACGAGCGCGCCCTTATATCAAGAAGGCGACCGCTTGGTTTTAAGCCGGACTCAGGTCAACAAAGCCGATGAGTTAATGCGCGCCATGTACCGCAAATTAGGCTATGAGCAACTGCCGCAACTGATTGCCCGGTATGCGCCACGGATGGGTGTTGAACCGGGCAAAGTGCGGGTATGGGATTTGAAAAATCGCTGGGCATCTTGCTCGGCGGCCGGCAACCTGAACTTCCACTGGAGAGTGCTCGCGTTACCCCAAGACATCCAAAAGTACTTGGTGGTCCATGAATTGGCTCACTTGAAGCACCCCAACCATGGCAAGGAATTCTGGAACGTAGTGGACAAGACTATGCCAAAGTGGAAGGCCGCTGCCGAGTGGTTGCGGGTCAACGGTCTTGGCAGGTCCTTCTGAATCCGTAAAAAAGAAGTGGGCAGACTTCGAACTGCAGCGATATGCCACCGCACGACGTAAAAGTCAGCTATGGCTCCTTTGGTCATACCCTTTGAGGAGAATTTTTTTTTTCGATACCTGACTTTCAGACGCTAATGCTCCCGGTTTTGCGAAGTGCGGCCAAGGACGAGGTCAAGATTTCCGACGTAGTGGAGCAACTGGCCACCGACTTCAAATTATCATCGGAAGAACGTGCGCAGCTCCTGCCATCAGGAAGGCAATCGACGTTTGCCGACCGCGTTCATTGGGCGAAGAGGTATCTGGGAAAGGCCGGTTTGGTCGAATTGACCAAACGGGCTCATTTTCGCATTACCGACCGGGGTCGCGAAGTACTGACCGCGCCGCCAGAGCGCATTGATATCAAATACCTAAACCAATTTCCTGGCTTTCAAAAGTTTAGGGATGCTGAAGAAGAGGAGGGCGACACGGCTTCCCCTCATGTAAGCGATAACGCGACGACTCTGACCCCCGACGAGGTCATGCGCAGTGCCCACCGTCAATTGGAAGTCGCTTTGGCCGACGAAATGCTTCAACGAATTCGGACAGGGACACCGGCCTTCTTTGAGAGCCTAATAGTGCGCCTACTTGTGCGGATGGGCTATGGCGGCGGTTCGGTTACCGATGTGGCCAAGGCCCTCGTGGGTGGTCCGGGTGACGGCGGCGTCGACGGTGTCATCGACCAAGACCCGCTCGGACTCGACCGCATCTATGTGCAGGCAAAACGCTATGCCGCCGGGAACACCGTCGGCGCCGGTGATATCCGCGACTTCTTCGGCAGTCTCGACCGCTTCAAAGCCACCAAGGGGCTATTCGTTACGGCGTCTACCTTCACGTCATCCGCCCGCCAAACGGCCGAGCAATTGAGCAAGCGAATTGTCCTCATGGACGGTGACCAGCTCACCAGGCTGATGATTTTCCACGGTGTCGGTTGTGTCATCGAAGAGACGCTGCACGTTAAGAAAGTTGACGAGGAATTCTTCGAGTAGGCCAGCGCTACGTTTGCTAATTGCAAAGCAACGCAGCCATAGAGAGTGACTGGACGTAGCGGCTGGCGCCGGAACTCCCGTTTTACCTCTCCAAATTTAGGAAAATATGTCGGACGTATATGTTAGCCAACCCAGGTCGTTTCGTACGTCCGAAGCATACGAGCACCGGCGATTCATGCTGAGTGCCCAGAAGGGCAAGCTCTTTCTGGGCTTTTTTCCATACCCATTAAAGGCACTTGGTAGGGACAGACCTCATGCGCACCCTTACTCTTGACCTATCAATCCCGCCGGCGTGCCCACAATGCAAGACAGTCTTTCCGCATGAAAAAATAATTCAGAACCGCAACAGCGGGGCCGCGACGGCAGTATGTGAAGTCTGCATGACTAGCCTACGAATTATTTTGCCTGAGGTGAGAAAAAAGCTCGTCTACCTCGACCAATCATTTCTATCGGATGTGCTTCCTGCGGAAGACGCAAGCAATCCGTGCGACATTAGATTCCGTATTCTTCAGAAGCTTCTAAGCCTGAAAGCGCGTCAGAAAATCTTCGTGGTGGTCTCTGACGTGCATTTTGCCGAAACAGCTGCTATCCCTGTTGGACGCGACGAGAAACGGCGTCGGCTCTTGACGTTCCAGAATCAATTGGCCGATGGAACTATTGCTTCGGACGTTGCTGAAGTGTTTATGCACCAACAACGTCGGAAACTTAGTGACCCGCTAGGGTCTGAGTCCTTTTCCCTGAGTGATATCGGGCTCAAAGACCCGTTCCGTTTCAAACTCGGCACCCAGGTCATTCCAACAAATACTTGGCTCGGTAGGATTCACCAACCGCTTGCAACTACGGAAAGCCGTGCGACTCTGCAGGCAAATCTCCGCGACATTCTCATTCGTCAAAGCCACGACCTTGGAACACAGCGCTCAAGACTAGACTGCCTGACTCTCGTGTGTAAGAAATGGCGCACGGACCTGCAGCGTGGGATTGAAAGCGCCCGTGAGCACGCGACGTTTCTTGCGGACATATCGCGTCTGGCCGAGCTGACGGTCGGCATTGAGTGCCCATTGCCGCCCATTCCTAAGTCATGCAATTTTCTGCCGATGGTGCGGCGAATTGTGGAGGGGTTGGACGACGATGCACTTGAGCGGCTTGCACGGGTGTTGGAGGACGACCCGACCGGTGGCTGCGCCTCAATTCGCCTTCGTACTGCCTTGGAAGCAGAAGTGCTTTTTGCATGGTGTAGTTGCGAACGGACGGACGCAACGTTTAATGACAAGAAGTTTGGTGTTTCTCGCTTAAACGATATAAACCATATTTCAACATTTCTTCCATACGTTGATGCGCTCACCACCGACGACGACTCTGCCCGACTCTGTCGACGGGACATAGCATCCCAAGAAGTGAACCGTGCGAAAGGAAAGCTGTTTTCTGCCGCCACGTATGACGAGTTCGAAAGATGGCTTGACGGACTCGAAGATGACGGCG
>NZ_JCASIL010000029.1:0-45371 GCF_059685725.1 Telluria sp. RT2P19
TCCTCGATCGGCGCTACCTGACCGGCTTCTGCCGTGATAGGGGCGGCGCCGAGCATCGCATCCCATACTTCGATCGCAGCACTGCGGCCAATCGAGCCGCCATGGTCACAGCGGATGATGGCGCCGGCGGCGATCTGCTCATTGGTCAAGGGCAGGCGCACCAAGCCGGCCAGGTCGGTGCCTGGTGCTGGCGGCGCGCCGGCTTCGACGATCTCCATGACTTGCACTCGCTCGTGCTTGCCCGGCGCCCAGGAAAAGTCACAGCCGAGCTTTCCGATCTGGCCATGGTTCTGACTAGTCAGCAGCAGCGCCCACCGGCGAGGCGTGACGGTTGCGGCCGGCGGCGTGGTGCTGGGCGTGGCGCCGGCGGCGCGGGTGATTGCTTGGTCCATCACTTCTCCTCTCGGTATTTGCGGCGCGGCGTCGAGGCCGCTGCCAGTTTCGCTTCTGCTTTGCTGCGGAGGGCATGCTCGAGCGCGAGCAGCGCCTCCGTTACGGCCAGGTCTTGGTACAGCCTGCGGGCCAGCTTCTCCGGACAATGGTAGGTGATGCGCAGTTCTTCGAAGGTCACGGCTCCCCATCCCCATACATCTGGTAGGCGCCGCGCATGGCCTCGGCATCCTCGACGCGCTGGACTTCGGCGACGATAATCAGGAAGGCCATCACCAGCACTAGGGCCTGGGCGAATCGGCGCTTCACAGCGGCCACCCGTTCACGATTAGCGCGGTGCACACGACCACCAGGGCTAGCACCTTGATCGAGAAGCGCCGGGCGGCGGCGATGTCGTGCTCGCTGTATGGGCCGTTCATGGCTGTTCTCCCAGCGCGGCCAGGGCGGCGCGCAGCTTGGAATCGGCCGCGGACATTTCGCGCTGGACGCGGGACAGCGTTGCCTGCGCGGCGAGCACCACCAGCATCGGCGCGCGCGACACCTCATCTACCGGGATGGTGAACAGCGTGCGCATCTCGAAGCGCTCCGGCGAGGCTTGCACGTAAGCGAGCAGTTCCTCGGTCTTAATGTCCGACCAGAGGCGGTGGCGCTCGTCGTGCGGGCGGTACTGGTGGACCGCGCTCGACGCGGGCAGCGGCGTGCCGTCCTCGCCCCACCATAGCGGCTGGTCGGGCAGGGGCAGGTCGTCGACGCGGCGCTGCAGCGCGCCAGGTGCTGCTGTGCTGGTGGTGGTCATTTCGTGGAGCTCCTTGGGCTGGCGTTGGCGAAAGACTTCTCTACGGCGACTTCGCGCTGGTAGCGGCTTGACTGCGCATTGACGCGCGACTGGCGGACGGCATCGCGGTCGGCCGGCGTCATGGCCTGCCAGTCAGCGCTCGGCACGCGGCGGGTGCGGCTCTTCTTCATGCCTTTGCCTCCCCGCCAAGCGCTTCGACCACGTCGGCCAGCATCCTGGCCAGCTCGCCCGACATCAGCGCGAAGTCGCTGTCGAAACGCTCGTCGGCGTCATGCGTAGGCGCGTTGCTCTCCTTGAGCACGTCCAGCGGCTTCACGCCCTTGATGGCCAGCGTCTCATCAAGCACAAAGCTGATGCGGTCGTTCCAGGTCATGGCGAGGCGTGTGCACTGCTTGCCGGCTGCGATGTGGCGGCGGATGTCGTCCGGCTCGAGCGTGTGCGACTTGTACCCGACCTGCGCGCGGCTCTCGCCGGTGGCGCGCAGCGTTGCATCCCGGTCGATCGTGAAGCCGTACGGCGCCTCGTCGACCTCCAGCCAGCCAGTCATCACGGCCATGGGTGACTTCTGCACGCGCAGCGACTCCAGCGGCATCTTGTCCACCGCTTTGAGCAGCAGCTTGACCACGTCGTTGGCCTTGGCCGGGCTGGCCGCATCGACCACCAGCCAGCCATTGACCGGATCGATCCACACCGCGACCGCTGTTCGGATCGGGAACGCGCGCGGCAGCAACTCGTCGGTGACCCGCTCCTTCAGATCTTTCATTGCCTTCTTCCCCGGCCGGAAGCCTTGCTGCTCTTCGAGTTCGTCGGCACGCGCAGCGGTGACCTGGTTGATCACCTTCGCCGGCAGCACCTTCTTCTCGGTGACCAGCTGCAGCAGGAACTGGCCGTTCACCGCGTGCACCAGAGCGCCGTCGGCACCGCGTGGACGGTCCCAGCCTTGGCGAAGCAGCTCGTTGCTCGATGCCGGTGCGAACATCTGCGGCAGCAGGGCCTCGGCCAGGCGATCGGCGGTCATCGCGTACGGCGCCGGGAGGCGGTAAATCTGGAGGTTGCGGAACATCGTCAGGTCCTTGTGGTTGGCGTGGTTATGGCTGCGGTGCGGCCGGGTCGATCGCTCCGCCCAAGCAGATCAGGCTGAACAGCAGGGCCAGCATCACGCGGGGGTGGCGCTCGCACCAGTCGAGGCGGAAAAAGAGCAGGAAGTTGATCATCGTGTTCTCCGGTGTCGGGTCAGTGGGCGTCGCGCAGGTCGGTCAGGCGCTGGATCGCGGCACGCACGATGGCGGCCATGGTCGCGGCGTCCGCATTAGGGTGATCGGCGTAGTGCTCGGTCACATTGCGCCGGCCGCCGCCACCGACGCCAACGGAGACGGTCTGCTCCTCTGCGTCGTGGCGAATGCTCAGGCCCAGCTCGGTGCTGAGCGGGCCGGCCGAGTTCCAGTTGCGGCGCCAGTGCGGCGGCACCTGAGGTGCCACGGTCGAGAAGGTCAGCCGCGGCGAGCTCGCGCTGCCGAAGTGGTTCGCGGTGCGCGCGCCCACCTGCAGCGGCGCGTCCATCGCCAGCGTGGCTGGTGCCTTGAACGTGCGCTTCCACTTCGGATGAAGCTTCGCCAGCGCGATCTCGTCGGCGAAGACTTCTTTCAGGTATTCGTTGTCCCACTGCTTGGTCATTGCGATCTCCAGTTCTGCGGCTCGGGAGGTGCTGAGCTCGCTTCGTTGACCTCATTATTAGGCATCCCTAAAAACAAATCAATAAAAATATTGAGGTATGCCGAAATATTTAGGTAAAATGGGTCCATCAGCCGATTCTGGCTGTTTGCACGCCTGGAGCAGGGAGGGGAAACCGCCGACGCCCAGGCCTAAGAGCCAAGGACGTCCGGCAGGGGCACAGCGTGGGTGGGTCGTAGAGCGCGCCGGGGGCAGGTGGAAACACCTGGATAGTCTGCGAACAAGCGAAAGTGTCCGAAGGCGAAAGCATGGGATGCGGTAGCTCTCCACACAAGCCGATTTCTTGTCGGCCTATAGGGAGGGTTACGCTCTGGAACCGAGGCTCTGCTGGGATAAAACGAAGCCAGTAACTTAGAAATACCTACCTGAACAGCCAAGAACAGAACCTGAACAGTACCTCTACAGGGTGCGTAGGAAAAAGGCCCGAAAATGTCGCAAAAATTGACGCTCGCGCGCTACCTGGAGGGCAGGGGATTAGTGAAGTCGCTGACCCGAATCGAGGCAGAGGCCTTCGGCGTACCGTACCCGCTGGTGTCGGGCTGGCCGTCTCGGTACGGTCCGGTGGAGATCACCGATGCGATGCTGCAAGATTTGGCGACCCGCGTCGCGCGCGCTAAGCGGTCGACCGCGATCAAGGCGCAGCGCGGGCTAGAGGGGGTGGCGCACATGTCGTCGATCGCATTGGTTTCAGATAAGTCCCCTCAGCAGGAAATTAACGTAGCGCGGCGACCGGGGGCAGCTACTGCATTTCCAGGATTTACAGTGCGTACTGCACGGCGTTATTGCGTACTTTGATTGCATTAAGGAAATGTGGAAATGCCCCGACTAGCGGGGCACTGTTGGTAACAAGTGAGGGTATACCTTACGTCCTCAAGTGTTTTTTTCGTCTGGTTTATCTGAAGGTTGGATAAAGTTTGGAGCTGGAGTGATCGTTACATCGGACAATAGTCGGGATAAGTAATCCGTTTGCAGGTCATAGCCGTGTTTTAATCCTGCCGCGTTCTCAGTGGCAAATGCAAGGATATTTCTACACATTTCCAGAAGAGCTCCTGTCGGAATAATCACGCGCTGTTGTGTGGCGCGTATCTCTCTCCCATCTTCAGTGGCACCGTCCATCGAGTAGAATGTAATTTTTGAGATAGGTGAGCCCAAAAACATTTCATGAACGCCATCGGCATATACCTCGGGTAGCTTTCCCGTGTCTTTTACGATATGTCCGCTAGTTAGCACCGATTGAGATTCCATAATGATTATGCCCGAATTTTAAGACTTGTTAAATTGGCTTTGGGTGATGTCACAGAAACGATAAAGGGTCGATTCGTGTTCGATGAGGGTACACGCAGTACGATACTAGAGCTCGCCGCATTGATTTTTGGGAGTGACTCGTGCCTAGATTCGCAGACCAACCGCTCTGACGATAGACCAATAAAATCATTGACCGCATCGCTAATTGAATTAAATGAAACAAATAAGTTGACATCAAAAGATTGGGCCAACTTTCTCAATGTCTTTAGCGTGAGCGATTCAAAGTCAGCCGATTCTATTTTTGAAATTCTAGCTTGCTTCATTCCAGATTGATTTGCCAAATCATCTTGGGTCCATCCACGGGAATTACGTAGTGCCCGCACCTGGGCAGCAATTCTCATGTTTGAATTTTCTTCCAAGTAAGCATGTGCGTACTCAGCATCTTCGAAATCTTCCGCTAGTTCTTTACGCAGTTCATTCATGTGTGCACCTCCTGTTTTTATTTCCTGCAACGGTCGCCTTGCGAACGTTTGCAGTTTCCGGGGCGTCCTTCGGCTCAAATTCATTGCCGATCTCTTTCGCGCCCATTAGGAATGTATATTCATCTTCTCCATGCGGCCCTCTACAAAGGAGAGGGCGAAGTTGAACGTTTCCTTTAACTCTAATTTTTCTGATGCCGCGCACTGGCGTGTCTGTCAATACCTCCGGGAACAATTCTTCACCGTGCAGTCGCAACATATCAATTTTAGATTTAAGCTTAGCTTTTTGTATTTTTTCTAGCTGTTTTGTCCATAACTTGAACTGATTCTCGCCAGCCGCGTCTAGGTAGTCGTACAAGTCGTAGGGCATATCACAAATTAATTATATCAGTCAATGCGGCCGCGAGTGCGGACGTTACAAAATTGTTGGCCTGCATCAGTGTGATAGTGGCCAACAGCAATGATAAAGCTTAAAGTTGTCAAAATAGTCACCAATACTCACGCGTCACGGTATTAGGCTCGTACCTCACCGGCTTGAGGCATTGGTCCTCGCCAATCGCCACAACCCATGCAGCCGGCTGACATCGGTACGGAGGGCGCCGAAACCGTTCTTGAAGTGGAAGGATCCACGCGGCAAGGAGAAGGAAAACTCATCTCCTTTGCCCCAGTTCTTGAAGTAGGGCGGCATCTCGGCACCGCCGAACTCGGCCAGGCCGGCGATGCGCTGCTGGCAGGCGAGCAGCGCGGCGCTGACCGCTCGATCGTGTACCTGGCTATCGCTCGGTACCGCCACACGGTAGACGATCAAGCCGACCAGGGTGACGATGGCGGCCAGCGCTCCGAACGCGAACCATTCCCGCGGGCCGAGTAGCGACGGCCGGTTACTCGCTGCTGCAGCCGCTTTCGCCTGGTGCTCGCGCAGGAACGGCGGGTCCATGAAGGTCTGGCACTGCGGGCAGTTGATCAGCCCTGGGACGGTGATGTGGGTTTTGCAGCCTGGGCACTGGACCGATGCCATCGTTTACCCCTATGCGCGCTTACACGCACTTGAATGTCAGTTCAGCCTTCGGGTAGTTCCCCAGGATGAAAGGCGGCTGCGCCTCCTTTTCACCGGTGACCGAGGCGGTTTTGCCTTTCCCGGTACAGAATGCGCCAGCCTCGGCCATCGCCTCGGCCTTCAGGGTTCCGGATCCAGAGAATCCGGTTGCCGCCTGCCTGGACACAAAGAAGGTATCTGGGCCCATGGCGACGACGCCAGAATTGCTGGCGCAGCCGGTGAGAGCAATGGCGGCGCCTACGAACAGAATATATTTCAAGGTAATTCCTAACTCGGCATCTAAGCGTGCCGTTTCGCTCGCGCAAATGCATGAAAGCACGGCGCGTGGAATTTCGTTTATGCGCTGGCCTGCAACGCAGCACCACAGCGGCCACACTCAACATCATCACCGCTGCCCATACTGCGACACTTCGGGCAAATCGAGACCGCAGAGGGCTCAGCTGCAGCTGGAGCGGCCTGCTTCTCGTTCAAGAAATCGAGCAGGCCCTCTCCGTCTTTCAGGGCAACCGGCGCCGGCGCGGGAGCAGCAGGGCGCATTGAGGCGAAGCCGGTCAAGATCGCGCCTACGACAGAAAGCACTCCAGCAAAGATCAGCAGGTTTTGTCGCTGTTCCATGAGGCCAACGTTTGCTACGCTCATGGCCGGCGTGCGGATCCCGTAGCCGAAGTCCTTGGACTCCACGTCGACATGGACCTTCATATTCAGCGCAAATACGCTGAGCGCCAGGCCGGCCACGAGAATGAGGATGCCGAAGAACTTCATGTTGATACCCTGTAAAGATCCGATGGATCGCGCGAGTATAGATGAGCAAGGGCAGCTAAATTCTCGCCAATGTCCACAATCTTAAAATGGCAGGTCTGGCTCGACCAGTTCAGGTAGCGGCTCCCACTCCACCGGCTCCATGGAGTTCCACTCGACCAGGTCGGCCACATAGGGCGCGGTCGGAAAGTCCGAAAAGCCGGCCGCGTCCTGGAGATCCATGTACTCGAACGATACCAGCAAGATCGGCAGGATCCCGAACCGCGGCTGCAGCTCACGCAAAGTCCGCGTGGCGCGGGGATTGACCAGGCATGCGCGGTCGACCTTCACCACTGCCACGCGAACGCAGCAGAGGTCCATAACTACGCACCGCACTAATAGTGCTCTCGCTCACTTCGAACTACGCGGCCGATGATGATGCATTCGGCGCCCCTGCATAGTTTCCGATGGAATTGCTGCTGATTCGGATTGTCAGACGTCAGCCACCAGTCGCCGGCATCGCGAGACAGGCGCTTAATTACGTCCTCGCCCTCATAGTTGATGACGAACACAGCACCGTCAAAAGGCTCCGTGTCCTTCTTGTTGATGAACACCGTGTCGCCCTCATTGAATGTGGGTTCCATGCTGCGTCCACGGACACGAATTGCGATCAGGTTCTCGGCCCGCAGTTGCCGACGTCGCAGCCAATCGGCAGGGACGGTCGCGGTCGTGCCATCGTATGGCTCCGGCTCGACTCCAAAACCGCTCACGCCGGCTGAAACGAGCAGCCGAACCTTCGGGATGTGCACGAAGGTGGGGCTGTCTGGATCGGCGGCCAGGACTGGTTTGAGATCATCAATACGATCAGGCGATGGCGCCTTCGCGGGCCCCGCGCCCTTGCCATGCAAAAGCCACGTCGGATCAATTCCCAGTACCTCGCAGACCTTGGTTAGTCGAATCCCTGATATTTCTTTAATACCGCCATCAGCCACGCTTTTTTCCCAGTCGGTCGCGGTCGGTGCCGAGATGCGAACTGCCTTCGCAAATTCGCTTTTGCTCATGCCTTTCGCGGTGCGTGCTGCAGCCAATCGTTGTTTCCATTCTTCCATTAGGCAATCCTAATCTTTTTTTGATGAGGCAAGCCTAAAAACGCTTGCTTTGTAATTTAGGTATGCCTAAAATAGGCCAATGGAACGAGAGACCACGCCCGACGAAATCATTGACGCCCTGGGCGGGACGTCAGAAGTAGCGCGCCTTTGTGAGATCCAGCCTCCTTCGGTATCCGAATGGCGCAAGTTAGGCATACCGAAAGCGCAGCTCAAATTTCTTAGGCTTGCGCGTCCGGCTGTCTTCGTCGCGCTTGGACTAGCTGATCCGCCTCCAGCTCGCCGCTCCACCGATCCGTGCCCGGTTCGTGAGTAGAAAAAAGCCGACCAAGCAACCTCTAGCAAACAGCCGTTTCAACCATTCCTGTAACCCGCATCACTAGGAGAAAACCATGAACAACCCGAACGCCAAAACCATCTCGGTCAAAGGCTACCTGTCGCCGGACGTCTACCTGGCCATGAAGGCCGTCTTCGATCCGGTCGGTTTGTCGATGAGCGCCGCGATCGGCTTGAGCCTTCAGCAGCTGTCGTCTTCGATCCGCGAACTCGACCCTGCACATCGTACCCGGCGGGAGGGTCCCGGACGTATGCCCAAAACGGGCCCGATCCGGACCTGGCCGCCGTCGAGTGCGCGCCGGACGCGCGGCGGCGCCCCCAAGCCTTTTATGCGGGTTTGAAGGCTTCCGGGTGTTGGGCGTATCGAAAAGCGAATAAGGGGAGGGAGGTAGATGGACGAACAAAAGGACACGGACAAGGTGGTGGCGAAGGCGCGCAAGTGGGCGTCGAGCCGGCGCGCCAAGGCCGCAGCCACCGGCACAGATCGGGAGCGCGCGCAGTCTCGCCACCGGCAGGACGGTAATGAGTTGGCGGAGGCGGTCGAGAAGCTTGAGAAGAGCTTCCAGAAACAGTCGACGTAGGCAGCACCCAGGCGGCGGGATGGCGCCGTCACCAATACGGAGGAGTGAACTTGAAAAACGTACCGAGGCTGTTGGACATCCTGCGCGAGCGGTTCCGGATCAAGAACGATGCGGCGCTGGCGCGGGAGTTGGGCATCACCCCGCCGCAGATCAGCAAGCTGCGCAGCGGCGCACCGCTGGGCCCGACCGTGATCTTGAGCATTCACGAGCACCTGGGCGTCCCGGTCAAAGAAATACGCGAGCTGGCGGAGTAAAGCCCGCTCGCCACCAATAGCACGATACCCCGGCGCCAGTCCGCAAGTCTGCGCCGGATCAGAAAAGGAGAGTGGATGGATCAACCCGAAGAAAGCGGCAGCACGCCGGCGCCGATCGAGCCGGGTCATGTGATGAGCCGCGAGAAATACGAACAGATGCTCGAAGAGCAGCAGATGTGAAAAGACCCGGCTGCAACCGGGTCCCGTAAAGCAAATTCCTTGGAAGGAAATCAAATGTTAGCACAATCGAATCCACCGGCGGTGCACGCCGGTGAGGCCCAGTCTTCGCCCGGCGCGTTGGCTACAATCCGCCAGTGGTCCACTGAGCCGCCGGAACCAGAGGCGCACTCGCTGTCCGAACTGGCCAGCGCACACCAGTGGCTCCGTCCAGGCGATGTCGTGTACACCGTTGACGTCCGCCGCCACACCCTCACCGAGTCGGACCTGAATGCGGCTGCGCGCGCCGTGATCGGTGGTGAATCATGACCGTCAATAAGCACGCCAACCTGAGTCTGACGGCGAAGCTGTTGCCGATCATCGCGCCCTTCATCGCCAAGGCAGACATCCGCTATTACCTCAACGCGATCAACGTCCGCCCGCACAAGGACGGCGGCGCCATCATCTGTGCCACGAATGGTCATGCGCTCGGCGCAATCTACGACAAGGATGCAGTCTGCGAGCATGAGGTCATCCTGCGCTTCGATTCGAGGATGCAGCAGGCTTGTGCGGCCGGCCTGAAAGATGACCGTCGCATCGTCATGATCGGCGATCGGCTCGCGGTGGTCGAAAATGGCGACAGTGACGTCTATATCCAGCCAGGCCGCCCAGAAGTCGAAGCAACCTACCCACGGTATGAGCGCGTGATCCCGAAAGCGGACGTGCTTGAGCCGGGGCTGCCTGGAATGTTCGGCGCACCAGTCATTGAACTGGCGCAGAAGGCCGCAGCCGCCGCAGGCAAGATGCTGAGGCGCAGTACGCGCGGTGCTGTCGGCATGAACTTTTACACGAGCAAGGACACCACAGGCTCCAGCGCCGTGTTTCGTCTGGACTGCGCGCCCGATTTCATCGGGGTGCTGATGTCGATGCGAGACGACAGCAAACTGGGCGCAACGCCAGCTTGGGTCTCTACCTTGCCCGCCGGTGACGATCTCGTCGCCATGACGAACCCCGCACCTGCAGAGGAAAAAGCCGAGGTGCCAGCATGACCCGCGCCAGCTACGTCACCCCTGGCCAGACCGCTGCGCGCATCGACAACCTACGCCGCCTGGTCGCCGCGCTGTTGGTCGGCCCACTGAGCCGCGAGGCCATCGGTAACATCCTCGAAATGGGCCCATCGGGCGTGCGCAAGTACCTCGCCGACCTGGGTGAGCGCGTCACCTCCGTGCGCGGCGCAGAAGGCCTCATGTGCTACCTGACCATCACGCCGGACCAGGCCCGGGCCTACCTGGCCCAGCTTGCCGCCGCGCCGGTATCGCGCCCCACCGGCCTGCCGAAGCGCGCGAAGGATGTCGCCACCATCGGCGCCGGCCGCCACATCCATGTCATGCAGGACGACAGCCACTTCGCGGTGCGCCTGCACTCGGCACCGGCAGCGCGCGATCCGCTAGTTGCCGCGCTCTTCGGCCAGCGTGCGGTGGAGGTGCGTCCATGAAAGCAATCGACCTGTTCGCCGGCGCCGGTGGGTTCAGTACCGGGGCTGGCATGGCCGGCATCGAAGTCGTGTGGGCCGCCAACCACTGGCCGGCCGCCGTCGCGATCCACTCGCAGAATCACCCTGGCGCCGCGCATCTGTGCCAGGACCTTCAGCAGGCAAACTGGCGGGACGTGCCCGCGCACGACATCCTGCTGGCGTCGCCGTGCTGCCAAGGCCACAGCAAGGCGCGCGGCAAGGCCAACGGCAACCCGCAGCACGACGCCAGCCGTTCGACCGCCTGGGCCGTCGTATCGGCCGCTGAATACCACCGGCCGCCGTTCGCTGTAATCGAAAACGTGCCCGAGTTCACGTCCTGGGCCCTGTATCCAGCCTGGTGCGCAGCAATGGATGCATTGGGCTATGCGCTTGCGCCGATGATCGTCGACGCTGCTGACCACGGCACCCCGCAGCACCGCGAGCGCCTGTTCATCGTCGCCGTGCTCGCGAAGCATCCGCTGATGCTCGATCTGGAAAAGCGCCCGCACGTCCCTGCCAGCAGCTTCGTCAACTTCGGTACCGGCAACTGGCAGCCGATCGAGAAGCCTGGCCGCGCCGCGAACACACTGGCGCGCATCGCCGCCGGCCGCGCCGCCCATGGCGACCGCTTCATCAGCAGTTACTACGGCGCCGAGAAGGGTGGACGTGCGCTTTCGCGCCCGGTGGGCACCATCACGACGCGAGATCGGCACGCGATCATCGACGGCGATCGCATGCGTATGTTCTCGGCGCAGGAATGCCGCGCCGCGATGGGCTTCCCCGAGACGTACATCCTTCCGGCGAAGCACTCCGAGGCCGTGCACATGCTGGGCAACGCCGTGTGCCCGCCGGCCGCGCGTGACGTCATCGCCGCAATGCTGGAGGCCGCATGACGCCGCGGCGCGAAGAAGGCCGGTTTCTTCCGGGGCATAGCTACTCCCCAAGCACGCAATTCAAGAAGGGTGTGCACGCCGCTCCGACTACTGAGTTTAAGGCCGGCCAGGAGGCGCATAACCGCCTGCCGATAGGGTCGGTGCGCGTGCGCCGCGAGACGCACACTGGCCTGGATCGCGCATGGGTGAAGACCGCTGAGCCAAATGTGTGGCGCAAGCGCGCAGTTGTCGTTTGGGAGGCAGCTCATGGCCAGGTGCCGCGCGGATCCGTCGTGCACCATCGCGACCGGGACAGCTTGAACGACGATATCGGAAACCTGCAGGCGTTGACACGAAAGCAGCATGCTGAGGAACACAGGGACGAACTGCTGGCTGCCCGCGCGTGTTGCGCGCGCGAGCGGCAGATCACCGGGGTGGCCGCATGACCTGCATCCGCCACTCCATGCTCGGCTGCACTGCCTGCGGCCGACCACAGTGCCGCACGTCGCAAGCCACATCACAAAATTCAATTTTCGGAGGCCCGACCATGGGCAAGCACATCAATCCAACTCGCGCGGCTGGCCGCGGCACGCCAGCCTACGCCGCCGGCGAGTACCTGTACAAGCACGGCGCCACGACGGCGCGCCGGTTGTTCGAAGTCGTGGACTTCGGCCGCAAGAGCACTCCCAAGGAGGAAGCGCTGCAGCGCGCGCTGAGCTATGGCTGGCTGCTCGAGCGCGAGGGCAAGATCGACATCAGCCTGGCCGCCCGTGCTCACTTCGACGCGCTGGCCGGCGTCGAGGTCGTGCAGCCAGTTGGCCAGATCGCTGCGCTGCGCCAGGTACCCGACGTATTCACGCGCCCGCCGCTGAGCAAGAAGTACATCCCGAACCCGCGCGGCACCCGCCAGGACATCCCGGCGTGGTCGGTGCGCACTGGTCAATCGTTTCACACGAAAGCCTGACGATGGGTGCGATCTTACTCAGTACGCGCGTCAATCCATTCGTGCGCACGAACCGAGGCATCGCGTTTTGCCTCATCCGCTGTCTCGCAAATAAACCCATCCTTGATGCTTTCGCGGTGAACGAGCCCCGCGTCACCGGTCAAGCTCGGGTCATTTCGGCGGTGTATCGAAAACACACTGAAATAGCGATTCTCGGGCGCGGGAAGGGCGCCGACCACGATGAGGTAGTTGCCGTACTCCTGCGGCGGTTCCGTGTTCATAGGTGCTCCTTTGGTGGCGAGATGGGGATCGTAGCATGATGCGCCGCTCCTCTCTAAAGCAGGGCAAGCCCCTCGAGAGCAAGACGCCGATGGCGCGCGGCACCGGATTCAAGTCGCCCGTCGCCGGCGCCGGCCTGCTGCGCGTTGCTGCCGTCCAGGCACAGGCACGTGCCCGCGAGCCGAAGCCGCGCAAGCCGATCGCATCGCGCGGGATGAAGGGCCGCGCGCCCACCACTGACGAGGCCCGCTTCATGAGCGCGATCGCCGACCTGGGCTGCATCGCTTGCCGGAAGGATGGCTGGCACAACCCGGACGTCAGCGTGCACCACATCGATGGTCGCACGAAGCCGGGCGCGCATCTGCTGGTGCTCCCGCTGTGCGCTGGCCACCACCAGGACGGCACCGGCCCAAATCCGACGCTCATTGCGGTCCACCCGTACAAGGCGCGCTTCGAGGAGCGCTACGGCGCCCAGCTCGTGTTGCTGGCCGAGTGCCTGGCCATGATCAGAAATAACGAGACCGCGGCGGTTGCACCCGGCGCGGCCTCTGAACAAATCACAGTGGAGTAATTATGTCTGCCAATATTTTAAGCGATTACAACGATTTTCTCCGCGCCAAAATCAAGCTGGCGCCGCGCATGGGTTTCGACGTCCCGCTCGAGCAGATCAATCCGGGGCTGAAGCCGCACACCCGCGACATCGTCCGGTGGGCGCTGCAGGGCGGCCAGCGCGCAGTGTTCGCATCGTTCGGCCTGCACAAGACCAGCACGAACCTCGAGGTGATGCGCCAGATCGGCATCCACCGCCCGTGCCTGCGTCTGATCGTGCTCCCGCTGGGCGTGCGCCAGGAGTTCACCCGCGAGGTGGCGAAGCGCTTCACCGGCGATTGCGCGGTCGACCTGAAGTTCATCCGGTCGGACGCCGAGGTTGTTGGGCCCGAGACCATCTATATGACGAACTACGAATCGGTGCGGGATGGGAAGGTCGACGTCCGCCGCTTCGGCGCCGCGTCGCTGGACGAGGCGAGCATTCTGCGCAGCTTCGGCAGCAAGACCTATCAGGAGTTCCTGCCGCTGTTCGACCAGGTTGAGTTCAAGTTCGTCTTCACCGCTACGCCGAGCCCGAACCGATTCAAGGAGCTGATCCACTACGCCGGCTTCCTGGGCGTGATGGACACCGGCCAGGCGCTGACCCGATTCTTCCAGCGCGACAGCGAGAAGGCTGGCAACCTGACACTCTACCCGCACAAGGAAACCGAGTTCTGGCTGTGGGTGGCCAGCTGGGCGTGCTTTATTCGCCGCCCGAGCGACCTGGGCCACTCGGACGAGGGTTACGACCTGCCGCCGCTCGAGGTGCACTACCACGAGGTGCCGAGCGACTATGAGGCGGCCGGCGCCGAGAAGAACGGCCAGGGGCTGCTGATCCCGAACGTCGCCATGGGCCTGTCGGCCGCTGCTGGCGAGAAGCGGCAGAGCATGGCGGCGCGCGTCGCCAAGGTCGCCGAGATCGTCGCGGCGGATCCGGCGGACCACTTCGTGATCTGGCACGACCTCGAGGACGAGCGTCACGCCATCCAGGCGGCGCTGCCAGCCGCCGTGAGCGTGTGGGGCACGCAGGACCTGGACGAGCGAGAACAGCGCATTGCCGACTTCAGCGACGGCAAGTTCCAGATCCTGTCGACCAAGCCGATCATCGCCGGCTCTGGCTGCAACTTTCAGGTGTACTGCCACCGCGCGATCTTCGCTGGCATCGGGTTCAAGTTCAACGACTTCATCCAGGCCATCCACAGGATCCAGCGCTTCCAGCAGACGCACCCGGTCCGGATCGACATCATCCACACCGAGGTCGAGCGCGCGGTGCTGGCCGAACTGCAGGAAAAATGGCGTCGTCACGATGAGATGCAGGACAAGATGGGCGAGATCATCCGCACCTATGGGCTGGACCAGCTGTCGATGCAGGACAGCCTGGCACGCACGATTGGCGTCGAGCGGCACGTCGTCGCCGGCGAGCGCTTCACCGTGGCCAACAACGACTGCGTTCTGGAGGCGCTCGAGCAACCCGATAACTCGGTCGGCATGATCCTGACCAGCATCCCGTTCGCGAACCACTACGAATACACGCCCAGCTACAACGATTTCGGCCACACCCAGGACAACGGCCATTTCTGGGCGCAGATGGACTTCCTCACCCCGCAGCTGCACCGGATCCTGCAGCCGGGTCGCATTTACGCCTGCCACGTGAAGGACCGGATCAACTTCGGCAACGTGACCGGCGCCGGCGTGCCGACCGTCAGCCCGTTCCACGCCGAAGCGCTGTTTCACGGGATGAAGCACGGCTTCGACTACCTGGGCATGATCACGGTCGTCACGGATGTGGTGCGCGAGAACAACCAGACCTACCGTCTGGGCTACAGCGAAGTGTGCAAGGACGGCACGAAGATGGGCGTGGGCTCGCCAGAGTACATCCTGCTGTTCCACAAGCCGCAGACCGACCGCAGCCGCGGCTACGCCGACGTGCCGGTGACGAAGGCGAAGCCGCTGTGCCAGGCGGACGACGGTGGGCCGGTCGACTTCGACCGCAAGCTGGCGCCGATCCCTGGTACCGGCTACAGCGTAGCGCGCTGGCAGGTCGACGCCCATGCGTTCTGGCGCTCAAGCGGAGACCGCCTGCTGGGTGCGGAGGAGATCGCCGCCTATGGCCCGGCCAAGCTGGCCAAGATGTTCACCGACATGTCGCTTGCCAACGTCTATAACTATGAGCTGCACGTCGCTGTCGGCGAGCAGATGTTGGCCAACAAGGCTCTGCCGGCCGACTACCTCAGCTTGGCGCCGGGTAGCGCCGACCCGATGGTCTGGCATGACATCGTCCGGATGCGCACCCTCAATGGCGAGCAGTCAGCGCGCGCGGTGGAGAAACATGTTTGTCCGTTTCAAGTAGATATTGTTGATCGCCTTATCAACCGCTACAGCAATCCCGGCGACGTTGTGTATGACCCGTTTTGTGGGCTGGGCACGGTACCGGTCCGGGCCATGAAGCTGGGCCGCCGCGGCGGAGGTTCAGAGCTGAACCCGGGCTATTTCGCTGACCAGGTGCACTATTGCCGCGCAATGGAGCGCGAGCTCAGCATCCCAACATTGTTCGATTTCGAGGCTGTCGACGCGGAGCAGCCGGAGCGGGAGGCGGCATGAAAAAGGTGCGAACGAAGAAATACCGCCCGAAGTATGTTGCTCGCAACGTGCTGACGACCGTATTTGGCGGGATGAGCGGCGACCACATCGAGCACCTGCGCCTGATCCAGATTCGAAGCCACAAGGCGCTCGCCGACATGGCCAAGGGCGCCGGCACGCGGGAGGGCTGGGATCTGCTGGTCGGCGCGATCAACATGGCGAACGTGATGTGCGAGCAGGGCATCGGTGACGAGTTCCGCCAGGTCACGATCGCCGCGCGCGACGCGCTGCTGGAAGTGGGCAAGCGAATCCTGAAGCTCGACCGCGTGCTCATGAAGGGTGGCGAGCTCAATGCCATCCGCGAGGCGCTGGAGTGTCACGACGCCCAGCTCGAGAACGTGCGCGCCATCGACGTCGAGCGGGCCTGCCGAGAGGTCGATCGCCGGGTTCGCCATCACATCAATTCCACCAGCGTCGTTCGCGAGCTGGCCAGGGAAGCCGCCTGACGCGGCGCCATTGCAAGAAAGGAAGCGACATGGGAAGCATTTTGAATCTGCAGCCGGCCGCCACCACGATGTCGAGCCGCGAGATCGCAGAACTGACCGGCGCGCCGCACGACAGCGTGCTGAAAACGGTGCGCCGGCTGATCGCTGAGGGTATCGTTTCTGGGAACGAGACCCCCTACCAGCACCCGCAGAACGGGCAGTCTTACACGGAGTTCTGGCTGTCGTTCCGCGACACAATGGTGGTGGCATCCGGGTACAGCGCGGAGCTACGCGCTCGGATTATCGACCGTTGGCAGGCACTGGAGGCTACCTCAGCCGCTCCGGCGCCGGCGCCAGCGCTCACCGTGCCGCAATCGTTCGCGGCCGCGCTTCGTTTGGCGGCCGAGCAGCAGGATGTGATCGAGGTGCAAGCCGCCCAGCTCGCCGCCGCGGCGCCGGCCGTGGAGTTTGTCGAGCGCTACGCCGACTCGACCGGGACGAAGGGCTTCCGCCAGGTGGCGAAGCTGCTGAAGGTGAGGGAGCCGGAGTTCCGCCGCTTCCTACAAGCGGCAAAAATTATGTACCCACTGGGCGGCGAGTGGACCGCGTATTCCGAGCATATTGACGCCGGCCGTTTCGAGGTGAAGGTCGGCACTGCCCCAAACAGCCATGCCTACAACTCCGCGCGCTTTACGGCCAAAGGTGTGAAATGGATTGCTGGTGAATTGGCAAAGTGGCAGCTTGCGCAACGCGATGGAGGTGCACATGCCTGCTAAAACAATTTCCACTCCGACTCAGGAGCAGTTGCGGAGCGTGATCTCATATAACCCAGGGACCGGAGTGTTCACACGACTACATGCAACAGGATCGCAAGGCCCAGCAGGTCCGATCGAGGGATCGATCCGGCGCAACCATTGCGGAAAAGCGTACAGATGTTTCAAGGTTTTCGGTAGGTCCCACGCCGCGCATCGATTGGCCTTCGTATTCATGAGCGGTGAAGCGCCAGAGCAGGTCGACCATAAGAACGGGAATGGCCTCGACAATCGCTGGGACAACCTTCGCGCCTCAACAAACGATCAGAATGCGAAGAATCAGCGTCTTCGAAAGAGCAATACCAGCGGCCAGCTCGGTGTGTCCTGGCATAAGAAATCGCAGCAGTGGGCTATTCGAATCAACGCGGGCGGCCGGCGCATAAATTTGGGGTACCGCAAGTGCTTGGAAGACGCAATCGCCGTACGGAAGGCAGCGGAGCGCGAGTATGGCTACGCCGATAACCACGGAGAAGTTCGCCCTATCTACAGCGGTAAAAATCTTGAGGAGGGGGTGCGCCATGCGTGATTACTCCCCCCTGCGCGGCCTTGCCGCCGCCGGCCCGACCGTGCACCTGAAGTCAACCACCGTCGTGGAGCTGCTGGACGAGCTCGATCGCCTGCGCGCCGGCAGCGCCAAGCCGGCCAAGGTGAAGCGCAACGACTACCCAGCCGACTTCGAAGCGGTATGGGAGGTCTACCCCGCGCGCCCTGGCGACAGCAAAAAGGCCGCGCACAAGGCCTGGGCCGCGCGGCTGGCGGCCGGCGCGCTGGTATCGGAGCTGCTCGCCGGCGCCCAGGCATACGCTGCCTACGTCAAGGCGCTGAAGATCGAGCCGGTGTTCGTCAAGCAGTCGGCCACGTTCTTTGGGCCCAGCGAGTTCTACCTCGCCGACTGGACGGCTCCCGAGATCCAGAAGAAGGCGGCCGGCGGCAACTGGTGGGCGACCGACGCCACCATCCTGGCCAAGGGCGCGGAGCTGGGCTTGTCGCCGCGGTCGGGCGAATACATGGGGCAGTTCAAGGCCCGGATCGAGCTGGCCCTAGATCCTGGGATGGCGTCGCCGACTGCAGCTGCGCCCATCCGTCCGGTCGTCACGCCGCCGGCGCAGGCCCAGCCCGAGCAGCGCGCGCGCAAGCCCGAGGGGATCGGCGCCCTGAAAGATCTGGTGCGCCGTGACCCGCCACCGGCGAGAGCAGCATGAGCGAAAAGTCGTGCGCCCTGTGCGGCCACTTCAAGATGAAGGAGTACCCCGAACATGCCAAGGTCGGGGTAGGGCGCTGCGAGGGGCGGGCCGCCGACCGCGTCGACATGATCAAGCCCTTCGTGCCTTGGAACAGAGCGGCGTGCGAGAGGTACGCAGTTCCGACCAACCTCGAGGACCGCAAGGCCTGGGCGGAGAAGCGTGCCAACCCTGAGCAGAAAAACAATGCAGCAAAACCCAAGACGAAAGGATGAGATGAGCGATTCGCATGAAATGTTGACGTTCCACGCGCTGGACGACGAGAAGCCGACGAACCCGAAGGACCTGGTCGGCGTGCGCAAAGCGCCGATGTCGACCGTGCCGGCGACGGTGCTGGCCGAGATCGGGGTGGCGATGCTGGAGGGTGCGAGCAAGTACGGCAGGCACAACTACCGCGTGGTGGGCGTGCGTGGTTCCGTCTACTACGACGGCGTGATGCGCCACCTGATGGCCTGGTGGGAAGGGGAGGACATCGACCCGGATTCTGGCATGTCGCACGTGACCAAGGCGATCACCTCGCTCGTGGTGCTGCGTGACGCCATGATGCAGCGGAAGTTTACCGACGACAGGCCGCCGCGCGCGCTGCCGTTCTACCCGGCGCTGAACGCCGCCGCCGCCGACATCATCGACCGGTACGTCGATCGCAATCCGGTGCACTACACCATCACGCACGGAGGAATGCCGAAATGACCCAGACCCGACTCGGCTCGCTCATCGAGGCCATCATCAACGTCCTGATCGGGTTCAGCATCAATTTTTCGGCGAACATGCTGATCTTCCCGTTGTTCGGGTTCCACATCACGCCGGGCGCGAACTTCGCCCTGGGCCTGATCTACACCGTGATCAGTGTGGTGCGGTCGTATGCGGTGCGGCGTTGGTTCAATGCCAGGCTGCAGCGGTTGGCCAGCGCGGTGGCGACCTCGATCGAGGCGCGCCAATGACCGCGAAGCGCGCGCTCCAGGCACTGGGCCGGCTCAAGACCGGCACGATGAACAAGACCGAGGCCGCCTACGCCGCCACGCTTGACGCCCGGCGCCACGCCGGAGAGGTCGCCTGGTTCAAGTTCGAAGGGATCAAGCTGCGGCTGGCTGACAACACCTTCTATACTCCAGACTTTGCGGTAATGCTGGCGGATGGATCTCTCGAGGCTCACGAAGTGAAAGGCTTTTGGGCGGATGACGCCCGGGCGAAGATCAAGATCGCGGCAGACCTTTACCCATTTCGATTCATCGCAATTAGAGCACAGACGAAAAAGGACGGCGGAGGATGGGCCGTCGAAGAATTTTAAATGTATAGTGTCATTTCAATAATTCTTAAAAGAGGACGACATGAGGCGCTCTGAAATTTCCGATTTCCTTCAGCACTCGGCTGCTACAACGGCGCTCGCAGAGAAAATCCGTGCTGCAATATTGGAGGAGCCGAAAGGCAATACAGTTTCGCAACACGTGACTTACAGCAGTCTCCCGCACCATCCGACTAGTTTCGCTGCTGATTCACTTCACGCTCGCTTCATCGGCAGGCTTGAGTATATAAAACTGAAGGTCGAAGGGAAGGAGCTCTTGGCGGGGCAATATGTGTTTAGCAGGGTTATTGGTAAAGAAGAGTTCAAACTCCATCAACGGATTCGGTTCGTTCGCCCTGGAATGGTAGTTCTCCCAGATGAGACTCAGCTCAATCTGGATGATGATGATTGGGACGGGCCTTATGCACGTCAGATAAAGGATTCTTTATCCGCATTGCTTCTTTCAGATGTAATTGTTGATCTGGATGTATGGCAGCCAAATCAGTCATAAATCCAACTGATCAGTGGCGCGTGGTTGTAATTTGGAAAATCTCGGACGCAACTCATCTATTTGTGCTCGATGGTAATCTTGTGGAAATTCCACGGAGAAACCATGTTCGCCGAGCGCTACCTCAACGCACTGAGCACGTCCAACCTGCAGGATGACGATCAGCACCACCAGACGGAGCCGCTGGTCGCCGCGGCGCTTGCCGATCTGTCCGGCGGCTCGGGTGAGCTGTTCGGCACGATGTTGTTGCGCGCCCACATCGCCGGCGTGCCGCGTCAACCAGTTGAGAGTGCCGCGCGCGAGCTAGCCATACTGCTGCGCATCTGGACGGGCGAGGTAGCGCGCAAGGGCTTTGACCGCAAGTGGCTGGTGATTCAGGCGGAATGGGACATCAAGGCTGCTTACGGACGGTATGCCAAGATTGCCCGTATGAGCCTGGCGCACTGGCTAGGTGGCGAGTGTGGTACGTGCAATGGCACGAAGATGATCGAGCGCCGCACCTGCACGCACTGCGGCGGTACTGGCCGTGAGCCGATCCAGGGCGGCGCCCTCGAGCGGGAGAAGATTGCCGATATGGTGAGCGAGCTGGAAGGACTATTCCAGGCGCACAGTGCCAGGGCCGGCGCCAGGATGCGAAGGGCCGCATGACGCCAGTTTATAGCTGAGCAGTATTGCAAAGCGCAGAGACCCGGCGTAAACTACAGCCTTCACATATCCCTTGGTCACCGTAATGCGCGCTTCGGCGCCAACGCCAGCCAAGGCAGTCGAGCAGTCCAGCCAGCAGTAAAGCCGGCGCTCGCCCTGAAATATGTGCAGTACCCTACATCTTGGCCCGCCACTTCGGCGGGCTTTGTCGTTTACGCCCGAGGAGGTGTGCCATGAAGCGATAGATCCCGCCCGGCCCGGTCATCACGTAGAAGCGCGACGAAACGCGCACGGGATCACGGTTGCCCGAGAAGTGCCGGAGCGCCCGCTCGGCGAGACTTCGAAGAAGGCGCACACGAATACGAGAACGCGAACTGGCATCGGCCAGATCAGTCGAGCGCACCCAGCGCGCACCGACGCCGGACGCTGTAACCGGCAAGCCGCCCACTTGGCAGATAGCCCTAGGGCGCTGATAACGATGGCGAGATAGGCCCTCGGAAACGGGATGTATGCGGGCACCGCCATCGATAATCGGGAGTCGCGATATCACCCATCTGTTGAGTGCTTTAACTAGCCTGAAGAAGCGCGAACGGTTGCACGGCCGTGTATGTTAGCCGTTATTCCTTGCTCTCAGTCAGCTGGGCCATGGCGAGTTCTCACCTTTCCACGTCCACACCTTGAAATTTCGTGACAGCATGCAGAACGCAGTGAACAAAACTACTGCCTGGAATGCGGCGGTAAAGAGCAGTCCCTCCGTATCTTCACCGCTGAGATCAAAGATGTGATTGACACCAGCGATGTACAGGGCGGCAGCGACAAGAAGCAGAAGCATGTCGCGACCACGCTTCGGCGAAAGTGTATTGGCGCGCGAGAGCAAAATTACAAGGATAAAAGGGCTAAAAAACCAGCCGATGAACGGGAGCGACAATGCAATAGCTCCCGCGAGGTTCGCTTGAGTCTGGTTCGGCAGGTTGGTTGGTGGTGGCATGTAAAGACCTTGATGTATGGTTATAGTTGAGTCAGGATGCGACAATTGCTGGGTGAATCGATATCTTGAATGCTGCAACGCGGATTCTAGTCCGTTGCAGTACGTACAATTCTCTCCAATTATCACCAATTCTCACATATTTATTTCGGGAAATTTGGCTGGTCGCATCGATTTGATTTTCAGACGATAAGTCTCGGCGCCGAGCAATTTGCTGTCTCCCCGGTAGGTAGCATTGAACCCTTCGGGCTAGCCGCAACTTTCCTCCAGTCCCAATTCGTTTTTGCCGCCCCTGCAGTACTGCGCCGGGCGGCTTTTCTTTTTCCGAGGTCAGTCATGCGCATCAGCGTCGAGCACGAACTGGCATGGCTGCGCTACACGGTGCAACGCCAGCGTGAGCAAGCGGCCCATCAAGCCCGAGGTACTGTATGAACGAAATCGCCCGCGCGTACCGCGCCGAGATCCTGCGTGCTGTCCTGGGTGGCAATCCGCACCCAGCCAAAGCACACAACCTGACGCGCCTGAACCAGATCGCCGAGCACCTGGCCGAGTGCGAGGAAGTGCAGGTGATCCTGCGTGCAAAGGGCCACGGCCGCGCCGGCATGTCGTTCGTCGACATCGCGCGCAGCGTGCCCGAGAACGTCAAGCAGATCCTGCGCGATATCTTCAAGACGAAGCCCGCGCCGATTGCCCCTGACATCTCCGAGGCACACGAGCCATGGAAGGCAAGCTAATGGCGGCGGTGACAATCAAGCTGCGCACCCGCGTCGCCTGGTGGGTTCAGCCCGCTCTCGCAGCGGCCTTCGTGCTGGCCATGCTGGCGGACCGCTGGATCGACGCCATCGTCGACCGAGGCATCAAGGTCGAGTCAGTATGAAGCTCCAGCAGCTACGGTCAAACCTCCCACCCGCAGCCAGCCGGGTCAACATGTTGCCCACTCAACGTCCGGATGTGATCGAACGGAAGCGCGGCTCGGCGGGCGTTCGTGATCGCGATCGCATCCGCGCCCGTGACTGCGGCCTGTGCCAAGAGTGCCGGCGCCAGGGCAAGACAACCCTCGGCGGCCCGGTCGACCACATCATCCCGCTCTGGAAGGGCGGCAGTGATGACGAAAGCAACAAGGAAGTGCTCTGCGTTCCATGCCACGACGCCAAAACGGCGCGAGAGGCAGCAGAGCGCGCTCGAGGATACTAGATGAATCCGATCAAACTGAACACCCGGCGGCTCGATCAGACGGTTCACCACGCTGTTCTGGACCACGAGCAGCTGAAGGCTCTGGTCCTTGACGCCGTGACGAAGGCTGCGGGCGTGACCGTCGACCGTCGTGCAGTCCGCGTGGATCAGCTCTACCTGAGCAGCAGCATGGGCAGTACCGGGACTGAATACCGGGCAACCTGCACGATCGTCATCGACCATCAGGCGCAGCCGACCAATCCGGACGACGCGGCGGGTCCCGGCTGAGTTGCGTGGGAGAAACTATCGGAGCCGAAAGTTTCGATTTGGAAATGTTTCTAGGATGAAATGGGGAGGGGGTGTTGCATCTCTGCAACCCCTTCCGCAAGGACACCGACTCCTCCCTCACGCGCAGAAAAAAGTCCCCCTGGAGGAAATTGTTAATGGCTTTAACAGGCAAAAAGCGAGCCTTCGCCGATGCCGTTTTGGCCGGGTTCTCCAATAAGGAAGCGGCGATTCGCGCCGGCTTCAGTGAAAAAACTGCGTCGGCTGCCGGGTCTCGAAATGTTAAAGACCCGGATGTTAAAGCTTACCTCGAGGAACGGCGTGGAAGTGCTGGCGGCACCCTCGCTGGCGCGAAGGTTGGCCCAGCGCCGACGCCGCCAGAGAACCTGGTTGATATCCCTTCGACCACCGATCCGATGGAGTTCCTGACGAACCTCATGAACGAGCCGACAGCCGATATCCGCATCCGCGCGGACGTGGCGAAGGCGATGTTGCCGTTCAAGCACCAGAAGCTGGGCGAGGGCGGTAAGAAGGATCAGAAGAATGAGAACGCCAAAAAGGTCGCTAGTCGCTTCGCCGCTGCGGCGCCGCCACAGCTCAAGGCAGTGAAGTAAGGATAACGATATGGAATGGTCTACCGCCTGTCCGGATTGGGAAGACAGGTTGAAGGCCAAGCTGTCGATCATTCCGCCGCCCATCTTCCCCGACCAGGCGGAGCAGGCGCTGCGGATTTTCAAGCAGCTCCGGGTCTGCGACCTCCCGAAATCGATTTGGGACGAGGATCTAGGCGAATACCGGAGCCCGAACTTCGGCGAATGCAGCGAGCAGTGGGTGTTCGACTTCGTCGCTGCGATCTTCGGCGGATACGATGCGGAAACCGGGCAGCAGCTTATTCGTGAGTACTACCTGCTGATTAGCAAAAAGAATACGAAATCGACGATCGCTGCCGGAATCATGCTGACCGCGGTCATCCTGTGCTGGCGCAGTGAGGAGGAGCACCTGATCTTGGCCCCGACCAAGGAGGTCGCCGACAACAGCTTCAAGCCGGCCGCCGCCATGGTGCGCGCCGACGACGAGCTGATGGCAATCTTCCACGTGCAGGACCACGTTCGAACCATCACGCACTTGGTGTCGAAAGCATCGCTCAAGGTGGTCGCGGCGGACACCGACACAGTCTCCGGGAAAAAGTCCGGGAAGGTGCTCGTCGATGAGCATTGGCTGTTCGGGAAGCGCGCCAACGCCGAGGCGATGTTCATGGAGGCGCTTGGCGGCCAGGTGTCGCGAGATGAAGGATGGGTCATCTTCCTGACCACCCAGAGCGACGAGCCGCCGGCTGGCGTGTTCAAGGAAAAGCTCAATTATTACCGTGATGTCCGAGACGGCAAGATCGAAGATCGGAAGTCGCTGGGGGTGCTGTACGAGTATCCGCCGGCGATGGTGAAGGCGAAAGCCTACTTGGACCCGTCGACCTATTACCTCACGAACCCGAACATTGATCGCTCCGTCAGCGCTGAGTGGCTCGCAGATCAGCTCAAGAAGCTGCTGCACAAAACCGACGGCACGCTGCAAATCTTCCTGGCGAAGCACTTGAATGTGCAGATCGGGATGAATCTGCGTGCAGACAGATGGGTCGGCGCTGACTTCTGGGAGCGCCAAGCAAAGGCGCCAGGCATCACGCTCCACGAGCTGCTCGAGCGCTGCGAGGTGGTCACTGCCGGCATTGATGGCGGCGGCCTAGATGACTTACTGGGGCTGGCTTTCGTAGGTCGCGAGCGGGGCACCGGTAAATGGCTCGCCTGGACGCGCGCCTGGGCGCACCCGATCGCAATGGAGCGCCGCAAAAGCGAAGAGAGCAAGTACGACGACTTCCAGGAGCAGGGCGACCTAGTGATCATTGAGGAGTTGCCCGGCGACGTCGCCCAGGTGGCCGCCGTGGTCAAGGAAGTCAACGAGTCCGGCCTGCTCGCATCCGTCGGCCTGGATCCAGAAAAGACCCACAAGGTCATGTTTCAGGCGCTCGTCGACGCGGAGATCGATGAGAAAAAGTGCTTTGGCGTCTCACAAGGCTGGAAATTGATCGGCGCAATCAGCGTCACTGAGCGGAAATTGGCCGAGGGCGTGCTGCTGCACGGCGGCCAGCCGCTCATGAACTGGTGCGTCGGCAATGCCAAGATCGAGCCGCGCGGGAACGCTGCGCTCATCACCAAGCAAGCGTCGGGCAGCGGCAAGATCGACCCGCTGATGGCGCTTTTCAATGCCGTCCAACTGATGGCACTGAACCCGGAGCCAGCACAAACCACTTCAATTTACGACGAGGGCGTAACGATATGAGCTTCATCGACTGGGCGACCCTCGTCGCCGGCATTCTCGGCCTGGCATCGATCACGATCGGCGCTGGCATGATCTATCTGCCGGCCGGCTTCATTGTCGCTGGCGCTGGCCTGCTGTCATGGTCGTACATCGTCGCTCGCGCCCTGGCGCGCGGCGGCAAGGGGTAACGGATGTTCGCCAAACAGTTTTTCAGCCCACAGATCGCGACCGGAAATGGCGGCTGGTTATCCGGCCTGGGTGGCGCCCGGTCCGAAGCCGGCCCACTCGTTACAGTCGAGTCTGCTCTATCGCTGACCGCGGTGCAGAACTGTGTGACCCTGCTCGCGGAAAGTATTGCGCAATTGCCGCTTGAGCTTTTCCGCCGCACCGAAGACGGCGGCAGGGAGGCGGCAAAGGATCACCCGCTGTATCGCATCCTCGCCTATACACCGAACGAGTGGCAAACGCCGCTCGAGTTCCGCGAGCAAAGCCAGTTGTCGGCCGGTACCCGGGGCAACTCGTACAGCATTATCGGTCGCGACCCGGACGGAACCGTTACCGGTCTATACCCGCTCTCGTGCGAGACGGTGCAGGTGATGAAAGGCCCGGACCTGCTGCCGTATTACCGGATCGATGGCCAGGATCCTGTCCCCCAGCGCATGATTCACCACGTGCGCTGGTGGAGCCTGAACGGCTACGTCGGCGTCTCGCCGATCATGCTGCATGCGAATTCCATCGGATACGCGCAGGCGATCCAGCAGTACGCTGGCAAGTCGTTCCTGAACGGCACGGCGCTCTCTGGGGTGATCGAGCGGCCTCGCGAAGCGGCACCGATCAAGGACCAGGGCGTGATCGACAGGATCACGGACAAGTGGCAGCAGATGTACGGCGGCAGCAGCAACGCGAAGCGCGTGGCCATGCTTCAAGAAGGAATGACCTTCAAGCCGCTGTCGATGACCAACGTCGACGCGGAGCTGATCCCCGCGCTGAAGTTGACGTCTCTGGACATTGCGCGCATCTACAAGGTCCCACCGCACATGATCGGCGAGCTGGACAAGGCGACGTTCTCGAACATCGAGCACCAGGCTATCCAGTTCGTCATTTACACCCTGCTGCCGTGGATAAAGCGGCACGAGCAGGCCATGATGCGCGACCTGCTGCTCCCGAATGAGCGTGATGAGTATTACATCGAGTTCAACGTCTCCGGGCTGCTGCGCGGTGATCAAAAGTCGCGTTACGACGCCTATGCAGTGGCGCGCCAGTGGGGCTGGCTGTCGGTGAACGACATTCGCCGGCTCGAAAACCTGCCACCGATCAAAGGCGGCGACGTCTACCTCCAGCCGCTCAACATGGTCGACGCGGCGAAGCCATTGCCGGCACAAATGCCAAAGGCTACCGCCGAGGCAGTGGCCGAAATCGAAGGAATCCTCGCATGAAAAACCGTTTCCGCATCGCCGGCATGATTTTCAATCAGCCGCTGATGGTGACCGAGTCAATGCTGGACCAGGCTGCGGCCTGGGCCAACCAGCAAATGAGCCTGAATATCGTCAACCTGAGCGTCAACGGCGGCCAGCCGAAGATGATGGAAGACGACGACGGTCCTTACGAAAGCGCGGCGATGCGCGCTGAATCGGCGCGCCGCCAGACGATCGCCGACACCGGCGTCGCCATCATCCCGGTACACGGCGTGCTGGTGAGCCGCAGCATGCAGTTGAATCCCTGCGAGACGATGACCAGTTACGAGCAGCTGCGCAGCCAGGTGAACGCAGCGCTCGCCGATCCCGCCGTCGAGCAGATCGCCTTCGACATCGACAGCCCTGGCGGTAGCACCGTTGGCGCTTTCGAGCTGGCCGACTTCCTGTACGAAGCACGAGGTGTCAAGCCGATGAGCGCGATCACCCACTACAGCGCGTATTCGGCCGGCTACCTGTTGGCGTCGGCGATCGGCAATGTCTCAATGTCGCGCACCTCGGGCGTTGGCTCGGTCGGCGTGATCGCCAAGCACCTGGATGTGTCTGCCCGCAACGAGCAGATGGGCGTCAAAGTGACCACGGTCTACGCTGGCGCTCACAAAAACGACCTCAGTCCGCACGAGCCGCTGTCCGACCAATCGCTGAAGTTTCTGAACGACATGGTGCAGGGATACTACGGCCAGTTCGTCGACTCGGTTGCTAGGTACCGCGGAATCAGCGCTGACGCTGTACGCGGCACTGAAGCCGGTGTGTTCATGGGGAAGCAGGGCGTAGACGTCGGCTTCGCCGATCGCGTCGAGACGCCGCAGGCGACCATAGACCGTATCGCCGCACAGGCCCGCGAGGCTCGGGTCGCCCGAAGTACCAAACAATCCATCGGCGCCCGCGCGAAAGCCATGGCGCTCCAGTCCCAAATTTGACCGCGTTCGCGGGACAAGCAACCAAGCCGCCCTCGAGGCGGCTTTTTCAATTCTAGGAGAGGCAATATGCCAACCATCAATGAACTCCGCAGCGAACGCGCCAAGGTCAACGCCAGCGTCCAAGCTCTGGCCCAGATCGAAGCCGGCGGCGGCGAACTGACCGCCGCCCAGTTGCAGGAATTCACCGACCTGCAAGCAACCTTCGCCAACCTGACCGCGCAAATCGCACGCATGGAGGCGGCCGAGAGTATCGCCGCTGCCGCGGCCGTGCCGGTCGACCGCGCGCTCGCCGCCTCGCACCAGCCGGCCGCGCCGCCGGCTGCCGCTGCTCCCGCAAGCATGCCGGCGCGTCCCCGCACCCCTGACCTGCCTGGCGCTGGCATGTCGCGTATGGTCCGCGCGCTTGTCGTCGCCGGCGGCAATCAGCAAGTCGCCGCCAAATTCGCCATGGACAACCAGTTCGGCGAGGAAGTGGCGATGGCCCTCAATACGCTGACCCCTGGCGCCGGCGGCGTTCTGGTGCCGTCGAACATGGCCCGCGAAGTGATCGAGTTGTGGCGACCGCAGTCGGTGGTGCGCCGCCTGGGCGCGCGCTCGCTGCCGCTCAACAACGGCAATATCACCCTGCCGCGCCTGAAGGGCGGCGCAGTGGTCGGCTACACCGGTAGCGACACCGACATCCCCACGACCGGCCAGACGTTCGACAACCTGAAGCTGTCGGCCAAGAAGCTGACGGGCCTGGTGCCGATCTCGAACGACCTGTTGGCATATTCGGGCACTAGCCCGAATGTCGACAAGCTGGTCGTGGATGATCTGACCGGTGCCATGAGCTCCCGCGAAGATAAAGCTTTCATTCGCGATGATGGCACTCTCGATACCCCGAAAGGCCTGCTGGCCTGGGCGCTCTCGGGCTTCAAGATTGCCGCTTCCGCCGGCGACACGCTGCAGAAGATCGAGACCGATCTGAACAAGCTGATCCTGTGTCTCGAAGGCGTCAATGCCAACATGGGCGCCCCCGGCTGGATCATGTCGCCACGCACCTTCCGCTTCCTGGAAGGCCTGCGCGACGGGAACGGTAACAAGGTCTATCCGGAGATGAAGGATGGCAACCTGAAGGGCTACCCGATCGGCAAGACCACCCAGGTGCCGAACAACCTGGGCGCCGGCTCGAACGCGTCCGAGCTGTACTTCGTCGACTTCAATGACTGCTTCATCGGCGAAGACGAAACCCTGATGATCGATTATTCGAAGGAAGCGACCTACAAGGATGACGGCGGCAACGTGGTCAGCGCCTTCCAGCGCGACCAGACCCTGGTGCGCGTGATCGCCAAGCACGACTTCGGCCCTCGCCACCAGGAATCGATCGCGATCCTGACCAGCGTTACCTGGGGCGCGTAAAGCCGCCCGAGCGCCGGCCTGCGGCTGCGGGCCGGCTCAATCCCTTCGATAGGAACCCATCATGCAAACGGTTGAATTCATCAAGCCATGGAAAATCTACAGCCCTGGCGATATCGCCGGCTTCGAACCAGAACAGGCCAAACGCCTAATCGAGGGCGGCGCCGCCAAGGAAGCGCCGGCGGAAGAGAAGCCAGCTAAAACCACCAAGTAACCCATGAGCCCCGCACACGTCGCCCGGCTCGCCAAAGTGCGCGCCGAGGCGGAAGTGCCGGGCACGATCGTCGTCATGCTGGCCCGCCCTGGCGCCACATGTCGATTTCCCCAGATGACATAGTCGGCAAGGCCGACGACGAGTTGCTGGCGTTCATCGCCGCGCGGCTCGCCGAGCAATGAAAGGCCGCACATGGCAATCCTGCAAAAACTCCCTGCGTTCGCCAAAGCGGTGCTGCGCGGCGTGCACAACTTCGAATCGCACGCTTTCAAGGCCGCGCTGACGAACGTGGCGCCGGCGGCGAGCGCTGCAGTGCTGGCCGACATCAGCCAGGTGAGCGGCGGGGCGTACCCGGCTGGCGGCTATACCCTGAAGGGCGTCACATTGACCGATGCCGCTGGCGTCGCTAAGGTAGCGATCGCCGATGAGGTGATCACTGCCACCGGCGGGGCCGTCGGAGGCCTCCGTTTCGCTGTCGTGTACAACGATACCGCCGCGGGCAAGCCACTGGTCGGCTATGTCGACTACGGCTCGAGCATCACGCTCAACGATGGCGAGGATCTGAAGCTGGATTTCGACCCTGATGCCGGCGTGCTGACGTTGACCTGACCATGACCCCAGACCAACAAGCGGAACTGCGCCAACAGGCGCTTTCCCGGCCGGACTGCGCCGCGGCGCTGGCGGACAAGGACTGCCAGGCGCTGGCCGAGTTGCTGTCGGCGGGCCGCGCCCGAGGCAACGACCGCGAGGTCGGCTACGGCACTATCATCGATGTGATTGGGATCAGCGCGGGCAACCAGTTGATCGACTTCATCCAGGCCCAGCCGGAGATGCGCCACGTGCGCCCGCTGCTCGAGCAAGGCCGGCTGCGCATAGGCTCGGCGCTGGTTCAGGCCTCACTGCAGGCGTTTGTCGTCGCCGGGGCCGTGACTCAGGCGAACGCCGATGCGCTGTGCGCCCTCGGCCTGCATCCCGACCCGCTGACCGCTCAGCAGGTGGGCGAGGCCCTGTTCCACCCCGACGGGAGCGAGAAATAATGGCGATCACGAAACAGCCTGTCACCATTCTGGCATCGACCAACGTCCCAGCCGGCACCACCGCTGCGGCGCCGGTCGCCGGCGCCGCCATCGACGTGCGCGCCTTCGCCGGCGGCGAGTGGACGTACAAGATCACGAACGGCACCAGCGCGCCGACCGTCCCATGCACTCTGGTGCTGCAGACGTCGCACGACGGCGCCAAGTGGTACGACTACTTCATGGTCGGCGGCACAACCGGTGCGAGCGGTGTCTCGAGCGGCTCGGTCGCAATGAGCGCGGGCGTGATGTACGCGCGCTTGATCGCCTACGGCAACACCACGAACGCGGTAACGGTCGAGTCGTACCTGCAGGCCAAGGTGGGCTGATATGCCAGGGATGCGCTATCAGCCGCAGCGGCTCATACGGCTGAACCGCAGCAACCCACTCGGTGCGCGAGTCCTGGAGTACCTTCCGCTGGGCATCGCCCAGAGGGGCCTGGTGTCCGGTGATCCGATCACGTTTGGCCCTGGCGGCTCGATCCAGGCCACGCCGCGGGGTATCGCCCTGCGAGGTTCAGGCAGTGGCGAGCGAGCACGCGTACCGTTTAACCTGTCCGACAAGCCGAAGCTGTCGATCGCATTTTGGTTGTCGTGGGACGCCTTCGCAAACGATGATCGACTTGCATTTGAGCTAACGCCCGATGCGGCGCCGAGTTTTTCAGGCGGGTTCGCATTCGATCCTAATAGCTCGTCGGGTCGGGTAGAAATTTTCGGCGCCTACCGTAACACGGCTACTTTTTCATCAAATTTTGCCCGGCCGAGTGCGGGCCAATTGCACCGGTACATGATCGTGTTCGACGGGACAACAGTTCCGGCGCTATACATTAACGGGGTTGCGCAAAGTCCGGCTATCGCGCTGGATCCGGGCGGAGCAGGCGAGGGCTGGGCAAGCGGTGCGACTCTCAATTTATTGAGCCGAAACGGCACTGCGCTTTTTGGCCTGGGCAGCTTGCAAGACGTCGTTTTCTACGATGGCGCACTGTCCGCTCGCGAGGCGCTGTCCGACTACCAGAATCCCTGGCAGATATTCGAGGGCGAAGACGACGACGCTCCGGCCGAAGCGGCTGCCAGCTACTCGCTGACGGTCGACCGCGCTGCGCTGACTGTGACCGGTGGCCAGGTGGGCATGAAGGTGTCGCGCCGGTTGCGCGCGGCACCGGCGGCGCTGACGGTGGCGGCCGGCCTGGTCGCAATGCGCGCGGCGCGTCGTCTGCGCACTCAGCCTGCCGGGCTTGCCCTGGCGACCGGGCCTGTCTCGGTGCGCGCCTCGAGGCGCTTGACTGTGCAGCCTGCTGCCCTCGATGTCCTGGCTGGCCAGGTGCGCATGGCGGTGTCGCGGCGGCTCGGCGTGCAGCCGGCGGCGCTGGCCGTGACGGGGCAGGGAGTCGCGTTGCGCGCTGGTCGGCGCTTGAAGGTTGCCCCGGCGTCCCTGACGTTGGCCGCTGGCCCGGTGGGCATGCAGTACGCCCCCGCGCCGCTGGCGGGCTCGTACACGCTGCCAGTCTCCGCCGCGGCGATGACCCTAGGCGGCGGTAGCGTCCGCATGCGCGTGACGCGCCGGTTGCCGGTGGTTGGCGCGCAGCTGCAGCTTGCCGCCGGCGCTGCTCGCATCCTGGCTGGCCGCCGTCTCGTCGTCTCGCCGGCGCCGCTGGTCATGTCATTCGGCCAGGCGGGCATGCGCGCCGCGCGCCGTGTGCGCGTGGGCACTGCGCAGCTGGCGATCGCCGGCGGCAACGTGCAGCTCCGATACAGCTCCCAAGTCGAATACACCCGGGCGCCGGTTGGCGCTGGCTACGCGCCGCAGCGCGCGGCAATCTCGACCCGCCCGGCACAAATCGGTGGCCACCGGCCGCCAGCAATACAGGAAACGACCCGATGAGTTGGAAACTGATCACGCCGCCCGATGGCCTTGCGGTGTCAATCGGCGCTGCGCGTGGCGCCGCGCGCGCCAGCGGCACTTCGCTCGACGCGGAGCTGGAGGGGAAGGTTCGCGGGTACGCGGAAGAGGCCGAGCACGAGATTAGCCGTGCGCTGATCCATCAGACCTGGCGTTTGACCCTTGACCATTTTCCAGCCGCCATCCAGCTGCGTTATCCGCCGCTGGTGCGGGTTGATCATGTCAAGTTCTACGATCAGGCCGGCGCGCGGCAAACGCTCGACCCGCAGGACTACCTGATCGACGGCGAGAGCGAGCCGGGATACATCGTGCCGGCGCCCGGCCGCACCTGGCCGGCGGCGGCCCGCCGGATCAACGCCGTCGAGGTGCAAGTCGAGTGCGGATACGGCGCCGACGAGACGGCCGTGCCGCCATCCATCAAGGAATACATCTTGGGCATGATTGCAAACGATTACTACCCCAATCCGAACGTGAAATACCTGAGGCGCTTGCTTCATCGCCATGTGGTGTACGGATGACTGCGCCGTTCCGACTCGGCGAACAGGCCACGATCGAGAGGCGTGTTGTCGGTAGAGACCCGGATTACGGCACCCCCATCGAAAGCTGGGAAGTAGTGGCCAAGGATATCTGGTGCAACGCGCAGGACCAGCTGCCGAGCCGCGGCGAGTCCGTGAGCAACGGGCTGGCCACCTCAGTGACGCGCACGCGCCTGCGGATCCAGAACGACGATCGGATCACGACGGCCATGCGGGTCATCCTGCATGGCAAGCGCGATCGGGTCATGCAGATCATCGCCGGGCCCGCGCAGCTAGACGATCGGCGGCATACCGAATTCATGTTGGAGGGCTTCAAAAATGGTTAACCAAACTATCGTGGGCGGGCGAGAGCTCGACGCCATGCTGAAATCTCTTCCTGTGAAGACCGAGCGAAATATTTTGCGCGCCGCCCTGCGTGCGGGCGCCGCCGTCTTCCGCGAGGAGGTGAAGGCCAAGGCGCCCGTCGACTCGGGTGCTCTGCGCCGGAGCATCAAAGTCTCGACGAGCTCAAAGAAAGGGCGCGTCACCGCGAAGCTCATGGTCGGCGGCAAGCTTGCGCCTCACGCCCATCTGGTCGAATTCGGCACGAAGCCGCACACAATCAGATCGAAGAAGGGTGGAGGGCTGACTATAGGCGGCGGCGTCGTCTTTTCAGCCGACCACCCGGGCGCGAAGCCGCACCCGTTCATGCGGCCGGCGTTCGACGCCAAACCGCCAGCGGCCATCCAGGCCGTCGGCCAGAAGATCCGCGAACGACTCACCAAAGAGGGGCTTAACGTTCCGGCACCGGAGGCAGAATGAAAATCCGAATGACGCAAACGGTGCAAGGCTCGCTAGATGGCGTGACCGTGCGCGAGCTGGTCGAGGGCAGCGAGTACGAGACGGTCGACTCGCCGCGCGGCGCGCGCTTGGCCCGCCACCACATCAAGCAGGGCGTCTCCGTGGCGGTGGTCACGGAAGCCCCTGAGCCTGAAGCAGTTGATCCTGGCGCTGCTGCTGTACCTGAGCCAGGTCCAGCAAAGTCCAGGCGGCGCAAATGAGCGCGGTCATGATCATGCGCTCGCTGTTGGTCGGCCATGCGCCCCTATGCGCGCTCGTGCCGCCGACGAGCATTGTGGCCGGCGACGTCGATCTCGACTCACTTCCCGCCATCGGCATTCGAGAAATCAGCGCCGTCGAGCAGGACACCGTGGCCCGGGCAGGCAATTCGCTCGTTAAGGCGCGTGTACAGGTGACCGTCTACGCCAAGTCCTACCCGCAGCAGAAGGCCATCCTCCGCGCGGCCAGGCTCGGCGTCGGAGTGTTCACCGGCCAGATCGCCGGCTATGCGGTGCGCAGCGTCTTGCGGGAGGGCGTCGGCCCCGACATGGGCGACCCGGCGGTACCGACGTTCGAGCAGTCCCGCGACTTCATCGTCGCCTACATCGAGCCATAGCCAACTCGATCCTTCATACAGCCGCCTCCGGGCGGTTTTTTTACGTCCGTTTTTGCAGCCCGCCCGCTCCGCATCCAGCAGCGGGCTTTTTTCATAGGAGTTTGACCATGGCAGGAATTGATTTCGATACCGTCGCCGGCAGTAAGTTGTACATCTCGGTCGCGGCGCCGACCGTCGCCGAGGGCGCGGGCGCCGCAGCAGCATTCGCGCTGCTCACCTGGGTGGAGGTCGGCCAGCTGACCTCCGTTGGCAGCGTGGTCGGTCGCGAGTATGCGACGTCCTCGCTCACCACCATCGGCGATGCGCAGACGCGCGAGAAAAAAGCGTCGTTCAAGCTGCCCAACGCCGAGTTCGAATGCGCCTGGGCCGAGGATGACGCCGGCCAGATCCTGATCGCGGCCGCGTCGAAGGACTACTCGGTCCCGTCGTTCAAGCTGGTCAAGCAGGACACCGAGACCACCCGCTACTTCACGGCGCAGGTTTCGAAGTTCGTCGAGAACAACGGCACCAGCGATGACGCCGTCAAGGGTGCCTTCACCCTGCTGCGCCAGACCGACTCGGTCACCGCTTAACCATCAAGGCCAACTGGCCATCACCTGGCACCGACCGGCCACCGTCTTCCTTCGCGGGAGCGGTGGCAGGCACGGGCATCATTTTTTACCCGCGAAAAAGGAAATACCATGGATAACCAAAACACCGCCGCTGTTGCCGCCTTCATCCCAGCCGCCTTCAGCCTGGCCGACTTCGAAGCGCAAGACACCGCCTTCCTGGAAGTGCAGAACAAAAAAGGTGACGGCCCGCTGCTGCTGAACGGCCTGCCGGTGCGCGTTGAGATCCGCAGCCCAGGCACCAAGGAAGCCGCGCAGGCCCAGCACAAGCTGGAAACCGCCGCCACCACCCGCACTTACGCCGCGATGCGTGGCAAGGCCAGCAAGGAGACGGTGGAAAGCAAGCGCGCCGAGCGCATCGAGAAGCTCGAGGCCGTCACCGTGCGCTTCGAGAATTTCCCGGTCTCGCCGAAAGAGGTCTACGCCAACTCGAAGATGGATTGGCTGACCGACCAGGTGGCCGCGTTCCACGGTGACTGGGCAAATTTCTAACAGTCGCCGGCGATGATCTGAGCCTGTATGTCCGGCACAGTGCCTGGCTCAGCGCTGCGCCGGAAAAGGCCGAATCCGATAAGTCGAAGGCGCCCTCCAAGACAAGGGTGCAGCGCCTGAAGGATTCCGCTCGCGACGAAGACTTCGAGCCCGACATGCCGCCGGCGGGCGCCGCCGAGTACCTGCTGCGACACTTCTGGCAGGCCGGGCCGACGAAGGGTGACGCTGCGATCGACAACACCGAGCTTCGGCACTACCAGGAAAACGAGGGCATCAGCCTGTCGCCCTGGGAGTGCAAGACGTTGCGCCGGTTGTCGATCGAGTACTTGAACGAATCGTTCAAGGCCACGAAGCCAGATTGCCCGCCGCCGTTCACGGAGTCGACCGACGCCGCGAGGCTCAAGCAGGCCGAGATGGACCGCGCGCTGAGCGTGTTCTTCAGCTAGCGCGAATCGCTGACCAGGAAACGCAGATAGCTATTCGCGCTGGTGTAACATTGCCTTCTCATAACAGGAGGCAGCATGGCATTGGTCGATTGTAAGGAATGCGGCAAATCAGTTTCGGACAGCGCTCTGGCATGCCCGCATTGCGGGGTTGGCCTGCCAGCGATGTCTGCCACTGAGAAAAAGGAAATGGCAGTTGAGATGCAGCGGGCGAGCTACGGCCGAATTGGCGGTTTAGCTTTTTTCGCCGGCATCGCTTGGGTATGCCTCCCGATGCTGACCGGCGAAGGGAAAGAGGCGGTCGTATCTGCATGGGGACCCGCTAAGTATTTGATCTTTGGCGGGCTACTCGCCTATGTCGTTGCAGAAATAGACCGGAATTTAAAACTTCGGCGTACACATAAAAAGTAGCGCTGCTGGCCAGGGCAGAATTTTACAAAGCCACCTTTCGAGGTGGCTTTTTTTATTGGGGAAACGAATGATCGTCGGGAATCTGGAAATTCGTTTGATGGCGGATGTCGCTCGTATTACCCGTGACATGGCTGCCGCGCGCCAGGCTGTAGGCAATGCCACTGCCGGCATTGAACGCGCTGCCAATGCTGCTAAGTCGGCGCTGGCCAGCATCGGCGCCGGACTGATTGGCGGCATGGGCTTGTCCCAGATCGTTCGGATGACCGACGAATACACCAGGTTCACGGCGCAGCTCAAGCTCGGCACGAATTCGCAGAAAGAGTATGCGCGGGCGATGGAGGACGTGAAGCGCATATCGACCGCGGCCCAAAATGACATGGGCACGACCGGCGTTCTCTACGCGCGGATCATCGCCAGCACGCGAGACTTGGGCGTAACGCAGTCCCAAGTCGCCAAAGTCACTGAGACCGTCAATTTGGCGCTAGCAGCTACCGGCGCCGGCGCGACCGAATCTGCATCTGCCATGCTGCAGTTGTCGCAGGCGTTCGGGTCCGGCGTCCTGCGCGGCGAAGAATTCAATGCGGTGTACGAGGCGGCGCCTGAGCTCTTGCGGATCCTGGCCCGGAGTCTGGACATTCCAATCGGCCGGCTGCGCAAGCTGGCAGAGGAAGGAAAGCTCACCTCCGACAAGCTGGTTACGGCATTCTCCGACGACCAAGTCATCGCCAAGTTGCGCGAGAACGTGGCCCAGATCACGACGTTCTCCGGGGCGATGACGGTATTCCGGAACAATTTGGTCGAGGTCATCGGCCAGCAGCTTCACGCCAGCGGGGTAGTTGCGACTTTCACCAGCGCGATCCTGGCCGGCGCTGGTGCGATCAAGACCATGATCGATGTGCTTGCCATGGCCGCTAAGGTCGCCGCCGCTTATGTCGCGTTGCTCGTCATCGCACCGCCGCTGATCACGGCCACGGCTGCGGCCATGACGCGCCTCGGCCACGCCATGGCCGTGTACGCGATGAACGTGATGATCGGGCAGGCCAACACGATCAAGTTCAATCAGGTGCTATTCGGGACCTCCGTTGCGGCGGGCCTGGCGGCCGGTGCCATCACCAGAGTGGGCCTCGCGCTCAATGGCGTGTTCGCGCTGTACTTGGGCTGGCAGATTGGCAAGTACCTGAACGATCAGTTCGTCGAGGTTGAAGTCGCCGGAGAAATCATGGCCGGGGGGCTGCTCGAAGGCTGGGAAATGCTCAAGTTCGGCGCCAAGGTGGCGTTCGATGGAATGACCGTATTTGCGCGCGAAGCTATCGCCACGATCGCAAGCGCTTTCGCCACCTGGTTTGAATTCGTTGCCAAGGGCATGCGCCTGATCGGCGACGATGTGAAAGCTGATGCGCTGGTCGATTACGCCGACAAGATTCGCACTGCCACCGCTGTATCGGGCACGTTCGCCGGCCGTACCGCCGAAGCGCGCGCTGAGATGGAAAAGAACATCAAGGTCATCGATCAGGATACCGAGCGCCGCATCGCCGCCGCTTTTGCCGCGGATCGCGAGGGCGTTAAGCTGACGGCCTCAGCTGAGGCGCGCCTAAAGGCAGGCGAAGCCGTTACCGGCATGACGGAGGAGCAGAAGAAGGCTTACGAAAGTGCAGTCAAAAGTGCCAAGGATTACATCGAGAGCCTGAAGCGTGAGCGCCAGGAACTCGGGCTGGACGACGACCAGCTGCGCATGCTGAACGCATCGCGCGCCGCCGCGCTGGCACCGACCGCAGCGCTGCGCCGGGAAATCATGGAAAGCGCCTTGGCGCTGACCGTCGAGAAGCAGGCCGTCGACGCGGCCAAACTGGGGCGCGAGCAGTACGAGGCCGCAATCAAGGCCGAGGCGGACGCCCGGGCCCAAGAGCAGTCGAGCCTGCAGGACAGCATCGATCGGATGCGGGACGAGATCGACACCTACGGCATGGGCGCCGCCGCCATCACTCGGTACAACCTGGCCAAGCTCGAAGCACGCCGTGCCGACCTGATCGCGGCAGACAATTACGGTACCGAAATGCTCGCCGTGATGGATTCGATCGACAAGCTCACGCAGCTGGAGGGGCTGCAGAATGTACGCGACGACCTCGATAGCCTGTTCGAGACGGGGCGCGTCGAGACTTTCGGGCAAGCGCTCCGTGACGCGTTCGGCAATGCAGGCAGCGCCCTGGGTGAGCTGACCGGTGCGTTCAAAGACTACAGCGACAAACAGGATGCAGCCGAGATGGCGCGCGCGAAGGTGCGTCTGAAGTATGGCGACGACGAGAAGCGTATTGCACGCGAGGTTGGCAAGATCAATGCGCTGGAAGAGCGCGACCGCGTGTCTGCGTATGCTGATATGGCTGGCGCCGCGAAAGGGTTCTTCAAGGAGAACTCCACCGGTTACAAGGTCATGGAGGCGGCCGAGCGCACGTATCGTGCGATCGAGCTGGCCAATCAGATGCAGTCGCTGTACACGCACCTATTCGTGACCACCACCAAGGCCACTGCCACGGCGACTGGACAAGGCGTGGAAACCGCCGCGGTCGTGGCCGGAGAAGCAGCGCGCAACACGGCCAAGGTGCCGGGCGTGTTCATGGCGTTCATGAGTGCGTTGGGTCCGTGGGGCATGGCGGCGGCAGCAGTGGCGATCGCTGCGGTACTGGGCGGCGGGTTCGGCGGTGGCAGCAGCGTCAGCTTGTCGCAGCAGCGACAGGAGAAGCAGGGCACCGGCTCGGTGCTGGGCTCGGACGCGAAGTCTGAATCGATCTCGCGCGCGCTCGACGCTATCGAGGGCGCCACGCTCCAAGGCCTGGGCATCAGCAATGGCATGCTGACCTCGTTGCGCAACATCGAGGCCGGCATTGGGCAATTTGCGTCGCTGCTGGTGCGCACCACTGGCGTGACCGGCGACTTCGGCAAGGGCATGGGCAAGAACGTGTTCGACTCGAAGGCAATCGGCATCGGTGGCGCGGCCGGTGGTGCAGTGCTTGGCGCGATGGGCGGTGCTTACGTCGGCATGGGCGCCAGCCAGATCGGGCTCATGCTGGGCGGTCCAGTTGGCTTAGCGATCGGCGCCGTTCTGGGTGCTGTGCTGGGTAAGCAGGTCGGCAAGGTGATGACGAGTGTTTTCGGCGGCAAAAAAACCGTTGAAGACACCGGCTTTACTGTCCGCCCGATCTCTTTCCAGGGGATTCAGGACGGCCGCACCGACGCCATGCAGTATGCGGACATCAAGACGTCCGGCGGCTGGTTCGGGAGCGACAAGACCAAGCCTGCACTCGAAGGCCTGGGCCTGGAGGGCAATCGCCAGATCGCCAATGTCCTGATGTCGCTGTACGACACCGTCTTCCAGGCCGGCGGCATGCTGGGGATCGGCGCTGACGGCTTCGCCGCGCAGCTCAATAGCTTCGTGGTCGACATCGGCAAGGTGAGCCTGAAAGGATTGTCAGACGACGAGATCCAGGAGGAGCTGTCGGCTGTCTTCTCGAAGGTCGGCGACGACCTGGCCAAGTTCGGCGTGGGCGGCCTGGAGCAGTTCCAGAAGGTGGGCGAGGGCTACCTCGAAACCCTGACCCGGGTGGCCACCAACTACCAGGCTGTGACGGTGGTCACGGATTCGATGGGGATGACGTTCGGCTCGCTGGGCTTGGCCTCGGTCGGCGCGCGCGAGCGGCTGATCGACCTGGTCGGCGGCCTGGACGAATTCACCTCGAGCGCTGACCAGTTCCTGTCGGATTTCTACACCGACCAGGAGCGGGCGAACTCGCTGCGGGCGCGCATCACGCCAACGCTCGACCAGTTCGGCATCAAGACCGGCTCGGAAGACTCGCTGAAGCAGTTCCGCAGCGTGGTCACCGGGCTGGACCTGACGACCATGGCCGGCGCGCGTGCATACGCGACCCTGATCCAGATCGCCCCGGCGTTCAAGCAGATCGCCGACGTCGACGCGAAGGTGTTCGAAGAGCGGGCCGAACTGCAGGAGCAGCTCGACAAGCTGATGCTGACGTCGTCGGAACTGGCGGCGAAAGCCCGGGTGAAGATCGACGATCGCAACAAGGCGCTCTACGACGAAGTCCAGGCCCTGACGCTGGCGCAGGACGCGCGCGCCCTCGATATCCAGATCATGGAGCTCATGGGCGACAAGGCCGGCGCGCTGGCCGCCAACCGAGCAATCGAGCTGGCGGCGCTGGACCCGGCGCTGCGCGGGCAGCAGCAGCGCATCTACGCGTTGCAGGACGAGGCAACGGCGCTGACCGCCGCCAACTCGCTGCTCGGGATCCAGGCGCAGATTTACGAGCTGACCGGCGACAAGGCCGGCGCCGCCGCGGTGCTGGCGCAGCAGCAGGCCAACGCCCTGGCGGTGCTGGATCCGGCGCTGCGCGGCGCGACGCTGCAACTGTGGGGCCTGCAGGCTGCCGCCAAGGCAACCGAGCAGGTAAAAACGGATGCAGCCGCGCTGATGGGCGGCGTGGACGGTGCGTTTTCGGTGCTGCAGAAGGTCGTTGATCGGCAGAAAAAGGCGCTCCAAGGAGAAATCGACGTACGGATCAAATCGATCCAGACGATCGATGCGCTGTCGCAGTCGCTGCGGTCGACCCTGGACGGCATGACGGTGCAGGGCCGCGAAGCTGAGGACCGCCAGGCCGCCCAGGCTCAGATCCAGGCAGCGCTGGCCATGGCTCAAGCTACCGGCAAACTGCCGGATGCCGACGACTTGAAGAACGCGCTATCGATTGTCAGCAAGGATTCTGTTGCGCTATTCGCCACGCAAAAGGACTACCTGCGGGACTTCTACGCTACCCGAAACGGTATCGAGGACCTGTCGGGCCTGACGGACAAGGCGCTGACGGTGGAAGAGCGCAGCCTGAAATCGCTGGAGGACCAGGTCAAGCAGTACGACCTGATGCTCGAGCGCGAGCAGGAGCAGATCGACGTCCTGAAGGGCATCAGCGTGACGGGGCTCTCGATCGAGCAGGCCCTCGAAGCGCTGCGCAGTGCGGTGCTGGCCGCCGGCTCCAACCCGGTCAATTCAGCCGGCTCGGCAATTAGCGACGCGTACAAGTCGTCGCTGGGTCGGGCTCCGGACCCGGCCGGACTGGAATTCTGGAAGGACAAGGCGGCGTCGGGCATTTCCGTCGACACCATCGTGGGGGCCATCAAAGGCTCCCCCGAGGCGCAAATCCAGAAGCTCTACAAGGACGTTCTGGGCCGCCCTGCTGATTCTGGCGGAATGCAGTTCTGGCTGGACAAGGCCAACAGCGGCATGTCGTTTGACACCATTCGAGAGGCAATGCTTACGACCGACGAAGCCAAGAGAAAGCTGCGTGGCTTCGACGTCGGAACGAATTACATCCCGATCGATATGCCTGCAATGGTCCACCAGGGCGAGCGGATCATCCCTGCGGCTGACAACCGTGAGCTGATGCGCCGCCTGGCCAGCCCAGAACAGGGTAGCGCGGCACTCACCGCCGAGATCCGCATGCTTCGCGAGGAAGTCGCGGCGTTGCGCGGCGCGGCCGACCGTGGCGCCGAAGCGGCTGAGCGCACTGCTGGCAACACCGAGCAGCTTGCCGATCAGTTTGACAACGCTACGGATGGCGGCAATGCGATGCGTGCAGACGTAATCAATACAGTCCAGACAAGGGAGATTGCATGACGACAAGCGCACGGGTGATGGTGCCGATCAACATCACCGCGAGCATGCTCAAGGCAGGGACGACAACGCCAGAGCCGGATCTGGAAAACGGTGAGTTTGCATGGGTTGCCGCCGCGACCTACACGGTCGGCAATCAGCGAACTTATAACGGCTCCGTTTGGGCGTGCAAATTGGGGCACATGGGCCGCTCGATCACTCCGGATCGCGACATCAATTACTGGTATCGCGAGGGTCCGACCAACCGCATGGCGCCATTCGACGACTATTCGAACACGAAAGTCTCCGGTGTCGGCTCCCTGACGTACGTAATCCAGCCAGGGTTCGTGAATGGGCTTGCGATATATGGGATGGAAGGCTCGAGCTACAGCATTGTTGTTCGCAAGGCGCCTGGCGGTGAGGTGGTGCGCTCATGGAGCGGCGACCTGTACGGCCAGGCGGCAGGCCTTTACGAGCTGCTCTTCTCTGCTCTCGTTCCAACCGAACAGATGTCGTTCGATGGCATCCCAATCTCTCCGGATGTCGAGGTGACCATTACGCTTTCAGCGGCGCCGGAGGGTAGGGTGGCTATCGGCACGATCAAGCTGGGGGACTGGCGCCAGTTCATCGGCGAAGGCGAGATCGGCGGCGTGAATTACGGCGCTGAATCGGATCGCAAGACGCGGACGCTGAGGACCTACAACCCGGACGGTACGTACAAGATTGTGCGCCGCGCCACCAGCCGAGACGTGAGCTGCAGCATCGTGATCGATGCTGAGCAGGCCATGCGTGCCGACGCGCTTCTTGGCGAAATTATCGACACAGCAGTCCCGTTCGAAGCGAGCGGCCTGCCGCGATATGGATACCTCAATACGCTGGGATTCGTTACCGGAAGCATACGTGCTGACACGTTCGGCACAACATCAATCAATCTGAAAGTCGAGGGCAATATCTGATGGCAATTCAACCCGTACCGCAGATGACGGAGGTCCCGTCGTTTCCAGCGCTTTCCGATCGGGCAGCCGGTGACTACAACGCCAAGGCTTTTGCGTTCGGCACGCACATGGCTGAAAAGTTCAATGACGAGGTGCAGGCCGTAGCTGTGAGCGCGATGGAGAATGCAGCCGAGGCTATGGCAAAGGCAGTGACTGCAGAATCTGCGGCGCGGGCTGCGACTGCCTCGATGGAGGCGGCAATTTCCGTCGTCGGTGCGCCGCTGTGGGCTCCTGGCGTGCACATCCCCAAAGGGAAGTCGGTAATCGGTTCGATGGATGGCCATACCTACCGCAAGCTAACTGATGTCATCTGGACCGAGGATCCATCCGGCGACAAGACCAACTGGATCGATCTCACCGCTGCCAACAAGGATGGGGTTGAGAGTGCCGGCGCCGCGGCAGCGGCCGCGCGCGCTGGCGCAGAGGCCGCGCGCGACGCCGCACAACTTACCGCCGGTATTTACCGCGACATTCAGGCTGGACTCGCTGCCACGGCGACGGGTCGTTTCTTCAGCGTGCCGGCAGGCGATGGCAAAGATTCGATGATCATGTACCGGAATAACGCGGGCACGGCGGTTGAAGTGTCGCGGTACCCGGCTGCTGCAGAAGTGCGCGCCATCGGCGAGCGCATTAGCAAGAAGCTCCCCGATGTGAATCTGGCGGCGGTACCGGAGGATCTGCTGGTATCCATTGTCGATAGCGATATGCGCCGCACCTGGCTGGAAGCGCGCGCTGCTGACGGCGGACCATCGGAGCATGCTCAAGCCCATGTGCGCCGTGCTGCGGGGCTGGACGACGAGCACGTGCATCAGGGCATCCTGGCTGGCGTGATGGATAGCGAAGGGCGCCTAACGGACCTCGTGGTGCGCGATTCCGATGGTCAGGTACCCGATTGGGTAATTGAACGATGGGCGCCGCGCATTGCCGAAATGCAGCACAAGCTGGCGCTGAGGCGAGTGTCGGTTGTGGAGAGCTATACGCCCGGCTCCGATCTGCAGCCCCTGTACCCGACCATGACGACGATGGCAGGCTGGGGATCCTCCTCGATGGAGGGGATCCAGTCCGAAATCACCAATATGGCTGTCAGCTTCGGCGTGGCTAGCTATTTCAATGGTGGTCGCGGTGGTGAATGGTCAACTGATTCGTGCGCGCGCATGGGGTCGATCCCGGCAGTTCTGAGGGTTTCCGGCGGAGCAATCCCGCAGTCCGGTCCAGTCGCGGTTACTTGCACGAACACGACCCTGACAAACGCCTTGCTCCCCTATACGGGAACTATCAACGGCGTGCACGGGACGCTGATGCCTGGAGGGGGCGGGCACACCTTCACGCGTTCGGTCGCAGGTAGCGCCGTTCAAATGGAGGCCGAGCACCCCATGATCCCCGACAAGGGGATGGAGAACCGCGCATCGGTCGCGCTGCTCTGGCTCGGGAAGAATGATCTGTCATCAGGCATTTCTGCAGCCGATGTAATCGAGCGCACGGATTGCTCGTTCGAATGGCTTGCGCCAATGGTGAAGCGCTGCCTCGTGATCGGCCAATTCGTCAATGGCGGAACCCCCGCCAGCTCACAGGTCCGAGAAAAAATTTACGCCGTCAATGCTCAGCAAAAAGCGCGATATGGGCAGTTGTTCATTGATGTCCACGAGCTCGTTACCAGTCCGAACGTCTGGGCGGCGACCGGCATTACGCCAACCCAAAATGATCTGAATGAACAGGCACTTGGAAACAAGCCACCGTCTCTGTCGACCGACTCAGGTCATTTCAATGCAGCCGGCTATACGCTCGTACGACGCGCGATTGAGGCGCGAATGAAATCTCTCAAATGGTACGTTTAATCAAGGGAATTTATGAACACACTTATTTTTAAAGCTCCTCGCGCGATGTCGGCCCCTATCGCAGGGACCCCAGTGCTTCCCTTGATTGGCGACGATTGGGAGTTGGCCCTGTTTGCAAGCGATTTCGTCAATATGTATGCCGACGGCGCCGTTACATCAAGCCTCGCAGCGAGGGGTACGACTGGCTCGAACGATGCGCGGACCTTCAAGACTCGCTCTGGATGGAACGGTGCAGTTCTAGACCATGACGCAGCACCAGGCGGCAAGCCGGCGCTCATCTTTAACGGAAACGCTTCGATGGAGGCTCAACTATATTTGCTGCCCCAGCCTTCCACTGTTGTAGTCATGGTTCGAATGGACGAATACATCAGCAACGCAACGCCGCGAATTTTTGGGGGTGTGGGTGGGTACATCAATAACATCGACGTTCTCGGCGCTAATAAGCTGCGGCTTCGAGCATGGACGGATTCACCTGGGCCTGATTTCGTCGGCCCGCCAATCGGTGTATGGACTCCAATCGTAGTGGTTTTCAACGGCAGTCAGTGCAAGGTCAAAGTGGGCGGCGGCTCGATTTCGACGTTCAATGAAACGAAGAGTGAATCGATGTTCTTGATGGCGCTCGG
>NZ_JCASIL010000030.1:0-35623 GCF_059685725.1 Telluria sp. RT2P19
TCCAGGCGGGCCAGCGGGTGCGCGCAAGCAGCCAGCGCGCGATCCACGTGCAAAACGTGAACGCTTATCACCGACGTTTCAAGGAGTGGTTGGCGCGCTTTCATGGCGTGGCGTCATGGCGCCTGCCGAATTACCTTGGTTGGCTGTGGGCCCTCGATGGTGGGCGAGTTACTTCTGTCGAGCAATTGCTACGCATCGCGATCGGATTCATCCATAGGTAACGGTGACATCGCCTTGTAGTAACGATAGATCGCGTTTTCAGTTTGCCGCATGCTCATTTTTGCCGCGGGCGGCATTTTCATACCATTGTTTGGTCGCAGAACTTTACTATTGGCATTGAACATAGTCCACTCACATCGCCATAAAATGCCAATCTATCATCGAGAATTGCGGGCCATTTGACCGTGGACAACGAACATATCAGCAATTTTGGGGGCGCTGGGATGGGACGATTTCAACAACCCAGAATCCAACGCTGATCGGCTTGAGCTTGCCGCGCGGCATTCGAACGCGCCGGTCTGCCGAATCGCGGAATAATCGGCTTTTCAATATTGAATGAAAGGTCAACGATGAAGCGATCGACTCTTCGCGTGGTCATCATGGGCGCATCGAGCGGCATCGGCGCCGCGACCGCCGTCGCCTTCGCCCGCGAGGGCGCCGACCTGGTGCTCGGCGCGCGCGGCAAGGAAGGGCTCGATGACGTGGCCCGCCGCTGCTTCCAGGCCGGTGGCCGGGCCGAAACGGTGGTGGTCGATGCGACCGACGCCGGGGCGGTAGCCGCCTTCGCGCACGAGGCGCGCGGCATCCTGGGGCACATCGACCTGTGGTTCAGCAATGTCGGCAGCGGCGTGGTCGGCAAGTACCACGACGTGCCGATGGCCGACCACCGCAAGGTGGTCGAGACGAACCTGCTCAGCCACATGCACGACGCGCACGCGGTGCTGCCGATCTTCCTGGAACAGGACCACGGCATCTGGGTCAACATGATCTCGGCCGGCGGCTATGTCGCATCGCCCTATGCGGCGGCCTACTCGGCCAGCAAGTTCGGCCTGCGCGGCTTCAGCGAAGCCGTGCGCGCCGAACTGGGCAAGCGGCGCCACATCCATGTATGCGACGTCTACCCGACTTTCGTCGATTCGCCCGGTTTCAGCCACGCCGCCAACTATACCGGCGCGCACCTGTCGTATCCGCCGGGCGCGCTGGCGCCGGAGACGGTGGCCGAGGCCATCGTGAAGCTGGCGCGCAGCCCGCGCGACACGACCGTGATCGGCGCGCCTGCCGCCGCCATGAAGGCCACCCAGCTGGCGCCGAATCTCATCGCGTCGGGCATGAACCGCTTCATGGATGCCTGGGCCAGGCGGGCCGACCCGGCGCGCGACACGCGTGGCGCGCTGTACGCGCCGCCGCATGGGGCCAGCGGCATCCACAGCGAGCCGGATCGCCTGAATCAGCCACGCAGCCAGCCAGGCCAGAGCGCCAACAAGGCGCTGGTGGCCGGCGCGGCGGTGGTGGCCGCCGCGGTCGGTCTTCAGCTCATGCGCAAACGCTCGGATCAGTAAGTCAGATTGATCTGCATGACGGCGGTGGTGCCGCTGACTTCGTTACCGACGATCAGCAGCGGTTTCCCGTTCGGCGACTTGTCGGCGGGGATCAGGGTCAGCCCTTCCGGACCCAGGTCTCCCTTGTCGCCGTCGCGGGTGTTGAGGTAGGTGACGAAGGCAGCCTGGGCCGGCTTGCTCACGTCATACACCATCACCCCACCGACGCGCTCCAGGCCGATGAAGGCGTAATGCTTGTCGCCGAACTTGCCGACCACGGCGCCTTCCGGTTCCGGGCCCTTCGAGGCGCTGCGGTCTTCCAGGTCGTTGTTGTCGTTGCTGGCGTTGAACTTGACGTTCGGCAGCGCCGTGGTGCGGCGCTCGAACTCGTCGCCCGAGTCGTAGACGCGCTTGATGTCGCTGTCCCAGATCGAGAACGAGCGGCCGCCGAAGGTATACAGCTCGGTGCACTGGCCGGCGGCGTTCTTGCCTGTGATCCCGCCATTCGGCGTGGTCGTCACGCGCAGGCGCCCCAGGTTCGAATCGAGGATCCTGCTGGCCGCGTCCGGGAAGCGCGCCGGGTCCAGCCCCGCCGTGCAGTGCGCACGCACGCGGGTCTCTTCGTTGAAGCCCGGCCAGTCGGCGCGCGCATCGCCCTCGTTGGCGGTGATCAGGTAGCGCTTGCCGTCCACCGTGAAGTTGGCGATGGCGTCCGGCAGGTACATGCCTTTCACCGGCTGCGGGCCGATCTTGATGGCCGGCGAACCGCTGTTGGTGTTGGCGCCGCCATCCTCGTCCGACGCGTCCATCCCCATGCCGGCCACCTCATGGTCCTTGAAGCCGAGCGGCTTGACCGCGGTGACCTTGGCGGCCGCCACGTCGACGATGGCGATCGCGTTGTTTTCTTGCAGGCTCACGTAGGCGGTGCGGCCGTCGTCGCTGACGGTGATGTATTCCGGCTCGAAGTCCTGGGCCGCGCTGGCGTTCGGTCCATAGAGGCGGATCCCCTGCGCGCGCAGGGAAGCCTCCTGGCCGTTAAAGGCGCGCAAGTCGGCGGTGGCCACCGATGGGGCGCCGCCGCGGTTGACGGTAATGACGCTGACCGAGCCTTCCGGGTCGGCGCTGCCGGCCACGCCGTAGCCGCTCGGCTCGCCCTCGTTCGCCACCAGCAGCTTGCTGCCGTCCGGGGTGAAGGTGAGCATGTCCGGCAGCGCGCCGACCTTGACGCTGTTGACCAGTTTAAGGTCGGCCGCGTTATAGAGGGCCACGGCGCCCGGCTCGGTCTTTGGATTGGCTTCGATCGCCAGCGCCACCAGGCCGTCGTGCACCGCGACGCTGTTGACCGCCTTGCCCAGGCCGGCCACGTTGATGGTGCCAATCAGTTTCGGCGTGGCGGGCGCCGCCAGGTCCAGCACGTCGACCGTGCCGTTGGCGCCGTTGACGACGAACAGGCGGCGGCTCGACGCGTCATAGGCCGTGATTTCCGCCGCGCCCACCGCACCACCGTCGTAGCTGCCGATCTTTTGCAGCGCGAGCGTGGTCGGCGTCGGATCTTCGTCGTCGTCGCCACCGCAGGCCGCGAGCAGGCAGGCCAGCGCGATCGCGCTCATCATGGGAAGGTATCTGGCGGGTTTGGCGGGGCGGCGCAGGAGCATGGTGGTCGATTTTCCAGGTGTGAAAAATCGACAGCATAGTTGTCGAACATGACAGCGGTATGACTTGTCAGGCCCGTTCGATGGCGCGCTGCATCAGCTTGCGCGACCACGGCAGCAGCTGGAACAAGATACCGCACACCAGCGCCGGCAGGATGAACAGCTCGATTACCATATAGGCGCGGATGATCTTCCAGGGATCGGGGTTGTTCGGGTCCATCCCGCCCAGCAGGTCGCCGAAGGAATCGCGCGCAAGGTACAGCGTCGCGGCGGTCATCGCCAGTCCGCACAGCAGCGCGGCGCCCGCCCCCAGCAGCACACGGCGCGGTGTGCCGTGCAGGCGCCGGCGCAGCGGTTCGAGCTTGACGGCCAGCGCAACCAGCACCCCGTGCGCCAGGCCGAGCGTGCCCGCGATCAGGGCGCCGAACAGCAGTGCCGCGAGATAGAACGAGGGCATGATCTCGATGCGGCCCTTGGTCAACAGCGTGGCCAGGGTGAATTCGATCACCGGCATCACGGGACCGAGCAACAGGAAAAACAGGACGCTGGTCGCGACCAGGCGGAACGAACTTGGCATGGGAAAAGCTGTGCAGCGAAAAAATCAGAAGCGTTCGACGTCGCGCAGGAAACGCCAGCCGCCTGGCGGCAGGCCGCCCATGGAAATGCGGCCGATGCGCAGGCGCCGCAACGCAGTGACCGTCAGGCCGACGTCGCCGCACAGGCGCTCGATCTGGCCGCGCTGGATGTTCTTGCCGGCGATGCGCAGGCGCGCCTCGCTTTGCCAGCTGGCGCGGAACATGCGACCCAGCTTGTCCAAGCCGCCATCGGCGATGCGGCCTTCGACCTCGGCCACGTATTCGTACTCGTTGCGCGGCGCGTCCTCGACCAGCTTACGCATCACGCGCCAGTCCTGGCTCAGGACGACCAGGCCCGAAGCCATCGTTTCGAGAGGCGTGGCCAGGGCCAGCTTGTGCAGGTGGCGCCGCAGGAACGGCTTGCCGCGACCGTTGTCCAGCACTTGCGTATCAAGGCCGATGGTGGCCAGGACGGCATCCTGCTCGACACCGGCCGGCTTGTGCAGCAGGATGGTGACCGGTTCGGGTTCGACCGGCGTGGCGCCGGGCAGCAGCACGACGGCTTGTACCGGCGACACGCGCACGGCCGGGTCTTCGGCCACGACCCCGTCGACGCTGACCCAGCCGCCGGCGATATAACGTTCGGCCTCGGCGCGCGAGCAACCCGCCACTTCGGCGACGCGCTTGGCCAGGCGGATACCGTCTTCGGTGTTCAGTTCATTCATTTATGCTCGCCAATCCGCGAAGAACGCAGTGAACACCTCGACCGTGCGCTTGACGTCGTCGTTCGAGATATCGAGGTGGGTCACGAGGCGCATCCTGGGGCCGACCGTGGCGCGGATGCCGGCGCGCTCGAGCGCCTGGCGCAGCGGCGCGCAGGCGGCTGCGGGGACATCCATCCAGAAGATATTCGTCTGCGGCGCGCCGACCTTCAGCTGCTCGATCCTCGCCAGGCCCTGCGCCAGTTCGGCCGCATTGTCATGGTCATTGGCGAGCAGCGCGACGTTGTGCTCGAGCGCGTAATGGGCCGCAGCGGCGATCACGCCGGCCTGGCGCATGCCGCCGCCCAGCATCTTGCGCCAGCGCTTGCCCTGCTCGATGAACGATTTCGGTCCCAGCAGGACTGAGCCGACCGGGGCGCCCAGGCCCTTGGACAGGCAGACCGAGACGGTGTCGAAACCCTTGACCGCGTCGCGCAGGCTGATGCCCTGCTTGACGGCGGCGTTGCAGATGCGCGCGCCATCGAGGTGGGTGGCCAGGCCCTTGTCGTGCGCCAGCTTCGTGGCCGCCGCGATGTATTCCTGGCTCAGCACGCGGCCGCCGATGGTGTTTTCCAGCGCCAGCAGGCGGGTGCGGGCGAAGTGCATGTCGTCCGGCTTGATATAGGCTTCGATGTCGGCCAGGGCGATGCTGCCGTCGGGCTGGTTCGCGATCGGCTGCGGCTGGATACTGCCCAGCACCGCGGCGCCGCCGCCTTCGTACTTGTAGGTGTGCGCTTCCTGGCCGACCAGGTATTCGTCGCCGCGGCCGCAGTGGGTCATCAAGGCGATCAGGTTGGTCTGGGTGCCGCTCGGGGCGAACATGCCGGCCTCGTAGCCGAACAGGTCGGCCGCGTAATCCTGCAGGCGGTTGACGGTCGGATCGTCGCCATAGACGTCGTCGCCGACGGGTGCCGCCACCATGGTGGCGCGCATCGCGGCGCTGGGCTGGGTCACGGTGTCGGAGCGCAGGTCGATCCAGCGCTCGGTGCCCATGTTCGTGCTCATGCTCATATTCTCGTCATTCCGTCGTTGCAGGTTGGGGAGCGTAGAAACGCTCTCTCATTTCGCCAAGTCCCAGCTCGCCCAGCACCTCGCCCAAGCGCTCGGCCGGCCGGCGGCGCGGCAGGTTCTTGTAGGTGGCGACGATCAGCTCGTTCTTCATCGAGTGTTCCCAGCCCACCAGTTCGGTAACCGTCACCTGGTAGCCGTGCGCCTCGAGCTGCAGGCAGCGCAGCACGTTGGTCAGCTGGCTGCCGAATTCACGGGTGTGGATCGGGTGGCGCCAGATCTCGGTCAGTGCGCTGCGTCCCAGGTCCTTGCCCTTGTTCTTGCGCAGGACGGTCGCGACTTCGGCCTGGCAGCACGGCACCAGCACCATGTGCTTGGCCTTCTTCTTGAGGGCGAAGTCGATGGCGTCGTCGGTGGCGGTGTTACAGGCATGCAGGGCGGTGACGATGTCGATCGACTCCGGCAGCTCGGTCGAGGCGGTCGATTCGGCGACCGACAGCGGCAGGAACGACATGCCCGTGAAGCCCAGGCGCGCGGCCAGCTCGGTCGACTTGCTGACCAGTTCTTCGCGCGTCTCGATGCCGTAGATGTGCGAGCCCTCGCCCTCGGCCTTGACGAACAGGTCGTACAGGATGAAGCCGAGGTAGGACTTGCCGGCGCCGTGGTCGACCAGCGAGACGCTGCCCTTTTCGTTCTTCACGTCGCGCAGCAGCGGCTCGATGAAGTTGTACAGGTGGTAGACCTGCTTGAGCTTGCGGCGGCTGTCCTGATTCAACTTGCCGTCGCGGGTCAGGATGTGCAGCTCCTTGAGCAGCTCGATCGACTGGCCCGGACGAACCTCTGGCGGCAGTTCCTGTGGTGCCGGGACTTTCCTGGCTTGGTCGGCGCGCTTCATGGACAACTCAGTGGTTCTTTTCGGCGGCGTGGTTGATGGTGTATTTCGGGATCTCGACCACCAGGTCTTCTTCCGCGACGATCGCCTGGCACGACAGGCGCGAATTCGGCTCGAGGCCCCAGGCCTTGTCGAGCATGTCTTCTTCCTTTTCTTCCTGCTCGTTCAGCGAATCGAAGCCTTCGCGCACGATCACGTGGCAGGTGGTGCAGGCGCAGACGCGGTCGCAGGCGTGCTCGATGTCGATGTCGTTGTCGAGCAGGACGTCGCAGACCGACTTGCCGCTTGGCGCTTCGAGCACGGCGCCGTCGGGGCAGAACACCGGGTGTGGGAGGATGACGATTTGTGGCACTTGGGTTACCTCGGTTGGTATGTTGTAGGTGGTGCGCTACTGCTTGTTCTATGCCGCGTCAGCCGCCACGTCGTCCCCGCGGAAGCGGGAACGACGTTCATGGGGCGCGGGTCGCAATGCGTTCTGGACGTTCAGACCTCGTCCAGCGACTTGCCGGCCAGCGCCTTGCGCACGCTCTTGTCCATGCGGCGGGCGGCGAATTCCTCGGTGCCCCTGGCCAGCGCCTGGACGGCGCCGTGCAAGGCATCCTGGCGTTGACCCGGCGCGACCGACGCATCATTCGACGCACTCACCGCATCGCGCACCGCTTGCAATTGCTGTCCGATCGCGCCCTGCTCTTCAGGTGACAGCAGGTCGACATCGGCATCCAGCGCCGACTGCGTCGCCAGCAGGATGCGCTCGGCCTCGACCTGCTCTTCGCGCAGCGCGCGCATCTGCATGTCGTCGGACGCCGAGCTGTACGACTCTTGCAGCATGCGCGCCACGTCGTCATCTGCCAGGCCATACGAGGGCTTGACCGTGATCGACGCCTCCACGCCCGAGCGCATCTCGCGCGCCGCCACCGACAGCAGGCCGTCGGCGTCGACCTGGTACGTCACGCGGATGCGCGCGGCGCCGGCGGCCATCGGCGGAATGCCGCGCAGCTCGAAGCGCGCCAGCGAGCGGCAATCCGACACCAGCTCGCGTTCGCCCTGCACCACGTGCACCGCCAGGGCGGTCTGGCCGTCCTTGAAGGTCGTGAACTCCTGGGCGCGCGCCACGGGGATGGTCGAATTGCGCGGGATGATCTTCTCGACCAGGCCGCCCATCGTCTCGATGCCCAGCGACAGCGGAGTGACGTCCAGCAGCAGCCAGTCGTCGCCTTCGGCGCGGTTGCCCGCCAGCTGGTCGGCCTGGATCGCCGCGCCGAGCGCCACCACGCGGTCCGGGTCGATATTCGCATGAGGGATGGTCTGGAAGAATTCCGAGACGGCGCGGCGCACGTGCGGCATGCGCGTCGCGCCGCCGACCATCACGACGCCGTCGACGTCGTCGGCGCTGACGTTCGCATCGCGCATCGCCTTGCGGATCGCGTTCATGGTCTTGCCGACCAGGTGCTTGGTGATCTCGGTGAAGACTTCGGCGGTGACGGTCACCTGCACCAGCTCGCCCGACTTCAGGATCGCCTCGACCGTGGTTTCTTCGTTGGTCGACAGCAGTTCCTTGGCCTGGCGCGCCTTGACCATCAAGGTGGCGGTGTCGTGCTCGGAGAGTGGCGCCAGCTTGGCCTGCTCGGTGATCCAGCAAAACAGCCGATGGTCGAAATCGTCGCCGCCCAGGGCCGAATCGCCGCCGGTCGAGAGCACTTCGAACACGCCCTTGGAGAGCTTGAGGATCGAGATGTCGAAGGTGCCGCCCCCCAGGTCGTAGACCGCGTAGACGCCTTCCTTGCCATGGTCGAGACCATAGGCGATGGCGGCGGCGGTCGGCTCGGACAGCAGGCGCAGCACGTTCAGGCCGGCCAGCTGGGCCGCGTCCTTGGTCGCCTGGCGCTGGGCGTCGTCGAAGTAGGCCGGCACGGTGATCACGGCGCCGACCAGGTCGTCGCCGAGCGAATCCTCGGCGCGCTGGCGCAGCGTGGCCAGGATCTGGGCCGAGACCTCGATCGGGCTTTTCACGCCGGCGACCGTGTTCAGTTGCACCATGCCCTGGCCGTCGACGAAGTCGTACGGCAGGTTTTCGGCATGGGCGATGTCGGCCAGGGCCCGGCCCATGAAGCGCTTGACCGAGACGATGGTGTTCTTGGGGTCGGTGGTCTGGTGCACGCGGGCCTTGTGGCCGATGTTGGCGTGGCCGTTCGGAAGATAGCGCACGATCGACGGCAGCAGCGAGCGGCCTTCCTCGTCGCTGAGCACTTCGGGGCTGCCGCTACGGACGGTGGCGACGAGCGAGTTGGTGGTGCCCAGGTCGATGCCCACGGCCAGGCGGTGCTGGTGCGGGGCGGTGGACATGCCGGGTTCGGCGATTTGGAGGAGTGCCATAGTCGTGATACCAATATTGTTTTTCTGCGCCGGGTCGGTGCGACCGCTATTCTACGCGCCGGATGAACATACGCTGGCGTGGACGGGTTTCCCGTCCACGCGTCCAGCCAGCCCACATGTCGACGCATTGCACGAAAGAATTGAACGCGTGGATGGCATAGCCGTCCACCCCACAATGCCGCAAACGCTCAGGCGTCGATTGCTTCGAAGGCGTACTGCACTTCGTCGCCGAATTTATCGAGGAACATCAGGCCGCGCACGCCTTGCGCGGCGCCGCTGAAGTCGCCCGCGTCGAGCTGGCGCGCAACCGCCGCCAGCATGTTCTTGCGTTCGCTGCGCAACTGCGCCTCGAGCCGGTCGAGCGCGATCGCATCCTTGGCCGCGCGCGCATCTTCGAGTTCTTCGCGCCATTCCATCTGCTGCATCAGGAAGGCGGGCGGCATGGCCGTGTTCGATTCGGTCTGCAGGTCGACGCCGTTCAGCTCGCACAGGTATTGCGCGCGCTTTTGCGGGTTGCGCAGGGTTTGATAGGCCTCGTTGGCGCGGGTCGCCCACTGCATCGCGACGCGCTTCTCGGCGTCGGTCGCGTTGACGAAGCGGTCCGGGTGGACGCGGCCCTGGACTTCGCGGTAGGCCGAGTCGAGGGCGTCCTGGTCGACCTCGAAACGGGCCGGCAGCTGGAACAGGTCGAAGTGATTCTGCATCGGCGTGGCGTCGGCTTTAGATACGGAAACTCTCGCCGCAGCCGCAGTTGTCCTTGACGTTCGGGTTGTTGAAGCGGAAGCCTTCGTTCAGTCCCTCGCGGGCGAAGTCGAGCTCGGTACCGTCGATGTAGGCCAGGCTTTTCGGGTCGACGAAGACCTTGACGCCATGCGACTCGAACACCGCATCTTCGGCGGCGCTCTCGTCGACGTACTCGAGCTTGTAGGCCAGGCCGGAGCAGCCGGTGGTGCGCACACCGAAACGCAAGCCGATGCCCTTGCCCCGGCGTTCGAGGTAACGGTTGACGTGCTTCGCGGCTTTTTCGGTCAGGGTGATTGCCATGTGCTTCTCCAGCTCTGTTCTACTAAAAAAATGCTTGCGCTGCTGCTACGGCTGTGGGGTGGACGGCTTGCCGTCCACGCGGTCAATCGTCGTGTGCTTTACCACAGAGCCAACGTGAGCTGAACGCGTGGACGGCGGGCCGTCCACCCTACGCCATTTGTTACGCTGCTGCCTTCTCGTGCTTCGCCTTGTAATCGGCGACGGCGGCCTTGATCGCGTCTTCTGCCAGAATCGAGCAGTGGATCTTGACCGGCGGCAGCGCCAGTTCTTCGGCGATCTGGGTGTTCTTGATCGCCAGCGCCTCGTCCAGGCTCTTGCCCTTCACCCATTCGGTGATGAGCGAGCTCGACGCGATGGCCGAACCGCAGCCATAGGTCTTGAACTTCGCGTCCTCGATCAGGCCCTGGTCGTTGACCTTGATCTGCAGTTTCATGACGTCGCCGCAAGCTGGCGCGCCGACCATGCCGGTGCCGACCGCGTCATCGCCCTTGTCGAAGGCGCCGACGTTGCGCGGGTTTTCGTAATGGTCCAGTACTTTGTCCGAATATGCCATGGTAGTGCTCCCTTATTGGGTAAATGCGTACTTAAATTAGTGGGCTGCCCATTGGATCGAATTGAGATCGATCCCTTCCTTGAACATGTCCCACAGCGGCGACAGTTCGCGCAGTTTGCCGACCTTCGATTTGAGCAGCTCGACGGCGAAGTCGATCTCTTCTTCGGTGGTGAAACGGCCGATGGTGAAGCGGATCGAGCTGTGCGCCAGTTCGTCGCTGCGGCCCAGGGCGCGCAGCACGTACGACGGTTCCAGGCTGGCCGAGGTGCAGGCCGAACCGGACGACACGGCGATGTCCTTGACCGCCATGATCAGCGACTCGCCTTCGACATAGTTGAACGAGACGTTCAGGTTGTGCGGCACGCGGTGGTCCATGTCGCCGTTGATATACACCTCTTCGATCTCAAGCAGGCCCTTGGCCAGGCGGTCGCGCAGCGCGCGCACCTTGACCAGTTCGCTTTCCATCTCTTGTTTCGCCAGGCGGAAGGCTTCGCCCATGCCCACCAGCTGGTGGGTCGGCAGCGTGCCCGAACGCAGGCCGCGCTCGTGGCCGCCGCCGTGCATCTGCGCCTCGAGGCGCACGCGCGGCTTGCGGCGCACGTACAGGGCGCCGACGCCTTTCGGGCCGTAGACCTTGTGCGCGGTGAAGGTCATCAGGTCGACTTTCGATTTCTCGAGGTCGATATGGACCTTGCCGACCGCTTGCGCGGCGTCGCAGTGGAAGACGATGCCTTTCGAGCGGCACAGCGCGGCCAGCTCTTCGATCGGCTGGACCACGCCGATCTCGTTATTGACCAGCATGACCGAGACCAGGATCGTATCCGGACGCAGCGCGGCCTGCAGCTGCTCGACGGTAATCAAGCCGTTGTCTTGCGGCTCGAGGTAGGTGGCGTCGAAGCCCACGCGCTCGAGTTCGCGCACGGTGTCGAGCACCGATTTGTGTTCGGTCTTGACCGTGATGATGTGCTTGCCCTTGGTCTTGTAGAACTGGGCCGCACCCTTCAGGGCCAGGTTGTTGCTCTCGGTCGCGCCCGAGGTCCAGATGATCTCGCGCGGATCGGCGCCGACCATATTGGCCACGTTCTGGCGTGCTTCCTCGACCGCGGCCTCGGCGCTCCAGCCATAGGCGTGGCTGCGCGACGCCGGGTTGCCGAACTGCTCGCGCAGGAACGGGATCATGGCGTCCGCGACGCGTGGATCGACCGGCGTGGTGGCCGAGTAGTCCAGGTAGATCGGGAAATGGGGCGCAGTCGCGAAGCTCTGCTCGGTTTTCTTGTCCAAAGGCGCGTTCATCAATTCACTCCAGTAAGCTTCAATCTTGTCCGACGGTGGCGGGAGCGCCACGGTGCACGTGCACGACGTTCTGTTCTTTTTGCCGCTGCTGGTCGACCAGGTCTTGCAACGAGACCGAATCGAGGTAGTCGACCATTTTCTCGTTCAGCGTGGTCCACAGTTCGTGGGTCATGCAGCGGGCGCCATCGGTATGGGCGCCGTGGCAATTTTCTTTGCCACCGCACTGGGTCGCATCCAGCGGCTCGTCGACGGCGATGATGATGTCGGCGACAGTCACCTTGCCGGCGGGCCGGGCCAGGCTGTAGCCGCCACCCGGGCCGCGGATCGATTCGACGATCTCGTGGCGACGCAGCTTGCCGAACAGCTGCTCCAGGTAGGACAGCGAAATGGCCTGGCGCTGGCTGATGCCTGACAGCGTGACGGGACCATTGCCTTGACGCATAGCAAGATCGATCATCGCGGTAACGGCAAAACGGCCTTTGGTGGTCAGACGCATTACAACCCCGGTTAATGTTAAAATATTCCTCTTGTTCAACTATCCCGCACCACTGTGCAACACCTCTTGCGGGACCGGCTAAAAACCCGATTAGTTGAACGATTTAGTCAAGTATAGCAAATCGCCGGCGGCTTGTCTTGGAAGCCCCTGAAAACGGCCGTTACCGTTTGCGCAACAGCTCCATGGGACCGAACAGCTCCTGCATTCCCTGGTGCCCGATGAAACTCAGATTGTAGGGATGCTCGGCCAGCGCCTGCGGGAAGGCTGCCGTCTCGGGCAACCTTTTCAGTTGCTCGGCAATCTTGCCCCACAAGACCAGGGTCGGCGGCGTGGACTGCTCAGCCAGCGCCGCCAATACCGTTTGCAGGAATGGGAGCCAGGCGCGCGCATCGATGACCGGCGCAACGTGCTTGCGAAACACCAACGCCGCGTTCAGCAGCAGGAATCCATGGCCGTGCAGGTTGTCCTGCAGCTCGGCCAGGGTCTGGATCGAGCCGTCGTCCCTGGCCGCCTGCGCGATCGGCGCGAGCGCGGCGCCACCGGTCGCATCCGGCTGCAGGCGGCCGCCCGCGACCAGCAGCATCTTCATGAAGTTGCGCAGCGAGGTCGCGCGGTTGACCGGCTTCGACAGGCCGGTCGCGCACCACAACTCCCCTACCGCGCCGTCCATGAAGCAGACGCCGGTCGCGCTGTCGGCGCGCGGGTAGGGTCCCTCGCCCACGAGGACGTAGCGGACCTTGTCGAATGGTTGGGCGAAAGCGGCAAACAGGCGATGTTCGGTCGGCAGGTAATCGTCGACGGCCAGCGCCGGCAGGTAGCCCGGATTGGCGCGCGCGACGGCGTCGAGGCCGGCTTCAAGGATGCCACGCCAGGAGGCGTCGGCCAGGTCGAGGGCTTGCAGGATCGGGACGGGAATGGCGGTCGTGGTCATGGCGGACTGGCAGATGGATAACGGCGGATTGTAGCCCGCCCTGCCAGTCCTGTCCGCCGGCCTGGGCCGGATGCAGCGCCCAGGCCCGCAACCCGGGTCAGGCCATCCGGGAACGGCGCGACTTGCGGCGCGCCATCCAGCCCAGCAGCCCCAGGCCACCCAGCATCAGGGCATGGGTCGACGGTTCCGGCACACTGGCAGGCTGGACAAGAATATTATCGATCGCGATGTCGAACTCGGTGTAGTCATACACCTGGCCTGGGACGTAGGTCGAGAACCGCAGTTCGTCGACATTTGCCAGCACGTCGGCGAAGGTGCGACCGGACGGCAGGGTCGGGCCCGCTTGCGCGCCCAGGATGTGCGCCCCGCCCCAGCCCGACGGCAGGAGGGACGCGGTCGTATCGGCGATGGTCACCGACAGGTGCTGCCACCCTTGCGTGAAGTCGATGCTGCCCAGGTTGAACCAGATGCTGGTGAAATTCATGTCCTCCGGCGTGGTGGCATAGTCGCGCAGCTCGACGACGAGGTTGCGCATGACTTCCTCGCCGCGATAACGGATCGAGTTGGCGATGACGTCCAGGCCGATGGTCACGCTGCCGAGCTTGCTGTAATCGCCCAGGACGTCCTGGTTGCCGCGGTTGAAGAAATCGATGCCCCAGGCCGCGTTCACGCTGCGCAGCGCCGGCGCACCGTTGCCCAGGCTGGTATCGATCCAGGAGCCGACCGGTCCATCCTTGGGCAGGTTGCCATCCCAGCCCGCTGCGCCTTGTGAAAAATCGACGAAGGACGAGGTCGGCGCGGCCGATGCGATGCCGGTGACCAGGGAAAGCGCTAAAGCAGGAATCAATGTAGACAAGTTCATGATCTATCCTCTCTGTATGTTGGGAAATCAATTCTGAACTTGACGCTTCTCCTGACAGTTGACGAAACACCACCTTGTTTGTCGTAAATATGTATAAATTTATATAAGAATGTAAAATCTTTCTAAAGAAAATCTCCACATGTGCGCGCCGCGGCCGTTATTCGGTATCCGGCTGGTGCGACGGATGCGCCGCCTTGAACGCCGGCAGCTCGATGCACAGCGAATTGATGCGGTCGATGTTCGGGTAGGCCGACACATCGATATTGAAGCGCTGCGCATTGAACACCTGCGGCACCAGGTAGCAGTCGGCGATGGTCGGATGGTCGCCGTGGCAAAACGGGCCGGCGCCCGGATCGCGCGCCAGGTGCGCCTCGAGCGACTGGAAGCCCTCGATGATCCAGTGGCGGTACCACTCGGTCTTGGCCTGGTCCGACAAGCCCAGGTGCTTGACCAGGTAGTTCAGCACGCGCAGGTTGTCGATCGGGTGGATGTCGCAGCCGATGATCTGGGCCAGCTCGCGCACGCGCCCGCGGCCCGGTGCGTCCTTCGGCAGCAATGGCGGTTCGGGATGGATCTCTTCGAGGTATTCGATGATCGCCATCGACTGGGTGAGCGTGATGCGGTCGTCCTGGAACGATGGCACCAGGCCGCTCGGGTTGATCTTGCGGTACTCGTCCTGCAGGTGCTGCCCCCCGTCCTTCAACAGGTGCACGGGGATCGCGTCATACGCCATCCCCTTCAGGTTGAGCGCAATGCGTACCCGGTAAGCGGCCGAGCTGCGAAAGTAGGTAAAGAGCTTCATCAGTGCCTCTCATGCGATGGTTGCCGCGCAGTTGGCCGATACGGGGCGACTTCCTGGTCGATGGCCCCGAAGATGCTGGCGCCGCCGGCGTCGAACATTTCGATGCGCACCGTGTCGCCGAAACGCAAAAACGGCGTTTGCGGCTTGCCCTGCTCGATGGTTTCATACATGCGCACCTCGGCCAGGCAGCAGTAGCCGACGCCGCCGTTCTCCACGCTCGAGCCGTGCAGGCTTCCCTGCTTGTTGGACACCGTGCCCGAGCCGATGATGCTGCCGGCGCACAGCTCGCGGGTGGCGGCCGCATGCGCGACCAGTTGGGCGAAGCTGAAGGTCATGTCTTCGCCGGCGTTCGGGCGGCCGAAGGCGGCGCCGTTGAGCGTGACCAGTAGCGGCAGGTGCAGCTTGCTGTCATGCCAGGCGTCGCCCAGCTCGTCCGGCGTGACGGCGACCGGCGAAAAGGCGCTGGCCGGCTTGGACTGGTAGAAACCGAAACCCTTGGCCAGCTCGTTCGGGATCAGGTTGCGCAGCGAGACGTCGTTGACCAGCATGACCAGGCGGATCGCGCTTGCCGCCCGTTCGACGCTGGCGCCCATCGGCACGTCGCCCGTGACCACCGCCACCTCGGCCTCGAGGTCGATGCCCCAGTCCTCGGACAGGGCCGCGATCGGATCACACGGTCCGACGAAGGAATCGCCGCCGCCCTGGTACATCAGCGGATCGGTATAGAACGACGCCGGCACCTCGGCATTGCGCGCCTTGCGCACCAGCTCGACGTGGTTGATATAGGCCGAGCCGTCCGCCCATTGATAGGCGCGCGGCAGCGGCGAGTGGCATTCCTGTTCGATGAAGGATTCGGCGGCGTCGGCATTGCCGTCGTTGAGCTGGTCGTAGACCTGCTGCAGGCGCGGCGCGACCGCATCCCAGTCGTCCAGCGCGGCTTGCATGGTGCGCGCGATGTCGGGCACGGCTTGACAGGTAACCAGGTCGCGGCTGACGACGACCAGGGAGCCGTCGCGGCCGCCGGATTTGAGGGTGGCGAGTTTCATGGGCGTTTCCTTCGATATTGCTGAGTAGCCACCATTACAGACGAAAACCGACTATCATACAAACGGTATTTTCAACCCGATTTATCAGGTTTTCTCATGAATCCCACCCTGCGCCAGATGCGCGCCTTCGTCGCCCTTGCCAAGACCGGCAATTTCACGCTCGCGGCGCAGGCGATCCATGTGACGCAGTCGGCGCTGTCCGGGCTGATCAAGGAACTCGAACAGACCCTCGGGGCGCGCGTGGTCGACCGCAGCACGCGCCGGATCAACCTGACTGATATCGGCCGCGAACTGTTCCCGCTATTTAGCCAGATGATCGATGACCTGGACGGTGCGCTGGCTAACGTGGCCGCTCATACGCAGCTCAAGAAAGGGCTGGTACGCATTGCCGCGCCGCAGCTGATGTCGTGCACCCTGCTGCCGCAGGCGATCGCGGCCTACCGTCTCGACCATCCGGCGATCGAAATCCGCCTGAGCGATACCGAGGTCGAGGGCGTGATCGCGCGCGTCGTGTCCGGCGAGGCCGATATCGGCATCGGCCCCGAGCGCGTGCCGGCGCCGGCGCTGGAGGCGCGCACCTTGTTCGAGATGCCGTTTTCGCTGGTGTGTCCGCGGGATCATCCGCTGGCGACGATGCCGCGCCTGAGCTGGCGCGACGTGGCGCACCACCCCTTCATTTCGCTGCAGGGCCAGTTCACGGAACGGCTGCTCGACGATATGCATGCGTCGCTGCGCGAGACGCCCATCAAGCCGGCGCACGAGGTGACGTTCATGACGACGGCGCTGGCGATGGTCAGCGCCGGGCTCGGGGTGACCGTATGCCTGCCATATGCCGAACCGCTGGTGAAGCTGCATGGCCTGGTATTGCGGCCGCTGGATGAACCGGTGCTCACGCGGCGCTTTTTCATCTATACGCGCCCCAGCCGCTCGCTATCGCCGGCGGCCGAGAGTTATATCAATTTCTTGTTTGGATATGTAAAAGGGTCGCAAGGCTGATGGTGGGCGCCGCGCTACAATAGGCAGCATCATTTCCATTGCATGACTTTACGATGTCCCACGACACGATCGCGATCAACCAGCGGATGAACAGGTTCGACGGCCACGAGAGCGTGTGGCTGTTCGGCTACGGTTCGCTGATTTTCAAGGCCGACTTTCCCTACCTCGACCGGCGCCCGGCCTATATCGGCGGCTGGTCGCGGCGCTTCTGGCAAGGCTCGCACGACCACCGCGGCACCGAGACGGCGCCGGGACGCGTCGTGACCCTGGTGCCCGATGCCGGCGCGCGGTGCCATGGCATGGCCTACCTGGTGACACCCGAAGAATTCGCCCACCTCGACCACCGCGAAAAGAACGGCTACCTGCGCCTGGCGACCGAGATGCATTTCGACGACGGCGGCAGCGATGAAGGGATCGTCTATATCGCCACGCACGAGAACCAGGCCTATCTCGGCCCGGCCGACGAGCGCGATATCGCGCGCCAGATCGCCACGGCGCGGGGCCCAAGCGGCCCGAACAGCGAATATTTGCTGGGCCTGGCCCATGCCTTGCGCGAACTCGGCAAGCCCGATCCGCACGTATTCGCGCTCGAGCGGCACCTGGCCGATTTTGGCGATGCGGGCCTTACGCAGCTGCGCGCGTAATCTGCTCGTCCTGCCCGACCGGCGACAGGACGGCCATCACCTGCGCGGCGCGCTGTTCGAGCGTGCCCGTCAATACCGTGTACGCGATATCGCGGCGGTCGAGGTCGTCGAGCACCAGGCGCTGGACATGCGTGCGCCAGTCGGCGCTTTCGCGCACGCCGGGTTCTTCTTCATATGGGATGTCGTCGGCGCACACGAAATGGTGCAGGTAGCGGGTGCGGCAATCGTCGGCGTAGCGCAGCAGCGCGGGCGGGACCGGTTCGGTAACCTGGCCGAAGCACAGGCCGAGCAGCAGCGTGGTGAGCGCGTTGGTGTCGACGAACACATAGGGACCGGCCGCGCGCTCCAGCGCGGCGGCTTCGGCCTCGCGGTGCCGCTCGGCAATCTCGACATAGTCGTCGGCGCTGAGCCGGCCCTGCTTTTCTTCCCAGATGAAGCGGCCGATCTCGGGCACGAAGCCGGCGTCCAGTCGCTGCGCCAGAAGCCGGGCCAGGGTTGATTTGCCGGTCGACTCGGCCCCGACGAAAACAATCATCGCAAGATCCTGCTGCTGCGCTTGCATCTGCTTCACCTCTTTACCTCAGTTCATCAAGACGATCATTAATCCAGCGCCCGCCGGCGCGACTCGGTGTCGACACACAGGATCGCCACCGCCCCCACCAGCAGGAAGCTCGACAGCATTACCAGCGCCAGCGTGAAGTGCGTCGCCATCACCGGCGCGACGATCGCCGGCGCGAACAGGCCGCCGAAACGCGCGACGGCGCCGGCCATGCCCATGCCGCTGGCGCGCAGCCGTGTCGGATAGACCTCGGGCGTGAACGCATACAGGGCGCCCCAGGTCCCGAGCAGCGCGAAACTCATCAGCAGCGTCGAACCCACCACCAGTGCGGTCGAACTGCCCAGGCTGTAGCCAAGGCAGCCGACGCTGCTCAATAACAGGAAGCCGACCAGGGTCGGCTTGCGCCCCCAGCGCTCGACGCCATAGGCGGCCAGGGCGAACCCCGGCAACTGGACCAGCGCCAGCACGATCAGGAATTCCTGGCCGCGCATGAAGCCGAAACCTTCGGCGCCCAGGCGGATCGGCAGGTAGACGAACACGCCGTAATAGGCGATCGAGATCAGCGCCCACGCGACAAACAGCGCGATGCTGCGGCGACGCAGGCCGTCCCTGAACAGCGAGGACAGCGAGGTGGCCTGCCGGCGTTCAGCCTGCAGCGCCGGGATGGTGACATCGCGGCCATTGGTCCTGGCCACCCGCGCCAGCACCGCGCGCGCCTGGTCCGGTTTGCCGCTGCGGTGCAGGTACATCGGTGACTCGGGAATATAAAAACGCAGGAACACGCCCACCAGGGCCGGCAATCCGGTGACGAAGAAGATGAGGCGCCAGGCGTCGTCGCCCCACTGCACCGCCCACAGCGCCAGCACGGCCAGGCAGATCGTGCCGAGCGCCCAGAACGACTCGAGCAGCACCAGCCAGCGGCCGCGTCGGTCGCTGGGCAGGAACTCGGCCATCATCGTGTAGTCGACCGGCAGGGTGGCGCCGACGCCGATGCCGGTCAGGAAGCGCAGCACCAGCAGCCAGGCGAAGTCGGGCGCGAAGGCGGACGCCACGCCGAAGCAGGCGTCGATCACTACCGCCAGCATCAGCACCGGGCGCCGTCCGATCTTGTCCGCCAGGCGGCCGAACACGAAGGCGCCGATCAGCATGCCGACGAAGAACAGCGTCCCGGTCTGCAGGGCTTGCGGCATGCTCAAGCCGAAGGTCTTGGCGATCGACGGCGCGGAAAAGCCGATCGACAGCACCTGCATGGCGTCGGCCAGCCAGACCAGACCGAAGATCGTGAAGATGCGGTACTGGAATTTGCCAACGCCTGCTGCCTGCAGACCATGCTCTATCGAGAACACTGAACCGCCCGGCTTGACGGGACTCGCTGGATAACCGCTCTGCGCTGGTGGAACTGACGTGGCCATAGGATCTCGAAGAGTGCGATGGGACGGCATTGTAAGCCGGGGCCAGGCGTCCTGGGCCAGCCGTGCACATCAATATCGCATCTTAGAATAAATCCAGCTGGCCGGCTCCTTTCGCGTTTTGCCGGCCCGGCGCCTGCGGCACCACCAGCGGTCGCCTGAACTGCGAACTGTCGAGGCGCCCGAAGCGCCCGCGCAAATCCGAGAACCCCAGCCGCCCGGACGCCTTCTCGAAGCGCTGCCGGATGAGGTCGGCCCAGACGCCCTCGCCTTTCATGCGGGTCGCGAAGTCGCTGTCGTAGTCCTTTCCGCCACGCATCTCGCGGATCCGGTTCATCACCCGCTGCGCGCGGTCCGGGAAGTGGGCCTGCAGCCATTCTTGGAACAGGGGATTCACCTCATGCGGCAGGCGCAGCACCGTGTAGTGGGCGCCGACCGCGCCGGCGTCGCGCGCCGCGTCGAGGATGCGTTCGATCTCGGGCTCGGTCACGAACGGGATGATCGGCGCCACGCTGACGCTCACCGGAATGCCGGCCTCGGTCAGCGTGCGGATGGTACGCAAGCGCCGCATCGGCGCCGCCGCGCGTGGTTCCAGCGTGCGCGAGATCTCGGCGTCGAGCGTGGTAAGCGTGATGGCCGCGCAAGCAAGACCCTTTTGCGCCATCGGCGCCAGGATGTCGATATCGCGTTCGATCAGCGAGGACTTGGTGATCAGCCCGGCCGGATGGCGGCACTCGGACAGCACCTCGAGCACCGCGCGCGTCAGCTTGCGCTCGCGCTCGCACGGCTGATAGGCGTCGGTGTTGACGCCGATGGCGATGTGCTCGGGGACGTAGCCAGGCTTGGCCAGTTCGCGCCGCAACAGCTCGGGCGCGTTGACCTTGGCGAACAGGCGGCTCTCGAAATCGAGCCCGGGCGACAGGCCGAGGTAGCTGTGCGTGGGCCGCGCGAAGCAATAGATGCAGCCGTGCTCGCAGCCGCGATAGGGATTCAGCGAGACGCTGAACGGTATGTCGGGTGAGGTATTGCGCGACAGGATGCTCTTGGCGATCTCGTCGGTGACGACCGTCCTGAAAGCCGTTGGTCCCCCTTCGTCGTCGACCGCCCAGCCATCGTCGAAGCGCTCGCGGCCATTGACCTCGTAGCGGCCTTGCAGGTTCGATACCGCACCTCGGCCCTTGCGCGCGAGCGGCGGCGCGGCTGGCGCAAGGGCAATGTGCCCGTCGTCGAACGGTTCGCGCAGAGCTGGAAGATCGATCATGGCCACAAGACGCTCCAATACTGTATGTTTATACAGTATATTACGCCGCCCCGATGCCGAATTCAAGCGCGCGCGTACGATGCCTGTTGCGAAACGAACCCGTCGAAGGCTTCCAATAGCGGCCGGAACCGTTCGCCACTCCCTTCCAGCTGGGCCAGCGCCTGGGCCGCCGCTTCCAGGCTCGACAGCTGATGCGGGGCATGGGCCTTGCGGATGCGGTAGTTTGATGGCGCCACGTCCGTCAATGCCAGCCGTGGCAATTTTTGCAAACCGGAATTCAGGTACAGCATCTTGCGGCTCTTGCGCCAGGTGGCGTCCAGTACCACCAGCCGCACCCGGTCGGCAGGCAAGTCCGGCAAGGGCGGCGCCAATGGCAGGTTCTGGTCCCCCGCCGTCTCCGGGTACAGCAGCACCGGCACCCGCCCATCCGCATGCAGCAGTTCGTCCAGTGCGTCCGGCGCAAAGGTCTCGCCGACGGCCAGGCTGCTGCCCGCCACGCTCAGGTGCAGCAGCCGCGCGCTGTTCTTGGCGTTGCCCACTTCCAGCGGATGCTGCAGCACCAGCAAGCCGGCTCGGGATTGCACGCGCGCGATCCAGTGGCAGATGCAGGCCGATTGCGCGCGCAGGCAGGTCGGGCAGGTCGGGCGCTTCATGACAAACCGGTCCCGATGTTGGATCGAAGGACCGGGGCGCCGGCCTTCGCGGGGACGACGTGGCATCTGCTCACGGCGCCGGCGTCCATCCGCCGCCCAGCGCGCGGTACAGGTCGACGTGCGCCGCCAGCAGGCTGGTACGCAGCTGCAGCGCATTCAGGTCGGCATTGAACGCGGTGCGCTGCGCGTCGAGTTCTTCGAGATAGGACGCATAGCCGTTGCGATAGCGGTTGCGCGCCACCCGCAGCACCTCGCCCGCTGCGACCCGCCGCGCCTCGGCTTCCACCAGTTGCCGCCGCAAGCCGTCGACCGAGGCCAGTGCGTTCTCGGTCTCGGCAAAGGCCGAGCGCACCACCGCTTCATATGTGTACACCGCGCGGTCGCGCACCGTGCCCGCGATCTCGGCCTGCGCCCGCAGCCGCCCGGCATCGAACAGCGGCGCCAGCACGCTGCCGCCGATGCTCCACAACTCGGTGGGCGAGCGCAGCAGCTGCGACAGGCTGCGCCCCTGTGCGCCGAGCGATGCCGTCAGGCGGATCGACGGCAGCAGCTGGTCGCGCGCCACCGCCAGGCTCGCATCGCTGGCCGCCACCAGGCGCTCGGCCTGGGCGATGTCGGGACGCCGCCGCAGCAGTTCGGATGGCAGGCCCGGCGCGGGTCGCGGCTCGCGCAGCGCCGTCAACTCGGCCCCACGCGCCACTGGACCGGGACTGGCGCCGAGCAGCACGTTCAGCGCCTGCTCCTGCAGCGCGATCTGGCGTTCCAGTTGCGGCACGGCGGCGGCGGTCGCGTGCAGCTCGGCCTCGGCCTGCGACATCTCCAGGCGCGAGCTGTAGCCCACTTCGAACTGGTGGCGCGCAAGTTCGAACGAGCGCTCGCGCGATTCGAGCGTCGCCCGTGCCAGCGCCAGCTGGGCATCCAGGCCCAGCAGATTCAGGTAGCCGGACGCCGTGTTCGCCGCTACCGCCAGCGCCGTGGCCTCCAGCGCCGCCTCCTGCGACAGCGATTCGAAACGCGCCGCCTCCACGCCGCCGGCAATGCGGCCGAACAGGTCCAGCTCGTAACTCGCCTGCACCGCGCCGACGATCGAGGTGGTCTCGACCGGCTCGCCCAATGGTCCGATGGCGCGCGCGCGTGTCGGCCCCAGCGACAGGTTCAAGGCCGGCAGCCGCGCGCTGGCGGCCACGCGAATGCGCGCCTGGTATTCCTGCAGGCGGGAGCGTGCGATCTGGAGGTCGCCGTTATTGTCGAGCGCGCGCCGTACCAGCGTATCGAGCACAGGGTCGCCAAAGGCGCGCCACCAGTCGCGGTCGATCGCGGCGCTTGTGCCCACGCCGGCCGTGCGCCAGCCCGGGGGAACCGTCAGCGACGCCTCCGGCGCCGGCTGCGGCGCCATCGCGCACGCCGCCAACAGCAATGGCAGCGGCGCCAGAACGAACGAACCCCGGCTCACCGCGCAGCTCCGGCTTGCGCCGTATCGATCGTGGTCACCACCGACATGCCCGGCCGCAGGCGCCGGGCCAGCGGCTGGTTCGGATCGATGCTGATCCGCACCGGGATACGCTGGGCGATCTTGACGAAATTGCCGGTGGCGTTATCGGGCGCGATCACCGAGAACTCCGAGCCGGTCGCCGGCGAGATGCGTTCGACGCGGCCGCGCAGTCGCGCATTGCCGAGGGCGTCGACGCTGAAGGTCACCGGCTGGCCCACAGCGACATTTGCCATCTGCGTTTCCTTCATGTTCGCGATCACCCACATCGTGTCCGGCACCAGGGCCGTCAGTTGCGCGCCGGCGTTCACGTAGGCGCCCTGGCGCACCGTCACCTGGCCCAGCTGGCCGTCGCGCGGCGCGGTGATCCGGGTATTGGCGATGTCGATCTCGGCCAGCTTCACCGCCGCTTCGGCGTTCGCGACCGCCGCCTCGAGCGCGGCGCGGTTGACGTCGACCGAGCGCAGGTTCTGGCGCGCGATCTCGAGCGCGGCGCGCGACTGGTCGCGGCTGGCAGCGGCCTGCGCCTGCGCGGCGCGCGCGGCGTCGAGTTCGCGCGCCGACAGCGAACCGTCGGCCGCCAGCTCTTCCACGCGGCGCAGGTCGGCTTGCGCGCGCCGCGCCTGCGCCTCGTTCGACGCCAGCAGCGCCTGGTTTTGCGCGATCGTCGCGCGCGCGCTGGACTGGCTTTGCGTGAAATTGGCCAGGGCCGCCTCGCGGTTGGCCAGCTCGGCGCGCGCCTGCGCCAGGCGCTGGGTCGGGATGCGCTCGTCGATGCGCATCAGCAGCTCGCCCTTCCTGACCATCTGGAAATCCTGCACCCGCACCTCGACCACGTAGCCGCTCAGTTGCGGACTGATGATCGTCACCTGCCCGCGCACCAGCGCGTTCTCGGTGCTTTGCAGGGTGCTGTGGAACGGCGGCAGGTTCCAGGCGTACAGGACGATGAGGACGCCGGCGGCGGCGATGGCGCCGAATGCAAGTGCGCTCAGCAGGATGCGGCGCGAACGGGGAGGAACGGAAGATGGTTCTGGCATATCAGTCGGTCACAGGGTCGGGTGGAGGTGGGGTCCCGGGCTTTGGCGCTGGCGCCGCCTTCACGGCCGGGAAGTAATGCAGCCACACGGCATGCAGGAAGATCCAGGTCGCGCTCCCGGCGGCCAGGATGGCCAGCACCAGGAACACGTCGTTATAGGCGAGGATATTGGCTTCGCGGGTCGCGGTGCCTGACAACGACTGCAGGCTCTGGCGCGTGGCGGCGGCCGGGTCGGCCAGCAGGCGTCCGGCCGCGGCGGCGCCGGACTGGACGCGGCCAGCCACCAGCGGATCCAGGCTGCTGAGGCCCTCGACAATGAGCGAGGAATGGTATTTTTCGCGGATCACCTGGAAGGTGCCGACCAGGCTCGAACCCAGCAGGCTGCCCAGGTTCTGGGTCAGGCCGAACAGCACCGAGAAGCTGATCAGGTTGTGCGGATTCGGAATCACCGAGCCAAGCAGCGACACCACCAGCGGCCCGAGGAACAAGGTACCGCCGAAGGCGAGCAGGCTCTGGCTCAGGTACATCTGTTCCAGCCGCGTCTGGTTGCTGGCGTGGGCGTCGATCCAGGCGCCGAGCGCCATGCACAGGAGCGCGATCACCTGCGGCGCCACCAGGTGGTTCACGTTGATCGTCAGCGCCGACACCACGATCCCGGCGATCGTGGCGGCCAGCACGATCGCGTACAAGGTCTGCAACTGGTCGTTGTCCAGTCCCACGGCGCGCAGGAAGCCGACCGCCCCCACGCTTTGTTCAGACAGCACGATGCGCACCAGCAGCATGGCCAGCGCCAGCCGCACGATATTGCCGCTGGCCAGCCAGCGCAGGTTCAGGAGCGGATTGGCGCGGTTGTGCTCGACGCACAGGGCCGCCGCCAGCAGCACGATCGCCGCCGCCAGCGCCACCCCGATCCAGGCGCGCTCGAACCACCACTCCACGCGGCCGAAGCTGATCGCCGCGCACAGCAGCGCCATGCCGGGCGCGAACAGGGCGAAGGTGACGAAATCGGTGGGACGGAAGGCCTTGATGTGGTCGCCCGGTGGCAGCTTGAGCAGCAGCACGGCGCCCAGCGACACCAGGGCCAGGCCCAGCTCGAACAGGTACAGCCCGCGCCATTCGGCGATCTGCAGCAGGTCGTTGGAAAAGATGTAGGCCAGCGGCAGCGCCATCTGGGCCGCGCCCATCGCCAGCGCCACGCCGCGCAGGCGCCATTCCTTCTTGAAGCCCTGCAGGATGTAGTACAGGCCCAGTGGCGATACCGCCGCCGCCAGCATGCCATGGGCGGCGCGCACCGCGACGGCCGAGGCCAGATCGTTGACGAACAGGTGGGCGAAGGTGACCAGCGCATACAGCACCAGGAAGATCTCGGTGAACAGGCGCAGGCCAAACTGTTGCCGGAATTTCACGAGCAACAGGTTCATGGATGCATTGGCCATGACAAAGGCGGCCGGCAGCCAGGTGGTCTCGGTGGAATAGGCGCCCAGCACGCCTTGCAGGTGGACCAGGTTAACGGTGACCAGCGCATTGCCGAGGCCGCCGGTGATCGTGATCAGGACGCCGACGAACAGGTAGGCGAAACGCAGCGGTGTCGCATGGGCAGGAGTCGACGGCGAGCCGGGCATCATCGGCTTTTCGTCTGGGGCCCACTCGCGCGGCGCGTACTTGCTCATCCGTCATTTCCTGGAACAGTCAGGCCCGCGATGATACTCCTTCAGCAAAAAACACGTCGGATGTCACTTTCACCACACGCAAAAATTTAGTGTCGGAACCTGTCAACCGGATATTGCCCTAAAGATTTTCTCGACCTAGACTCGTTTATGCCTTGCGGAAATCATTCCGCAAGGCAGTATTTACGCATACACGTAATTCCAGAGTCGTCCATGCCGAGAACCTTGTCTTTCCGTAGCCTGCTCTCCGTTTCGATCGCCGCGCTGGCCATGCTGCCCGTCCTCGCGCACCTTGAAGAACTGCCGGCCAGCGCCGACATCGCGCAGCTCGATTACCGCATGAACGAGCACATCGTCCAGGTGCCGGCCGGCGACGGCGGCGTCACGCTCGAGACCACCGTGTTCCAGCCGAACGGTCCCGGCCCCTTCCCTCTGATCGTCATCAACCATGGCAAGGATCCCGGCCGTCCCAGCCTGCAGGCGCGCGACCGCTTCTACCATATGGCCAGCGCCTTCGTGAAGCGCGGCTATGCGGTGATGGTGCCGATGCGCCAGGGCTTCTCGAATTCCGGCGGCCGCTACCGCGACCACGGCTGCGACATGACGGCCAACGGCTATACCCAGGCCGAAGACATCCGCTCGACCCTGGACTACGCGCGCCAGCAGCCGTGGGTCGACGGCGAACGCATGGTGGTGGCCGGCCAGTCGTATGGCGGCCTGGCCACGATCGCCCTCGGCACCGAGCCGCTGCCCGGCGTGCGCGGCCTGATCAACTTCGCCGGCGGCCTGCGCGACGACAGCGACCGCTGCGCCTGGCGCTCGCAGCTGGTGTCGGCCTTCGCCGAGTATGGCGCCAAGGCCAAGGTGCCGAGCCTGTGGATGTATGGCCAGAACGATTCGCTGTTCGGCCCGGAACTGGCGGGACGCATGCATGCCTCCTACGTCCAGGCCGGCGGCCGCGGCCGCCTGGTCGAGTTCCCGTCGTTCAAGCGCGATGCCCACGGCATGCTGGCCAGCCGCGATGGCGAGAAAGTGTGGCTGGAAGATACGGAACGCTTCTTGAAAGAGATCGGCATGCCGACCGCGGTCGTGGTCGACGTCCCCGCTCCGCCGAGCCCGGCGCGCACCGACTTCGCCCAGGTCGACGACGCCGCCGCCGTGCCCTTCTTGTCCGAGCACGGCCGCCGCGCCTACCGCGAATACCTGACCAAGATGACGCCGCGCGCCTTCGCCGTATCGCCGAGCGGCGGCTGGACCTGGGCCGAGGAAGGCGAAGACCCGGAAGGCCGCGCGCTGGCCACCTGCTCGGCCAAGAGCCGCGATCCGTGCCGCCTGTACTCGGTCGACGACTACGTGGTGTGGACCGACCCCCGCCTGGACCAGGCCGAGAAAGCCGCCGTCACCGCCTCGAACGGGCCGGTACCGGGCGCGGTGTCGGCCACGGCGACGGCCGTGAGCTCGGATCCGACCACCTCGGTCGGCAGCACCACGGTGCGGTAAGAACAACAAATATGACACGCCGCTGTCAAGCGGCGTGCGCATGTTCCCTTGCGCGAATTTCAGTTGCTGCACTGCGGTACGATGCAGCGCAAACCGGACCGGCGTCCGACCTCCGACAATGTGCGTGACGCATTTACCGGAGAAGCCCAGATGGTCCGCATCATCCACGCCTGCGCCGCCGTGCTGACCGCGTTCGGCATGCTTGCCGCCCCTGCCTGCCGCGCGGCCAATAACCATCCCGTCATCCTGGTCCACGGCTTCCTCGGCTTCGGGCCCGAGGAATTCCAGCACAGCGGCTTCAACTATTGGGGCGGCTACGGCGACATCGCCTCGCAGATGCAGATCTACCGCGGCCCGCGCGCGGTGTTCGCGGCGGCGGTCGGCCCCATTTCCTCCAACTGGGACCGCGCCGCCGACCTCTACGCGCAGATCAAGGGCGGCTGCGTCGACTACGGCAAGGCGCACGTGCGCGACCACGGCCAGCCGGGCCAGGTCCAGAAGCCGCCCGGCAAGTGCTGGGCCGCCGATCCGCGCGACAATCCGCAGGATTATCCGCTGGCCCTGTATCCGGCCTGGGACCAGGACCACCCGATCCACCTGATCGGGCACAGCCAGGGCGGCACCACGATCCGGGCCCTGGTCGAATTGCTGGAACACGGGTCAAGCCACGACCAGGGCGACGGCGAACTGTTCAAGGGCGGCAAGGTCGGCTGGATCCGCAGCGTGACCACGATCTCGGCGCCGCACGACGGCACCACGCTGACCGATGCCGTGTTCAACGTCCTGCCGGGCGTACGCCTGCCGCTGCGCGACCTGCTCGGCCACCGGGTCGCGGGCTGGGAACTGGCGCCGGACGGCGCCCGCGAATTCAATCTGTGGGCGCGCACTTCGCCGCATATCTATTATTTTTCGGTCGGCACGGTGGCCACCGAAGGCGGCGCCTGGTGCTGCAACGGCACCGACCGCGTGATCGCGCCGGTGCAGACCACGTTATTCCAGTATGCGCGCACCGACATGATCCCTTATTTCAAACCCTTTGCCGGCGAGTGGATCGTGCCCTCGGTGGCGCAGCGCGGCATGGGCAGCTACACCCTCGACCTGCCCAACCGCGTGCGCATCGACCGGGACTGGTTCTCGAATGACGGCGTGGTCAACACGATCAGCATGCGCGCCCCGAGCGGCCACCCGGCGCGCGACTACGACGGCCGCGCCGTGCGCGGCGCCTGGAATTTCCTGGGCAACTACAAGGGCTACGACCACTTCGACATCCTGAACTGGCCCAACCAGGGGCCGTCGGCCGACAAGCTCTATGAGCAGGTCAGCGACATCATCTTTGCGCTGTAGGGCCGTCCTCGAGTCCGCCCTCGGGTCCGTCCTCGAAGCTGCCCGCGAGGCTTTCGGTGCGAACGATATGCACGCGGTCGGGCTGGTCGGCCAGCATGCACAGCCTGCCGCTGCGCCTGCAGTGGTCCTGCACGCGCCAGTAGTCGCCATGGCCCAGGCAACCGGTCTGGCAGATCACCAGGTCGGCCACCCGCAGGCTGGCTTCCAGCGCCTGCGGCAGGGAGTCGGCCGGGCGCGCAGCATGCAGTGAGGGCTTCGCCAGCCATAAGTCGCCAGGCATGCATCAGGCCGGTCGTTGCCGCGTAGAGGGTTGTTTGCGACCCACGGCAGGTGGGTCAATGCGCGCTACGCAGGCTGCGCGCCAGGTCCGACAAGCGATACGGCTTGCTGACAAACGCAAACTCTCCCAAGAGCGAGCGATCGAGCTTCAACGCCGGCTGCGGATACCCGGAGGCCAGCATTACCTTCACGTTCGGGTAGTTGTTGCGCGTATAAGCCGCCAGTTCGATGCCGTTCATCCCGTTCGGCATCACCACGTCGGTAAACAGGATATCGACATCGCGGGTGGCAAGCAGATGGAGGGCGTCGATGCCGCTGGCGGCCGTCATCACGTCGTACCCCATGCTCAGGAACAGCGACGAAGCGACGTCGAGCAAATCCGGCTCGTCCTCGACGATCAGCACGGTCTCGGTCTCGACTTCCATCAGGTCATGCGCATGCGACGTCACGGCCGGCAGCCAGATGATGATGCTGGTGCCTTCACCCATCATGCTTTCGATGGTCACTTCGCCGCCCGACTGCTTGATGAAGCCGTACACCTGCGACAGCCCGAGTCCTGTGCCCTTGCCGACTTCCTTGGTGGTGAAGAACGGCTCGAAGGCGCGCGCGATGGTCTCTGGCGTCATGCCGGTGCCGGTATCGCTCACGCTCAGGCGCACATAGTGGCCGGCCGCCAGCGACGGGTGCTCGCCCTCGGCCAGCGCCACGTTGGCCGTTTCCACCACGATCCGTCCGCCTCCCGGCATGGCGTCGCGCGCATTGACCACCAGGTTCAACACCGCCGACTCCAGCCGCGCGGCGTCGATCACGGCGTTCGGCGCCGTGGCGTCGAGCTTGAGCACGAAGTCGATCGACGAATTGGCGGCGCGCCGCAGCACCGACTCGAAACCGCTGATGATGCGGTTGACGTTGCGCGTCTCGGGCTCCAGCGGCTGCTGGCGCGCGAAGGCCAGCAATTGCTGGGTGAGCGTGGCGCCGCGGTCGATCGCGCGCCGCATGCTGTCGAGCGTCTTGGCGTCGGCGCCCGGATTGCGCTGCATGCTCAGCACCTCGAGGCCGCTCGAGATCACCGACAGCAGGTTGTTGAAGTCGTGCGCGACGCCGCCCGTGAGCTGGCCGATCGATTCCATCTTCTGGGCCTGGAACAGCGCCGCCTGGGCTTTATCGAGCGCCTCGGCGGCTGCCTTCTTCTCGGTCAGGTCGCGCGTGATCTTGGCGTAGCCGAGCAGGCGCCCGTCGTCCCCGCGGATGGCGTCGATCACGACATTGGCCCAGAACCGGGTACCGTCCTTGCGCACGCGCCAGCCTTCGGCCTCGTAGCGTCCGACCTCGCCGGCGGTAGTTAGCGTTCGCGCCGGCAGGCCGCGCCGGCGGTCCTCGTCGGTGTAGAAGCGCGAAAAATGGTGGCCGACGATGTCGTCGTAGCTGTAGCCCTTGATGCGCTCGGCGCCCAGGTTCCAGTTCGACACCATGCCCTCGGGCGTGAGCATATAGAGCGCATAGTCGGTCACGCCCTGCACCAGCAGGCGGAAGCGCTGTTCGCTCTCGCGCAGCGCATCTTCGGCCTGCTTCTTCTCGGTGACGTCGCGGGTGATCTTGGCGAAGCCAAGCAGCACGCCATGCTCGTCGCGGATCGCATCGATCACCACGTGGGCCCAGAAACGGCCGCCGTCCTTGCGCACGCGCCAGCCTTCGGACTCATAGCGGCCGTGTTCCAGCGCATGGGCCAGCGCATGGGCCGGCAGGCCGCTGGCCCGGTCCTCGGGCGTATAGAAACGGGAGAAATGCTGCTGCAGGATCTCGTCCTGGAGGTAGCCCTTGAAGCGCTGGGCGCCGGCGTTCCAGCTGTTGACGTAGCCCTGCGGATCGAGCATGTAGATCGCGTAGTCGCTGATGCCGGAGATCAGGTACTGGAAGCGCTGCTCGTCGGTCAGCGCCTGCTTGACGGGTAGAGAGGTGTCCATGGTGGAGGTACGGCTTCCTGTCTGCTGGTCGGATGAATTTGTCTATCATACATCCGCTATAGCGCAGTATGCCACGCGACTGTATGGGCACGTGCGAAGGTTCGGGGCGCCAAATGACGCCCTTTGTGACAGAACGGCCCGCCAGTGCGGGGAAATGACGGTTCGCCTGTCAAAAACCCTACCACTTTCGCGCTACAATAAGGACTGTCCTCCGCTCGTCTCTCATCGCACCATGACCCAGGCACTTCCCGACCACCTCGACATCTCCGGCTGCGAGAAGGAACCGATCCGCACGCCCGGCAGCATCCAGCCGCACGGCTTCATGCTGACGCTGTCGCCGGCGCTCGAGGTGCTGCAGGCCAGCGCCAACCTCGAGCGCTGGAGCGGCGTCGATGCGCAGGCCGCCATCGGGCTGCGGCTGGCCAATGCGGTCGGCGTGGCGGCGGCCGAACGCCTGGCGCTGGATCTGGGCGGCGGCGCCCTGGGCCAGCGGCCGTCCTACCTGGGCGCCGTCACGCTGCCCAACGGCCGCCATTTCGACGTGCTGGCCCATGCCTGGGACGACCTGGTGATCGCCGAGTTCGAAGCGGTCGACCGCGCGCAGCCGGCCGACTTCCGCTATTTGTACCCGTTGATCAGCGACTTCCTGGCGCGGGTCAACGACCACGCCTCGATCCCCGCCCTGACCGACCTGGCCGCGCGCCACGTGCGCTCGGTGACCGGCTACGGCCGCGTGATGGTCTACCAGTTCGATCCCAGCGGCCATGGCCGCGTGGTGGCCGAGTCCAAGGCGGCCGACTACGATTCATACATGGGCCAGTCGTTCCCGTCCAGCGACATCCCGGCCCAGGCGCGCGAGCTGTACACATTGTCGCCGATCCGCCTGATCCAGGACGCCGACTACGAGCCGGCGCCGTTGCTCCCGGGCGTCAACCCGGCCACCGGCAAGCGCAACGACCTGTCGTTCGCGGCCCTGCGCAGCGTCTCCCCGGTCCACCTGCAATACATGCGCAACATGGGCACGCTGGCCTCGATGTCGGTGTCGCTGATCGTCAAGGGCAAGCTGTGGGGCCTGATCTCCTGCCACAACGCCACGCCCTGCCAGGTGTCGGTCGAGAAGCGTAACGCCTGCGAGCAGCTGGGCCAGATCCTCGCGCTGTGCATCGAGACACGCGAGGACGGCGCCGAGCTGCAGTTCCGCCTCGACGTGCGGCGCATCATGGTCGAGATGCTGGGACACCTGACCAAGAGCGCCGACTTCATCGACAACCTCAGCGGCGTATTCCCCGAACTGCTGCGTTTCGCGCGCGCCGGCGGCGTGGCGCTCGTGGTCGACGACCGCATCCTGACATATGGCGACACGCCCGGCCACGAAGCGATCCGCGCGCTGTCGACCTGGCTCGCCGTGCACGGTCATACCGAGCTGTTCCACACCAACCACCTGTCCGGCGTGTATGCGCCGGGCGCCGATCTCACGCACGCCGCCAGCGGCCTGCTGGCGCTGCCGATCTCGCGCATCCACCAGCACTACCTGCTGTGGTTCCGTCCGGAGCTGGTGCAGACCGTCGAATGGGCCGGCAATCCCTACGAAAAGCAGGCGCCGCCGGGCGCCCCGACGCAACTGTCGCCGCGCCAGAGCTTCGCCGCCTGGCGCGAGACCATCCACGGCCACAGCCTGCCCTGGCACGCGGCCGAGGTCGAGCTGGCGATCGAATTTCGCAGCGCATTGCTGGGCATCGCGCTCGAGCGCGCCGAGCAGATGGCCGAACTGGCCGAGGAACTCACCCGCGCCAACAAGGAACTCGAAGCGTTTTCGTACTCGGTCTCGCACGACCTGCGCGCGCCGCTGCGCCACATCGTCGGCTTTTCCGACCTCCTGATCGAAGCGGCCGGCAGCGAAGACGCCGCCATGCGCGAGCGCTTCCTGAAGAACATCAAGCAGTCGGCCCGCCTGGCCGGCAAGCTGGTCGACGACCTGCTGTCGTTCTCGCAGATGGGCCGCGCGGCCCTGCGCCCGACCAGGGTCGACATGCTCGAGCTGGTCTCAGGCTGCATCGACAAGCTCGACATCGAGATCGGCCAGCGCAAGGTCGACTGGCACATCGACAGCCTGCCGGTGGTCCACGCCGACCCCAGCTTCCTGCACCTGGCGATGTTCAACCTGCTGTCGAACGCGGTCAAGTTCACCGGCGGACGCGACCAGGCCGTGATCCGCATCTGGTGCGACGCAGCCGGCGACGACGACGTGTTCCACGTGGCCGACAATGGCGCCGGCTTCAATATGGACTACGTGCACAAGCTGTTCGGCGTCTTCCAGCGCCTGCACCGCATGGAAGACTTCCAGGGCACCGGCATCGGCCTGGCGAACGTGCGGCGCATCGTCGAGCGTCACAATGGCCGTGTGTGGGCCAACTCGACACCCGGCGAAGGGGCAACGTTCTCCTTCAGCCTCCCAAAACAAAAAACATCCAACTAAGGCGAAATCCATGCTCAAGCCCATCCTCCTGGTGGAAGACAATCCCCATGACCTGGAGCTGACACTCATCGCGCTGTCGAAGAGTCAGCTCGCCAACGAAGTCGTGGTGGTGCGCGACGGCGCCGAAGCGCTCGACTACCTCCACCGGCGCGGCGAGTTCGCCGAACGCCAGCTGGGCAGCCCGGCCGTGATCCTGCTCGACCTCAAGCTGCCGAAGGTCGACGGGCTCGAAGTGCTCAAGGAAATCCGCCACAGCGACGGACTCAAGCCGATCCCGGTGGTGATGCTGACATCATCCAAGGAAGAGCAGGACGTGGTGCGCAGCTATGAACTAGGCGTGAACGCCTATGTGGTCAAGCCGGTGGAATTCAACGAGTTCGTACGCGCGATCGCCGATCTCGGCATCTTCTGGGCGGTGCTCAACGAACCGCCGCCGGGCTCGCGCCGCTACATCAAGCCGAAGTGAGCCGCCGCTGACGGCTTGCGGGTGGCGCGTTTGGCGCGCCGCAGCAGGTGGCGGATGCGCGCGCTGAGCGCGTCCGGGTGGTAGGGTTTTTGCAGCAGGTGAACCGACGAGTCCAACTTGCCTTCATGCGCGAGCACGCCCTCGGCATAGCCCGAGGTGTACAGCACCTGGCATTCCGGCAGATGGCGGCGCACGATATCGCCCAGCTGCAGGCTGCTCACCGGCCCCGGCATGATCACGTCGGAAAACACCAGGTCGATATGGCGGCCCTCCTTGATGATCTCGGCCGCCTGCGCCGCACTGCCCGCCTCCAGCACTTCGTAACCCAGTGCGGACAGGATGCCGCAGGTCGACGAGCGCACGTCCTCTTCGTCCTCGACCACGAGAATGGTTTCCAGGCCGCCGGCCAGCTGCAGCTGCGACGACTGATCGTCATGTACCGCCGGGGAGGCGCTGCTGCGCGGCAGGTAGATGCGGATGCTGGTGCCACGGCCGTGCTCGCTGCGCAGCACGATCTCGCCACCCGATTGCTTGACGAAGCCATAGGCCATCGACAGCCCGAGCCCCGTGCCCTGGCCGGTCGGCTTGGTGGTAAAGAAAGGCTCGAAGGCGCGCTGGAGCACCTCGGGCGGCATGCCTTTCCCGTTATCGGCGATCTCGAGCATCACATAGTCGTTGTGCGGGACGCCCGGCGGCAATTCGTCGTCCGGGTCGACATTGGCGCCACGGATCGTCAACGTGCCGCCATCGGGCATCGCATCGCGTGCGTTGATGACCAGGTTCAGCAGCACGTTGTTGAGCTGGTTCGGGTCGATCATCGTGCTGCCCAGGGCGGGCGCGATCTCGGTTCGGACCAGGGTGTTGGCGCCGAGCACGCGGCGCGCCATGTCGTCCATCTCGCGCAGCAGGTGGGTGGGATCGATCACCACCGACTGCAGCGGCTGGCGGCGCGCGAAGGCGAGCAGGTGCGAGGCCAGCTTGGCGCCGCGCTCCACGCCCGACAAGGCCATCTCGACCCGCGTGCGCGCGGCGTCGTTCAGGCTGCCGACCAGCTTGAGCAGTTGCAGGTTACCGCCAATGATCTGCAGCACATTATTGAAATCGTGGGCGACGCCGCCGGTGAGCTGGCCGATCGCTTCCATCTTCTGCGCCTGCTGCAGGGCCGACTGGCTGGCAGCGAGTTCTTCCTGGCTGCGGCGCAGCGAAGCAAAGGCCTGGTCGCGCTCGCGGCGCGCGATACAGGCGCCACTGTGGTGACGCACGCGCGCCACGAGCTCGCGCGGATCGGGCCACTTGACCATATAGTCGCTGGCGCCGACCGCGAAGGCCTTGGCCTTGATGTCGGGATCGTTTTCGGACGACAGCAGGATGACCGGCACGTCGTGGGTGGCGGGATGCGCACGGAGCTGGGTGATGACGTCGAAGCCGTCGAGGCCGCCGGGCATGCGCAAGTCGACCAGGACCACGGTCGCGTCGATCTCGCGCGCTACCTCGACGGCGCTCGCGGGACTCGATTCGTACATCAGCTGGTGACCGGCACAACCCCTGAGTCCGTGGGCAATGATGTCCTGGGCGAACGATTCATCGTCGATCAACAGCACGGAACAGCGGGTGGAGTCGTCTTCGATCATGCAACTGCGTCGCTTTCGGGGCTGGATTGGATACGTATCACACACTACCAAGCGTTAATTCTACACCAATGCATTTTAACAAGACCCCGCACATGGCTATTCTCGAGCGAAATTTGTCGGGTCAAGTCTTGTACGGCGGCGGAACCCGCACCATATCGCATGCAGAAACCAGCATCGACAGGAGTATTGCGTGCCCGACAACTGCTGCCCGCTATGCGGACGGATCCTGGGAACGGCCAATATCGACCGCCACCACCTGATCCCGAAAACCTTCAAGGGCAAGGAGCAATTCGCGATCCACAAGATCTGCCCCCGGTGTCAGACTAGTTGTCGCCTCTAAATTTCCCCCAGAGGTAGAGGCGCAAGATGAAAGCAAGGTATTCTCCGGCATTTGTAGAACAGGCCCTGGTCAAGGTATTCTCG
>NZ_JCASIL010000031.1:0-35142 GCF_059685725.1 Telluria sp. RT2P19
GACGGCGTAAATTTTTTCTCGGACCTGTGAGCTGGCGGGGGTTCCGCCATTGACGAATTGGCCGATCACGAGGCAGCGCTTCACCATTGGCGCAAGCCATTCGAACGAGCAATCCGTACGCTCGATTACATCGGCTGCAGAAATGCCTGATGACAGATCATTCTTCCCGAGCCAGAGCAGCGCGACCGATGCGCGGTTCTCCATCCCCTTGTCGGGGATCATGGGGTACTCGGCCTCCATTTGAACGGCGCTACCTGCGACCGAGCGCGTGAAGGTGTGCCCGCCCCCTCCAGGCATCAGCGTCCCGTGCACGCCGTTGATAGTTCCCGTATAGGGGAGTAAGGCGCTTGTCAGGGTCGTGTTCGTGCAAGTAACCGCGACTGGACCGGACGGCGGGATTGCTCCGCCGGAAACCCTCAGAACTGCCGGGATCGACCCCATGCGAGCGCACGAATCAGTTGACCATTCACCACCGCGACCACCATTAAAATAGCTAGCCACGCCGAAGCTGACAGCCATATCGGTGATTTCGGACTGGATCCCCTCCATCGAGGAGGACCCCCAGCCTGCCATCGTCGTCATGGTCGGGTACAGGGGTTGCAGATCGGAGCCGGGCGTATAGCTCTCCACAACCGAGACTCGCCTCAGCGCCAGCTTGTGCTGCATTTCGGCAATGCGCGGCGCCCATCGTTCAATTACCCAATCGGGTACCTGACCATCGGAATCGCGCACCACGAGGTCCGTCAGGCGCCCTTCGCTATCCATCACGCCAGCCAGGATGCCCTGATGCACGTGCTCGTCGTCCAGCCCCGCAGCACGGCGCACATGGGCCTGAGCATGCCCCGATGGTCCGCCGTCAGCAGCGCGCGCTTCCAGCCAGGTGCGGCGCATATCGCTATCGACAATAGATACCAGCAGATCCTCCGGTACCGCCGCCAGATTTACATCGGGGAGCTTCTTACTAATGCGCTCGCCGATGGCGCGCACTTCTGCAGCAGCCGGGTACCGCGACACTTCAACCGCCGTGCCCGCGTTATTCCGGTACATGATCATCGAATCTTTACCATCCCCCGCGGGCACGCTGAAAAAGCGGCCCGAAGCCGTGGCGGCGAGTCCAGCCGCGATATCGCGATATACGCCAGCGGTGAGCTGGGCCGCATCTCGCGCCGCTTCTGCGCCAGCACGCGCCGCCGATGCTGCGGCGCTGGCGCTCTCGACCTCATCCTTGTTGGCCGCAGTGAGGTCAATCCAGTTGATTTTGTCGACGGAGGGATCTCCGGTAAAAACAGCATCGGTCAGCTTGCGGTAGGTGTGTCCGTCCACGGGGCCAATGACCGACCTCCCTTTCGGGACATGCGTTCCGCTGACCCATAGCGGCGCGCCGACGACAGCGATAGCCGCCTCCATCGAAGCAGCTGCGGCCCGCGCCGCCGATTCTGCAGTAGCCGCTTTCGCCTCTGCCTCGGCCGCATTCTGCATCGCGCTCGCCGCAACGGCTTGCACTTCATCGTTGAACTTGTCGGCCATGTGCGTGCCGAACGCAAAAGCCTTGGCGTTGTAGTCACCGGCGGCCCGATCGGAAAGCGCTGGAAACGACGGGACTTCCGTCATCTGCGGTACGGGTTGAATTGCCATCAGATATTGCCCTCGACTTTCAGATTGATTGACGTTGTGCCGAAAGTGTCGGCACGTATGCTTCCGGTAACGAATCCCAGCGTATTGAGGTATCCATATCGCGGCAGGCCGCTCGCTTCGAACGGGACTGCTGTGTCGATAATTTCGCCAAGAAGCGCGTCGGCACGCATGGCCTGCTCCGCATCGATCACGATGCTGCAGCTCACGTCTCGGCTGGTAGCGCGACGCACAATCTTGTACGTACCGTCCGGGTTGTAGGTCCTCAGCGTCCGAGTCTTGCGATCCGACTCGGCCCCGTATCTCACGCCGCCGATCTCGCCTTCGCCGATGAACTGGCGCCAGTCCCCCAGCTTGATTGTGCCGATTGCCACCCTGCCTTCTGGGGCCGCCGAAAGCGTTATGGTTACCTCGACATCTGGTGAAATCGGAATCCCATCGAACGACATCTGCTCCGTTTGGACGAGAACAGAGAAGAGCAGCTCATACAGCCCGGCCGCCTGGCTGTACAGGTCGCCGCTCCATGAGCGAACCACCTCACCGCCAGGCGCCTTGCGCACGACGATGCTGTAGCTCGAGCCTTCCATCCCGTATATCGCCAGCCCATTCACGAACCCTGGCTGGATCACATAAGTCAGGGAGCCGACACCGGAGACTTTCGTGTTCGAATAGTCGTCAAACGGCGCCATGCGGTTGGTCGGACCCTCGCGATACCAGTAATTGATATCGCGATCCGGAGTGATCGAGCGGCCCATGTGCCCCAGCTTGCACGCCCAAACGGAACCGTTATAAGTTCGCTGATTACCGACCGTGTAGGTGGCGGCGGCAACCCATGCAAACTCACCGTTTTCCAGGTCCGGCTCTGGCGTTGTCGTCCCTGCCTTGAGCATGCTCGCGGTGATGTTGATCGGCACCATCACCCGTGCGCTTGTCGTCATGCAATCTCCTTTATCTGGACTGTGTTGATTACGTCCGCACGCATCGCATTCCCGCCATCCGTAGCGTTGTCGAACTGATCGGCAAGCTGCTCGGTGTTGCCAGCAGTGCGCTCGGCCGCTTCAGCGCCACGGTCGGCCGCGCCGCGCAGCGCCGCGACTTCTTCGCGAAGCATGCGAATCTCGGCGGCGAGTGCAGCACTACCTTGCTCCGGACTGGCCAGGCGGCGCATCAACTCGCGGTTGTCAGCCGCGGGGATGATGCGTTCGTCCTCGTGGACCATTGCCGGCATGTCGTACGGCACGCGGTTGGTGCCCACGGCAAACCCGCGCAGCTTCTTCTCGTCACTGCCCAGCAGCGCCTCGCGGACGGTGGCGGCGGACATCCCGCCGTTCATCTGCTTGACCCAGAACTGCAGGCCACTGGCGTCGGCCGGACGCCCGAAGATCTCCTGGTACAGCTTCTGCACCTGAGCTTCGGGAGACCCCTTGATGCCGCCGATTATCGTGTCGAGCGAGACCCCGTTGGCAGCCTTGTCCTTCCAGAACTCCAGCCCGTCCGAATCCGGTGCCCGGCCCAGCGCGTCCTTGTAGGCACCGCTGATTGCCGAGTTGGCGGAACTGACCGGGTTCGAACCTGCGGCCAGCACCGCGCCGCGCAGCGCTTCGAGGGCCTGCTCGATCGAGAGTCCCGTCACGCTGATGCCCTTCAGGACGTCGATCTGCTCCTGCTCTCGCTCGAGCATCAGGTCGTACTGCTTGACCTGGTCCTCCAGCGATTTCAGGCTGCGCTCTTCCACCGTCAGCGCCTTGTCCGTCAGGCCCGACAGGTCCTCGATACCGTTTCGGGTAGCGTAGAAGTCCCGCAGGTAGTCCTCTTGCGTGGCGAACAGCGCTGCTGAATCCCGGCTGACGATCGACAGCGCGTTCTTCAGGTCGTCGGCTTTGGGCAACTTGCCCGTGGCGCGCGCGATGGCCAGCGCCGCTTCGATCTGGGCCTGAGCGGCCTGGCGGTCTTCGGCCTCGCGGCCCTGCACCGTCATGCCGTCCAAGGTCGACCGCAGCGACTGCGACAGCGCCTCGATCGTCTGAATCGATTTCGTCCGGACGTCGATCTCGCTTTGCAGCGCCTTTTTCTGGCGCTCGACCACCTTCTGCAGCACCGAGAACGCACCATCCACGCCGCCCATCAGCGCGGCCGCATCCGTTTTCACCTGTTCGGTTGCCTTGGCGGCAGCCTGAAGGCCCCACAGTTGCAGCGTCGCGCCGCGCAGCGCCGGGTCCAGCGCCGCCAGGGCATTGGCCTGCTGCGCCGCCAGCACCGCGGCCGCGCCAGCCTTGTCGCCGTTCATCTCGTAAATCTGAGCCTGGAGCGACAGCAGCGAGTTCGCCGTTTCCAGCGCCGCCGCTTCGTCCTGCAGGGCATAGACCCGCTCTTGCAGTGGGCGCAGCGAAGCGTCCAGGTCGGCCAGTTCCATTGCGCGGGTTGCGGCCAGCGCGCCGGCCTTGTTGCCGAGCAGCTCCATGATCTGGATTTCGATCCCGCGCTTGCCGTTGGCCAGCTCGGTCGCCTTCTCCAGCGCATCGGCGTCGACATCGAAGATCTGCTTGAACGCCGGAGCGATCTGCATCAGGGTCGCGTATGCACGCGCGCCGGCCTCGGTCGTCAGGTCCAGCCCGGTGACCACGCTGCGGAACTGCTTCAACGAGTCTTCGGAGCCGGTCTTGATGCCGAACTGGTCGAGCGTTGGCGTGATGCGTGCTCGCAGCGAGTTCGCCCGCTCTTGGTCGGTGTAGAAATCCGACAGGAACTGGTCAGCGCTCGAGGTGAATTCGTCCAGGCCGCCGACCAGGTCGATCAGCCGCTCACGCGCGCCCACCGACGCCAGGCCCATTGCGCCGAACGTCATCCCCATCGAATCCGTGACCACCGTTACTGCCTGGTAGTTGGTGGCCACCCGGGTCAGCGTCTCGAGGTAGCCCTCGCCCACCTTTTGGAACTGCTCCAGGCCGCCCACGCCGAACTTGGCCAGGTCGTCGCCCACCTTCGAGAAGACGGACGACAGCTCCTTCTGGATCTCGTCGTCGGACAACCCTTTCAGGCTCACCTTGCCGATGTCGACCACGAAGCTATTGAGCTGCGCGGCGAAGCCATCGGCGCCGATCTCCAGCATGCCGCCCGCTTCGAACACCGTGTCGTACAGCGACATCAGGACGTTGGCGATCTGGCGGTTACCCTCCAGGCCCAGGCCTTCGAGCGCGGTGTTGTTCTTGTCCTTACCGAACCACCCGCCAGACTTCTTGATGTCCGCGTACTGCATCGAGTCGGTGCGGCCGTCCTGAATTCCCTGGAAGGAGATCGGGCGGACGGTGAAACCAGTGTCCTCGACAGTCTGCTTGCCGCCGAAAACGCTGGTGAGCGCCTTGCCGACGAAGGTCTTGCCGATGATCGCGCCCAGCGCTGCGCCCAAGGCCATGCCGACCGGGCCGCCCAGCATGAGCCCGATCTGGCTGGCGCCCATGCCGACGTAAGCACCGCCCATCGCGCCCAGCACTGCGCCACCGGCGGCGCCGCCGATGCCGATCGCCTTCGAGTCGAACACGTTCTTGCCCATGTCCTTGCCGAAGTCGCCGGTCACGCCCGTGGTGCGCACCAGCAGCGAGGCGAACTGCTCGATGCCGGCCTCGATGTTGCGCAGCGAGGTCAGCATGCCGTTGCTGATGCCCAGACCCTGGAGCGTGGCGCCCTCGATGGCGTCAAGCGCGCGCGCGATCGATTCCGACTTCGCGTCCGAGCCCAGCACCGAGCCGGTGCCCTGCTTTTCCTGCCGCTGCTGCGACAGGGGCACACCACCGCCCGACACGCCGCCGATGGCGACGCCCAGGCCGGCCACGATCGCCGCCATGGCAGCCATGCGGCCGAATGCCGTGTATGGGTCGCCGGTACCCTGGTTCAGCACCGCGGCAATGCCTTTCGGCACCAACTCAGCCAGCGTCATCGCCAGCTCGGCCGCGTGAAAGACCTGCGATGCGGTCTGCAGGGCCTTGTAGCCGCGGCTCTGCTCACCGAAGAAGCCAGCGGCGGCGCCGGTCATGGCGCCGTAGCCGGCCAGGCGGTTTTTCGTGTCCCGCTCGTTCAGCTCGGCAATTGTCCGCTGGTACTCAACCTCATCGATTCCCTTCGTGTTGCGCAGCATTTCCGCCTTCGCACGCTGCTCGGCGATCGCAGCCTGCTTGCGGCCGAAGGAATCCAGTGAAGCGGTCAGCCGGGAGATCGAGTCGCCGGCCGTGCCAAATGCCTCCCGCAGCGCGTCGCCGAACGTCTCTGCGCGGGCAGGGTCGAGGAACTGGTTGAGGTCGTCCAGGGCCTTTTTGTTCGTGTCGAAGGCGACCTGCTTGGCCGCGCCTTCGCGCACTGCAGTGGCGCGCTCACGGAGCGCCGCCGCCTCCTCACGGTAGCGTTCCGCCAGTTGGCCCGTGATGTCGAGCCCTTCGGCCATCCACACCTTTTCCTCCGCGCGCAGCGCCATGCTTTCGAGCCGAACAGCGTTCAGCTCGGCAAGCGCCACGGCTCCCAGGCCGACCTGCTCGTTTTCGCGCAGCTGCCCATCGAGGTCACCAGCAGCCTTGTTCCGCGCGTTGGCAGCGACGTCATACGCCTTGGCATATTCCTCGGCAGCAGTGATCATCAGCTTGCGATCTGCGATTTCCTGCTCGGCTGCTGCTTTGATCCCGGGCTGATTCGCCAGCAGGTCGGCCTGCTGCTTGGTCAGCTGCTCGAGCGAGATCGCGCCCTTGGCATACAGGTCGCTGAGCATCTTCCAGTCAGCGGCGAAAGTGCTGGTCAGCCCCGAGATCTCGGCCAGGGCCGCGGCCTCAGCGCGCATCGCATCCTCACGCTTCTTGGCGGCAGCATCCCAGTCACCCTGCAGCGCGGCTTTGCGGATCGCGGCGACTCGGCTCTCGATCTCGGCCTGCGAAACGCCAGCGGCGGCGCCTTCATTGCGCGCCTTGGTGATGTCCCGCTCGAGCCGGGCTGACTTGTCCAGGTATTTACCTGAGTCATCCAGCCATTTGATTCGCGCCTCGGCCGCCTGGGCGGCATCGCCCTCGGCTTTTGCCGCCGCCTCCAGCGCTGAGGTCTGCGCCCGAGCGGATTCGATCGCCGCCGAGTTAGCCTCCAGCGACGCCTTCCAGCGGCGCACGCCGTAAGTGTCGCCCCTCTCCTGGGCGCTGGCGATGTTCGACTCGATCATCTGCCGGACGCCCATCAGCGATTTGAGCTTTTCGAAGTCGGTGTTGCCACGGCCAAGCCCCAGCGTCCAGTCGGCCGCCTCCGACGTCCACCGCTTGATGCGCATCCAGCCGCGCTCCCAGTCAGACAGAGTATCCAGCACCTTGTAGCGCTGCTTCTCCATCCCCTCCGCATATGCCAGCTGGGCGACCGAGGCCGCCTCGGATGCGCGCCCTTGGTCCTCAAGGGCCTTGACTTGGGCATACACCTCAGCGGTTAGAAAGTGATACTTCTCGTTCAGACTCTGGAGCGTCGACAGCGGGCTCGAGCCAAGAGCATCAAATTCAGCAACGGTGTCGGCGATACTGCGGCCGAGAACGCGCTGGCCCTCGACTGCGACGGCGGCGAACTGCTGCATATTCAAGGCAGATACCTGGCTCGCACCAGAGAGTGCGACCAGTGCTTCAGCAGCATCACCCTGGGAGCCGGAGATGTCGCCGACACGGCGGGCGGCCTCCGCCATCTGGTCCGTGGTCGCGCCAATGGCGTTGCCGGACAGGGCGATAGCGCGGGCGTACTCATCCGCCTCTGCCGCTCCTTTTTTGTACACCACTGCCAGGAGGCCCACGCCGACCGCAGCTGCGCTGAGCGGAGTTACCAGCCTCATTACGTACTGGCCGACCGCCTGGAAAGCTTGCTGTACCCCCCCGAATGCATCTACGACCTGACCACCCTGCTGAATCAGGACCGTCATCGGGTCCATCCCGCCCTGCAGCGAGGTCACCACGTCGGTAATCTGCGCTGGCAACTGTTGGAGAGCGGCGCGGGTTTGTCCAGCGCTGATGCCGAGATCGTCGATGCCGGCGGCGCCGCCGAGCGCGGACGTGCGCGCACGGGCCTGCGCCTGCTCAACTGCGCGCAGCTGCTCGAGATATGGCTGCAGCACCTGCGGATCGACACCGCGCTGCTGCGCAAGGGTCTCGAAGTATTTCGAGCTCGAGCGCGAGCCAGCCTCCATCTGCGCGGTCGTGCGCTGAATCGAGCCGATCAGGTTGCGCTGCGCAGCCTCGACCTTCGCCGACGCCGCGCCGGCGCCGTTGCCGATGTCGCTCACCGCGCGCTCGGCGCGCTGACCCGACGCGGCGACCGAGCTGGCCATCTGGCCGGCCTGCTGGCTCAGGTCATCGAAGCCCGCGCGGGCGCCGGTGTTGTCGACCTCGGTAACAAATTGAATCCGCCGTTCTTCAGTCGCCATTGTTACCTCAGTCGTTTTTTACATGCATGGCCGCAAGGGCCTCATATTCCATGGCCCGAATGTCGTCCTCCAGGTCGAGGTATTCCTCGGCCGTCAGGTTCATCCGGTCCATTTTGTGAAACAGGGTGTTGTAGTCGAGCCCGAGCACACCGGACATGCCGGCGGAGCGCCACTGCGTGCGCAACGACACGAACAGGTTGTAGGCCGGGACGTTCTCCGGCCAGATCTCTACGACCTCATCGGGGAAGTCGTCCTCGGTCAGGCCTGCGGCCGCCATGTCCACCAGGTCCTTTTCGGTCAGGCCTGGCTTGTACATGGCGGCCGCGATCTGGGTTAGTTTCCCAGGCGGCCTTCGGTGATGGCTTCGCGGTACGCGGTGATGATCGCGGCGACGGCGGCCGGCAGCTCGTCGACCAGCTGCTCGACCGCTTCGCGATCGAACGGAATGTCCAGATTCCAGCCTTTGACCGATTTCAGGATGGAGTCGACGTTCACGTTCACCTGGTGCGCGACCAGGTCGGCCTGGCGGAATTCGGGCAACGGTTCGCCGGCATCGGCTGCTGCCTTGTAGCGGGCCGACTCCTTCTCCGCGCGCGCCGTGACAGTCGCCTGCAGGGTGTCCGTGAACTCAGCGTATTCCTTGCGAGTGCGGTACACGAATTCGACCTTCATGCAGCCGGTCGAGCCATCGAGCATCTGGAAGGTGATTTCCTTTTCGAACGACTCCGGGCGCTTACCGAGGACGATTTTTTGAGCTTTTGCCATGATTTTTCTTTCGGGAGGGGTAAAAAAGACCCTGCGAGGCGCTACCCCGCAGGGCTGGGAAGGCCAGCGCCGACTATTCGGCGCCGGCTGGCAACACGGTTACGAGGCGTAGCGGTTGACGCGGCTGCGCAGGGCGACGCCGCACTTGACGACCATGCCCTGGCCCTTGACCAGCGACGGGCTCGGATTGAAGCCCAGCACGCCGTTGTAGAGCAGCGGCGCGCCCGATGGCAGAACCACGCGGACCGCCGTCACGGACTGCGAATCAGTCGCGGCCTGCAGCACAGCGTTGTGTGGCAAGGTCGGATCGTCGGCGATACTCATGGCGATCGAGGAGGCCGAGAAGCCGTTAAACATCTGGATCTCGTCTTCGACGTCCAGGAATTCTTCGGTGTTGTATTTCGGATCGCCACCGGAGACGGTGAACTCCTTCATATAGGGCATGACGGTCCAGCTCATGACCTTGCGCAGCGAGCCCGCACCATTGCCGGCCGGGAAAGCCTTGACCGAGGTAGTGTCAAAGCCTTCCAGGGTGACGCTGGTGGTGGTTGCCAGCTTCACGCGGAACATACGCAGGTTTGCTTTCACCCAGCCGCCGCTGGTGAACTCGACGATGTCGCCGATCGCGAAGGTGTTGGTGGCGGTGGTCAGTACCGCCTCGGTTGCGTTAGTGGCAGCGGTGACCGAGATCGGCGCGCCGTAGGTGGTAGCGACCGAGAAGGTGCTGTTGTTGGGGACGGATACAGCCATGGTGAGGGCCTTTCGATAGTGAGAAATCCCGGAGTCCGGGCCATTGCGCGCCCTGATGGGCATGAAAAAAGCCGCCCGGCTTGCGCGGGGCGGCTTGGATTGGGTTTGGGCGACCTATCGGTCGGCCCAGATGCTGAAGTCTTGGCGACTGCCGTAGACAGCCATGTCAGCGTCGAAATCCGACACGCACGCGCTGAGCGGGCGAGCTTGGACGGTGCTAGCGCGGATCAGGGTCTCCTCAATCAGCTTCATCAGGCCTTTCGCCTCCAGCCGAGAATCGGCCCAGACGTTCACCTGAATCTCGGCGTTCTCCAGGCTTGGCACGGCGCTGTCGATGAAATCCGGCGCCTGGCCTCCTACCTGCTGGAACGTCACGTATGGCCGCACGGTGTTGGTGGGCGCAAAGTCGGGCGAGACGCGCGGGCAGACTGCCCGGATCAGCACCACCAGCTTTTCCTCAAGGATCATTCGATTGCCCTCAGAATCTCAGCGACAGCAGCCTCAAGGGCCTCTCGCTCTTTTACCGACGCCCTGCGCATGAACGGGTTCGCAGCGACCTGGCGCGGCTCCTTCAGCGTCACGTAGTAGGCATCCTTCTCCGCCTGCGGCGCGCGGCGCTTCGGCCGCGGTTTGCCTCGCATGCTCGGCCGAATTGCGGTGTACCAGTTGCCATCGCTGCCGACGTACGACACGTAGCGCTGGATATGCCCGAACTCGACCAGGTAGCCGTGCGGCGCCTTCCTCCAGTTCCAGCTGACGTGGTAGACCGCCTTGCCGGGGCTGCTGTTTTCTTCCGAGAAGGCCTGATAGACGCTATTGGCCAAGTTTCCTGACTTGCGAATCGCCATGGCGTTCCGCCGAGCCTCGAGATATAGCACCTGCGCCGCGGCCTGGGCCGCCGGTCGGGCTGCGCGCTCGATCGCTTCAGCATCCTGCTCGACGCGCTCGATGAACGAAGCCATGTCGACCCGAATCATTTCGCTGCCTCGCACACCAGGAACATGAACCGCGGATCGCGGTCGTCCGGAAGCGGCGGCGACTTGATCTCAAAGACCCACGCCTTGAACTTGACGCGCATGCTCGCATCGACGTCCTGGCGCGCGCGGATCCGGATAGACGCTTTCACCACCGAGGTCTCGGCGTTGGCCCGGATCGCTTCGGCGCCGCTCTGGAATTTGACGTACGCCCAGACCGGCGGCAGGTCGGCCCAGGCCTGAGTCGGCTGACCGATGCTGTCCTGGCCGGCTACGCGCCGCTGCAGGGTGATGCGGTCGTTCATCATGCGAACACCCGAAGCTCATCAAGCAGCTTTCCCAGGAATTCGCTCTTGGGCGTGCCCGCCGGCGCGAAGTCCTCGGACACCTTGCCCAGAATGTAGCCCTTGGCGTTCGGCGGTACCGAGGAATCGTCGGGGCCGTAGCCGCAGCTGTAGACGACCTCGACCGCGTTCACGCGCACCTGTGTCGCCGGCCAGGCCCGACGCGGCGCCGGCACGACATAGCCGGGCTCGCTCTCGGCGTCCACCAGGTAGTCTTGCGGGTCGAGCGTGCGCTGCACGCCGTTGGCGTCGTAGAACTTGACGTGCGCCACGGCCAGGATCGGCGGCTTGTCCAACTGGATCGCAGCCGGGAAGGCATCGAGTGTCAGCCGGTATGTCTGCTTGACGAACGCGCGGCCGGTTTCGTGCTCGGCCTCGCGGGTGTACTGCTCCACGACCTGGCGCAGCTCGGCGTCATGCTCCTCGCCGTCCACCCGCGCCGACGTGCGCGCAGCATCGAGCGACACCGCCAGCGCCGCCGGCGGGGTGATCAGTTTCAAGCTCATCGGGTCGTTTCCTGTATTTCTGGCGGCCGGTGGCCACCGGTTTGTGCCGGGCGGGTCGAGACTGCCGCGCGCTGCGGCGCGTAGCCAGCGCCAACCGGCGCCCGGGTGTATTCGACTTGGGAGCTGTATCGGAGCTGCACGTTGCCGCCGGCGATCGCCAGCTGCGCAGTGCCCACGCGCACACGGCGCGCGGCGCGCATGCCCGCCTGGCCGAATGACATGACCAGCGGCGCGGGCGAGACGACGAGACGGCGGCCGGTCAGGATGCGTGCGGCACCGGCGGCAAGCCGCAGCTGCGCGCCAACCACCGGCAGCCGGCGCGTCACGCGCATGCGGACGCTTCCGCCGCCTAGGGTCATCGCCGCGGCGGAGACTGGCAGCGTGTACGAGCCCGCCAGCGGCGCGGGGGCGTACTGCATGCCCACCGGGCCAGCGGCCAACGTCAGGGACGCCGGGGCAACCTTCAAGCGCCGACCAGCGCGCAACGCGACACCCTGCCCCGTCACGGCCAGCGCCGCCGGCTGCACACCGAGCCGCCGCGACACCGCCATGCGCACCTGGCCAGCCAGGACATCGAGGGCAGCAGGCTGCACAGTCAAGCGCCTCGAGGCGCGCACCGAGACAGGCCCGGTCGCCAGGGCAAGCCCGGCAGGTTGAGTGCGCAGACGGCGCGCCGCGCGCATTGCGACCTGGCCGGCCGCCACCGTCAGCGCCGCCGGTGCCGCGCGCAACCGGCGCGACACCTTCATGCCCACCTGGCCACCGGTCATAGTCAGCGCAGCGCGGTCGACCGTCAGCGAGTAGCTGGCAGCCGCTTCGGCCGGAGCGTCGTCGTCTTCGCCCTCGAAGATCTGCCAGGGGTTCTGGTAGTCGGACAGCGCCTCGCGAGCGGACAGTGCGCCATCATAGAAGACGACGTCTTGCAAACTGCCCAGGCCAAAAAGCGCCGTGCCGTTTCGGCTCATTAAATTGAGAGTCGCGCCGCTTGCCCAGCCCTCGCCTTCTCCGCCCGGATCCAGCGCGATAGCCGGACTTTGCGCAACCCCGTTAATGTATAGCGCCGGAACTGTTGTCCCGTCGAACACGATCATGTACCGGTGCAATTGGCCCGCACTTGGCCTGGCAAAATTTGATGAAAAAGTAGCCGTGTTACGGTAGGCGCCGAAAATTTCTACCCGACCCGACGAGCTATTAGGATCGAATGCGAACCCGCCTGAAAAACTCGGCGCCGCATCGGGCGTTAGCTCAAATGCAAGTCGGTCATCGTTTGCGAAGGCATCCCACGATAACCAGAATGCGATCGACAGCTTCGGCTTGTTGGACAGGTTGAACGGTACGCGCGCTCGCTCGCCACTGCCTGAACCTCGCAGGGCGATACCCCGCGGCGTGGCCTGGGTAGAGCCGCCAGGGCCAAACGTGATCGGATCACCAGACACCAGGCCCCTCTGGGCAATGCCCAGCGGAAGGTACTCCAGGACTCGCGCACCAAGTGGGTTGCTGCGGTTCAGCCGTATGAGCCGCTGCGGCTGATAGCGCATCCCTGGCATATCAGCCCACCTTGGCCTGCAGGTACGACTCGACCGTTACCGCGTTCGTGGTGTTGCCGTAGGCGAGCACGCGCGCGTACATCACGCCCGCGCTCATTGGGACCGAGCCGCTCGAGACACCGCTCGCACCGGTTGTGCCACCGACCATGAAGTAGTCGTACCACTTAGCGCCGTCGTGCGACGTCTGCAGCACCAGGGTGCATGGGATGGTCGGCGCGCTGGCTCCATTCGTGATCTTGTACGCCCACTCGCCGCCGGCGAAGGCGCGCACGTCGATGGCGGCGCCAGCGACCGGCGCCGCAGCGGTGGTGCCGGCCGGGACGTTGGTCGATGCCAGAATGGTGACAGGCTGTTTCGTGATCGCCATTATTTATTGCTCCCGTCGGGGTGGAACAACGCCTCGCCAACCTGCTGAGCGGTCAGCGGGTCGGGATGCAGGCCGAGGGCGCACAGCGCGTCGGCGTTCGCCTGTGTGACGGCGCCGGCGCCGACAAAAGCCTGCAGGGAGGCTTGCACCAGCGCCGAGCCGATGCGCAGCCGGCCCTGCTCGAGCAGCGGGCGCACATGGCGCATGTCCAGCTGCGCCTGGATGAAGTCGATCAGCTCGTTGCCCGCGCTGATCCCGATCACATCGATGATGGTGCCGTAGCCGACCTCGCGGTCGTTGCCCCGAGCGCGGCCCGCCGACAGCAACTCGGCTAGCGCCTGGCAGTCCTTGGCCGCGAGCGCCGCGGCGCAGTCCGGCCGGGAGTGCGCCTGTTGACGCAGTTCCGCTTGTTGGTCTGGGGTCATGGTCAGGCCACCGTCAGCACGCCGGCGTCAGGATCGAAATCGAGGGTGAGGTTTTCGCCATCGGCCAGCGTGATGCTCGAGCCATAGTCGACATAGCCGACCAGTGGCTTGCCGGCGGCGGTGTCGTTGTACACGACGGCGAAACGCAGGGCTCCGACGGTCCCGCCGGTGGCGGTAATGACCTCGTCGGCGATCGCCACCTTGGCGACGCCGGCCGCGTCGGTCAGGGTAACGCCGTCCAGGGCGTAGCCGCCGGCCGGGTATGCGCCGCCGGAAATCTGGGTGATGTCGGCCAGCACCGCGGCGCCGGCCGCCGGCGCAACGTTTGTCAGCGCGGCCTTGAAAGCGTGCGATTCGAAGTTGTGCACGCCGCGCAGCACCGCCTTGGCGAACGCAGGGAGTTTTTGCAGGTTTGCCATGTGCGGCCTTTCATTGCTCGGCGAGCCGCGCAGCGATGAACGCCAGCAGCTCGTCGTCGGCCTTGCCGACTATGTCATCTGGGGAAATCGACACGCGGCGCCCTGGCGGGCCCAGCATGACGACGATCGTGCCCGGCACTTCCGCCTCGGTGCGCACTGTGGCGAGCCAGGCGGCATGTGCGGGGCTCATGGTTACTTTGCGGCGCGGCCGCGCTTGGCGGGCGCCGTGGCCTCGCCTTCTTCCGACTCGTCGAACGCGCCGAGTTCAGTCGCAGCCGATTCCAGCTCGGGCGGGCACTCATCGCCGGGCGCGTAGTCGACCGGGTAGATCTGTCCATCGGGCACGCCCTGGAATTTCTTGGTGAATTGCATTTCGCTCTCCAAATAAAAAGGGCCCGGCATCAGCCAGGCCCTTTTCGGTCACGCCGCTGTTACGCGGCTGCGATGCGCATGAACTTCATGCACTGTGGATCGTCCAGGCCACCGCCGACGCGCTTGGTCGTGTAGAACGACACGAACGGCTTGTTGGTGTACGGGTCGCGCAGCACGCGCACGCCCACGCGGTCCAGGATCTTGTACGCGCGCTTGAAGTCGCCGAAGGCGATTGCCAGCGCGTTGGCGGCTACGCCCGGCATATCCGGGATGTCGGCGATCGAGTAGCCCGCCAGGGTCGATGGCTGGCCGGCCTGCAGCGTTGGCTGCCACAGGTAGTTGCCGTCGGAATCCTTCAGCTTGCGGATGCGCAGCATCGTGTTGCGATTCATCGCGAACTTGGCGCCCCCGGTGTAGGTCTCGGGCAGGGCGTAGACCAGATCCAGGATGCCGTCGCCAGTGATGGCGCCAGCCGCGCCGGAGGCGATTACTTCGATGCCGCCCAGGGCGTGCAGGTTGGTCCCGCCCGCGGCGTAGGTCAGCAGGCCGCGCGGCTTTTTGGTGCCATCGCCCGACACGAAGGCCTTGCCCTCTTGGTAGGCGAACTCGACATCCACCTCGCCGGCCAGCCATGCTTCCAGGTTGATCTCGCTGTCGTCGAGCATCTGCTGGGTGGCTGCCGGATTGGCGTAGATCTCGCCCCAGCTGTAGCCCTGCTCGGCCAGCTTCGGGGTATTGGTTTCCGGGCGGAGATCGGTTTCACCGACCCAGCCGGAGGTGGTGCCGCGCAGGTTGACGAGCTTTTTGTAGCCGCTGCCGCCGACCTTCTGGACAGTGCACAGCGCGCGCATCGGCGACACGATCAGCAGCTTGTCGGTGATGGTGCGGTCCCATTCGACCGGCGAGGTGTAGCCGCCGTCTTCGGCAGCGCCCTTGTTCAGGGCGGCCTGGACGTCGCCGCGGCGCATGTGCGCCTGGAACGATTCGCTGTATTCCCTGTCCTTGAGCGGGCGCGCGCCACCGGCGCCGCTCATTTCCATGGCGGCCATCTTGGTGGTGTTGGCGTCGATTGCAGCTTGCAGGTTGGCGATGTCGTCATTGATCTTGTCGACTTTGGCAGCCTGCAGTGGATCATTGATGCCAGCCTTCATCTCCTTCAACTGCTGGGTGTGTTCGTCCTTGAAGGTGGCGAATGCCTGGTTCAGCTGAGCCACCAGCGCCTTGACGTCGCCCTCGGCGCGCACGCCGCTGACGATGCCGCGCGGGACGGCCTTGCCGGGACCGCTGATGACGCCGCTTGCGGCTTTTTTCGATGCTGCCACCAGCGCAGCGGCCTTGGCCAACATGGTAGGGTTGGTTTTCATTGTTTCATCCTTGCAGAGTATTCAGTAGGGATTGAAGCGTCGCTTCAACTTGTGGGTCGTTGCCAGCGCCCGGCGTGGCATCAGGTTCTCCGGCAGCGCCCGGCTTGCCGTTGAAGAGCGCGTTGAGCGTCTCGCGGCGCGCCGACCGGCTCAGTCCGGACTTCGCAAGCGAGGACTCGACGGTGGCCAGCACCTTCGTTTGCTGGGCGGCCTTGGTGTCCTTGGTGATTGCTGCGCGGTCAAGCTTGCCAGTGGCGAAGCCCTTTGCAACCGCATCGTTTGCGCCGATGTACGTTTCCTTGTCCATCATTGCTTCGATCTCGGCCGGCTTGATGCCGGTGCGCGCCGCGTAGAGGTCGCGCATGGCGTTGTCGAACGGCTCGAGGTAGGCAGCTGCCTCGGTCATGTCGTGGCGGTTGCCGGCGGCGACGACCCAGGCGTTGTGGATCATCAGGTGCGATCCCTCGCCCATGTTGATCTCGTCGCCGGCCATGGCGATCACAGAGGCCGCCGACGCCGCGATGCCCATCACGTTGACCGTGACCCTGGCCGAGTGGCCGCGCAGCAGGTTGTAGATCGCGACGCCTTCGAAGAAGTCGCCGCCTGGCGAATTCAGGTTCACCACCACGTCCTTGTCGCCGATGCTGCGCAGCGCGGCGCCGATCCGGCGGGCGGTGACGCCCTCGCCGTCCCACGTCTGGCCAATGGGCGCGTACATACTGATGGTCTCGGGACGGTCGCCGGCTGCGGCGCGCACGCCCGGCTCCCAAGCCTCGAGCGCATCCTGGCGCAGGTCGAAGTTCGCCGACGCCATGCGGGCGTCAGCCCGGATTTCAGGTAGTTTCAGCAGGGACATTCGTTTTCCTCATGAGGGGGCTTTCGAGCGACTCGGCAGCCGGGTCGTCCGATTTCGGCAATTCTTGGAGGTCTCGCACCTCGTTCGTCTTCATCCACGGCGAGCTGCCGCCGGACCCGAGCGCCTTGGCGAAGAAGTCGGCCTGATCTTTCAGCGTGCCGCGCAGGAGCGCGCGCTCGTTGAATTTGGCGTAGTAGAGATCGCGGTCCTTTTCGCTGAGCAGCTTGAGAGCAATCTCGTCTTCCCATATGGTGAACCAGTGCTGCAGGCCGTACTGAACAAAGAAGATGCCCAACTGCTCGATCCCGCTACCCCAGGACGTGTCGTCCATCATCAGCAGCGGGCGCGGCACGCCGAAGGCTCGGGCGACCTCCTCGATCTGGTGATCGCGCCCTTCTTCGAGCTGGGAGTCGCGCGCCGAATTGGCCCATTTCTCGGCCTTGATGCCGCTCTCCAGCACCATCCACTTGTGCGCGTGGTCGGTGCCGGAGTACCTGGACTCCAGGCTTTCCTGAATGTTCTTGATCTGCTGCGGATTCAACTTGTTCGGATATGACAGCGCGCCGCCGGCCATGACACCGTTCTTAAAGATGCGCGCCGCCGCCTTCTGCGCCTGGATCGCCAAGCCGATCGATTCACGCGCTTTTTTTACCCGGGACAGGCCGACCAAGCCGTGCTCGTCCTCGGAGAGGTCGGCCAGGTGGAAGACGTCGCGGGCTTCGAGCGTAAGCAAGCTGCCATCCGGCCGCTGCACTTCGTATCGCACCGTGAAGTCATCGTTCATCTTCGGGGTGACTTTTCGCGGATCCAGTGGGATCAGGCGAACCACCGTGTTCCCGCGCCAAATAACTCGCGCGTAGGCGTTCCCGTGCAGCAGCGCGCGCAGCTGCATGGTGCTCTTGAACTTGTAGGGGCCCTGGTACTCATTGGGACGGCTCTTCAGCACCCGGTAGAGCGAGTGATCGACCGCGTAGGCCTTCTCGTCGCCCCGGACCGTGAGGTTCAGCGGCAGCATGCCGATCGATTCGGAGATCAGGCTCACGCAGCGCAGGACCGCCATGTTCTCGAGCGCCTTCGATGTGGTGACGTACTCGCCGCTGGCCGTCTCTCCGCCCCGCATAAAGTCGAACAGGTCGGCGCTTGTGAGTGCGGCTGACGGAGCTTCTACCTGCTGCTGCGCTGTAGGGCCGGCCGACTGGTCGGCTAGGCCACCCGCCTGGGCCGTGGCCGCGCCCGGCCAGAATCGGTCGAAAAATCCCATGGGGTTCCTTAAAACATGAGGATGCCGCGCTCGCTGTACGCAGATTCAACGGCAACTGGGTTCAGCGCCATGAGCGAGACCGCGCTGAACGCGGACATCAGGGGGTCGATCTTGGCCTTGCCGGAGGCTTGTTTCGTGATCAGGATTGCATTGCCCTTATCCTCGACGCGGGCATTGCCGACGCACCAGGCCATCATCGGGCGGCCGCCATGCAGCAGCTCGCGGCCGGCGACCTTGCGCTCGGTGGTCTTGATCGCACCGTTCAGCCGGTAACCCTGCGATATCGCGATGATCTGCTCCATCTTGATGCCGCGAGCCTCGGTGATCAGCTCGTCGACGACGTCGCCGATGCCGGCGGCGTCGACGCCGATGCTCTTATCCTCTGGCAGCAGGCCGGAGTCGCGAACGAAGCAGATCAGGTCGGCCACTGCCATAACGTCGTCACCCGGCTGGGCCACGATGGTCAGGTCGCCCTCGCGCTGGAAGTCCAGCAGCCGCGGTGCGATCTCTTTGCGCCGCTCGAGCGCAATCTTGTGCGCCCAGGCGTGGCACCAGAGGAGCCATTTGCCGGTGTCGCGCTCGCGGCCCAGAACCGACAGGCCCAGCAAGTCGTCCAGGCCGCCGCCGTCGATGCCGATGACCGCGACTTCGGACCGCTCGAGCAGCGTATCCAGGGTGATAGTGCGGTCGACCGCGGCTTCCCAGAAGTCGGCTCCGGCCCAGCGATCCGACCGCAGGTTCAAGCCGATCTCAACGTTCAGGTGCTTGGCCATGAACTCCTTGAATTCCTGCTCGCCGGCCTCCTTCGCCTGGCTGCGCAGCTGGGTAATGCGCTCGATGTCGACCGAGGCGCCCCAGTTCGGGTTCGTGACGTAAGCGTTCTCCAGGTCCTCGTAGGCCTTGGCCTCGATCATCGAGGCCGGGAACTCGTAGATCACCGGCAGAAACTTGCGATCAGAAACCTTGCCATCGCGGACCTTGCGGGCGTAATCCAGCTTCGCCTTGAATACGCCCGCCGGCGGCTCGGCCGACTGCGTGGTGGCGTAGATGACGAAACCCTCGGGCCGCGAGGTCAGGCCGCCAGTCGCCTCGAGCAGCATGTTGGACGCGTGCGCCTTCTTTCCGAACTCGTGCAGCTCGTCGACGAACACGAAGGACGCCTTCTTGCCGGAGACCGTGTCGCTGTCAGCGGCGACGACCTTCAGCGTAGCGCCGGTGGTGCGGTGCGTGATGGTGCGGAAGTAATCCTGCACCTTCAGCATCGATTCCAGCTCCGGGTCAGCCTTGATCATGTCGCGGATCGGCTTGTAGCTGTTGTCGGCGATTTCCTTGGTCGGGCTCAGGATCAGCAACTCGGCCGATGGCCGCCAGTTCATAATCAGCGCGCACAGCATGATGGCCGCCGCGATCGTGCTCTTGGCGTTCTTCTTGCTGACCATGAGCATGATCTCGTTGATGTGGCGCCTGCCCGTCTCCGGGTCCTCGGCGCCGAACACCGCCTCGACAAACTCGCGCAGCCAAGGCAGCGAAGCGGCACCGACCGTCGGCTGGCCAGCAACATCCACCAGGATGAAGCTGCTACAAACGTCCCAGGCCTCAGCCGCCACGCTAGGGAAAAGCGGCGGAAGTGCTATCAGCGACTCCCGCGCCACGATCCGGCGCTCCCAGTCTGGACACGCCGTCGTGTAATCCATTCGTCAACTCCTAATGCTTCACAGCCCCAGGCGGGCCGGTCCGCGCTGCGAACCTGCCGCTCGGCTGGCCGACTGGGTCCGTCTTCGGATCCGGCTTGCCCTCGCCCATTTTCTTGTGGCGGAACGGCGCCGCCAGGCCTGCGGCCTTGAGCCGCAGCGCAGCCGGCAGCGCCGGGTCGTTCATGAAGGTCTCGAGCGCGTCGAGTGGTGTCATGCCCGCCGTCGAGGGGGCATATTCAGCCCCGGCGTTCTCGGGTTTCGGCTTCCGGCCAGCGCCAGCGCGGGCACCGCCGCTGCGTCCTTTGACTCCAGCCATTTGAATTCCGATTTGAAAGGGGGATTTTTTTGCGCGTGCGGTACATGTCGGTGTCTGAGGCCTTCCGCCCCAGACTTTGCCCCCACCCCCACCCCAGCGCGCCGGGATCAGCCTCGGGCGCGGGCGCGCGCCTCACGCGCTGACTTGGCGTCGTGGCAGGGCTGGCACAAGGTTTCTTTATTGTCATCATCGTCCGTACCGCCATCGGCGAGCGGGATGATGTGGTCAACCGGATAGCCAGTGGTGGTGCGGCCCTGCCGCTTGCATTCCTGGCACAGGCCGCAGTCGCGCGCACGGATGCGCTTGCGGTCCAGCACGCCGGCATAGCCACGCTTGCGCTCGACCACGTTCGGCCGCTCGGTCAGGGTGGGCAGGCGGGCGGTGCTGATTTGCAATCGGGACTTGAGGGTGGTGAGGCGGCTCATGGCGCCGGCGGGACCAGCGCCGCGACTTCGTGCAGCAGCAGCCCCGGCTTGCCGTATCCCTTGGCCTGCAGGATCTCAGCGGCGCGCTCAGCCTCGACCAGACGCTCGCAGATGCGATCGATGGCGGCGCCGTCGGTGACGTGGAAGACCAGCGCCGGACGGTTGCCGGTGACCGCGCGCACGATCTGGTGGCGATACAGCAGCTTCGGCATGCTCATGGGCGCACGTCCGCAGCCTGGTCACGGTGCCGCTGCACCGTGTAGCGCAGCCATGCCAGCTCTTGGTCGACGCTCACTTCTTCTCTCCGAAGCCGGGTACATCCTGCTCGACGGTCGTGCAGAAGCAGACGATCCAGTTGACGGCAGCCAGGGCGACGATGGTCCACAGCACGCCATATGCCCAGGCAGGCGCGGCCAGGCGGTCGAGCAGCAGCCAGAGCAGGATCGCGAACCCGACTGGCGAGCGCGCAGGCAGCGATGATGCCTTGATGGCGATCTTGCGCTTCTTCATATAGACCTCGGAAAAGAAAAGCCGCCCGGCGCATTGCTGCGAGGGGCGGCGAAATCCAGCGGACTGGAGGAGACGAGCAGTGGCGGCCGGGAGCTCCCAGCCCTGCGCACAGGCGCTTGGCCACACACCCGCCAGCAGGAGTTGACCTGCGACCTCTCCTTTCCATCCGGCTGTTGTTCAATCCGGACTGCGGGAGTGCTCTAACCCTCTGAGCTATGGCGTGTGTGTGGTGACTCGTTATCGGGAGTCAGGCGACCAGCCCCAAGGCCATTTGCAAAAGTGAGGGCGAAACTGCTGGGGCCATGGTTCTGCGACGAGGCACCCGGGTGCGCTCGCCGGGCCTGACCATCACTAGGCGATCTAAAGATAGATCAACTGTGCGGCACGCCAACAAAAAGATACACTCAAGCATTCATCTTTCTGGAGAAACCGTGCAGCACTTATCAATTGTCCTTAACAATGGTGCCTTTGAGGTCCACGGGCTGCCGCCAGATTCACGGATATCCATCAAAATCGATGGGCATCGAGCTAAGCAACTCGGCGATCAAATGCTGCACCAATCAGATCTCGAGTTCGCTGATCAGTGCTTGGATGCTATAAACATGGTGCCAGACGATCCCCCAGCCATTCGTCAAGGACTGTGGCGCTCCGCGATAATTTCGGTTATGAAATGCTTCGGAAATAACAGTTCCCGCTCTTCACTACCAGCAAACAAGGTTCTAAGAGGCCACCCACCCGAAGCAATGCTCGTATTTAACTACTTCAAGGATCTCCGGAATAAGTACATCGCGCACGACGAAAACGCTTGGGCGCAAGTCATGACCGGGGCTGCTCTGAATGATGGGTCAAAGGGATTCAACGTTGAGATGGTTTTTGCCGTTGTTGCTCTCGCTCAAACTCTCGATCAAGCTAGTTATGGAAATCTCAAACTACTAATAAATGCGGCTCTAGCGTACTCTCGAGAGCAATTCGAACTGCTGATCGATCAGATAACGAAAGACCTAGAGACTGTTCCTTATAATGAGCTTGTCAAACGGGAGCCCCCTGCGTATCGAGCCCCCGAAGCCCATGAGGTATCGCAGCGCCGAACTTAGGCTTGAAACGCACAATGCCGCTGAAGCGGCGGACCTTGTTTTTCTCCAGACGAACGAAAGCACTCAATGGCTGGGTGCTGTCGCAAGTCCCGGTTATCGGTGGCGCATCGCGCACATTACGAGGCCGGGAGAATGTAGGCCTACAGTCTACAACAAATTGCTGGCTGTATACACAGTGCTCAGCAATAAATCATGCAGGGTGTGGCGTGCGCAGCTTCACCGCCGCGCGGGCCGCATGGCTGTCGGCAATGCTGTGCAGCTCGCTCACCATGTTCAGCACGTGCTCGCGCACGAACCCGGCCGCCATCGCCAGGTCGGCCTTGCCCGATCCGCTGCAGCACTTGCACGCGCGCGATTCCAGCACGCCCGATCCGCCGCATGGCTCGCACAGCCCGTTCAGCCAGTGCGCCAGCGAGTGCTCGGCCACCGTGCGGTAGAGCTTGATGGCGGCCGCCGCATCCCAGGCAGTGTTCTCGGGAACCCAGCGGCGCGCACGGCCGCGCTTCGTGACCTCGGCAGTCCACACCCGCAGCAGCTGCGCCACGTGGGCGACACCGCTTTCGAGTGCAGTCGCATCGCCCTGCAGCGCCTGGCGGCATTCGGCCTCGCGGCTCGCGTCCTTTCGGCGGATAGCCTCGGCCAGTTCTTTCTCGACGCGCGTGCGCATCGCGAGGGCCTTGGCCATGTCCTGGGTTGCGGTGCCGGCGTACTTGGCCCGGTGCAGCAACGCGCCGAGATCGCCCGGCGTGACGGATGCCAGCGCGGCCGCGAGAAGCGGCTCGGCCTGGTTGTGGCGGGCATCGTCCTGAAGGCTCGATGCGCTCAATGCGTGGATATAGCGGTCAACGAAACCCATGATTTAACCTTCAGCGGAGGACGAGGGAGCCAGCGTAGCATATGCCACCAAGAAATTTCCGGGCTGAATTTAATGATTCCCGGAATTGTCGAGCGACGTCCGATCATGTTGCGCCGCCGCGTCATTTCGGCCCTTGTCGTAGCCCAGCATCAGCGCCACGGCCATGCCGAGGAAGGCGAACCACAGGGCCGGGTCGCCCAGCGAAATACCTTCCAGCGCCAGCAGCACGCCGACGGCGGCGAACACCAGCGTGCGCATCGCCAGGTGCCAGATCATGACCGCTGCCCGCCGAACATCGCCCACAGCAGGGGGTCGCGCGGCGCTGGTGTACTCTCCCAGTCCCGCACCGTGAGCTGCCGCGGCTGGCCCGAGATCGACACGGGGCATCCAGAGCTCCAGTCGTGCGCCGGGCCCTCCGCCCACGCCGCACGGCGCTCGCTCGGATGGCTGACTCGGTGAATCCTCCCCTCGTTCTGTAGCTGGTGCGCCGCCATATTGACGGACTGGCTGCTGATGTCCAGGTGGATGGCGATGTCGCGCGAGAAGATGTTGGGCCGCGCCTTCACACACGCCTCGACCCGATCTTTTACGGATGGCCCGGTCATGCCGCCTCCCCTGCCGTGGCCATGACTTCGACCAGCGCACCCGGAGTCTCCGAGTACCGCTTCTCGATAATGATGCGCACCACCTGGGCGTCGTCGCGCCAGATGATCCCGTTGCAGCCGTCCTTGATCCCCTTGAGTACGTTGTCGGCGTCGGGCTTCTTCGTGGCTGCGATCGCGCCGGTCGCGGCCAGCGCGCGGCGTTTGTTCGACCAGCTCGCGGGAATCTGCAGGTCGAGCGTCAGGTGCAGCGACACCGGGCCGGCGGTAGGCTCAACGCCGGCCATGGCTTGGGTCGCGGCCATCTTGACCAGGTTCTCGTAGCTGGCGGTCTTCGCCGGCGTGTAGGCGACCACGTGCGCACCGCGGCGGGCGAACTTCGGGCGGCCCTTGGCCACTGGCTGGCCAGGGATGTTGAAGGCGACGATCATGCGGTGATTCCTTCCTGTTTGAGCTGTTCTTGGGTGATGACGAGGGCGCGGTCGAACGTGTCATCGAGCTGCTGGCGTGTCAGCCAGCCCGGCAGCGGCCGGCGCCCGTCCAGCACGTCGTGGCAGTCGCTGCAGCCGAAGCACGCCTTGGTGTCCGGCGTCTTCAGTCCCATGCCCTTGCCGTGCTCCAGTCGGTTCGAGTGGCACAGCACCGTGGTGGCCGGGTCGCGGTTGCAGACGCCCGGGATCATCAGCGTGCAGTCGCGGCCGCGCGCGGCGCGCCGGGCTGGCGTCGATTTGGCGCGGGACTTCTTCATAGGCTTGCAGGCCTTCAGCTGCACCGCGGCGACGCGCAGCAGGCCGGCGCCTGCGGCCGGCGTCTTGAAACCGGCGCCGCGCGCCATCGGCGTCTTGCGCGAAAGCGGCTTGCCTTGCTTAAGAGCTGAGCGACGCATCATGATACGATTCCAAAAAAACAACCTTGGCGTATCTGATGCAACTTAATTTCAACTTCATGCGGCATAGTCGATGGGCATTTGTAAGCGGGATCTGCATAGGACTCTTGCTCGCATTTCCACTCACAGCACCGGTTTGGGATGGAAAGATTCTTGAGCCGGTTTCGACAATGTGGGGCAACGCGCTTGGTGCAATCGGCGCGGTTGCTGCCGCAGTATGGGCGGCGGATCGCGGGTCCTCTCAACAGGAACGGCAAGCTGCTGCGTTGATTTACACAATGTTCAAACCGATCGCAACGCATTGCGATGAACTCAACAGTGCATATGCCGCGCTTGCTGAAAGCGGCTCTGCCGATCCGGAGACGGACCAGGAGACGGTCACGCCTGGGGAATGGGAAAACATACGACTCCTCGCCAACGCGGTAGCTAACGATTACCAAGACATCCAAAACAATAAGCAGCGTATCGACAGCGTTTTTTCCTATCTCAGGCCGGCCGAAATGCAAGTATTTCTTGAGCTGGAGGCGAATACAAAAAGCATTTATCAGAAAATTACTTTCGACATGTACCGCGAAACCAGTAATGCCACACAGAAAATATATGGCGGTCTGCCATATGGCTCGAGCCGGACAGAGCTTCAAAAGCTCAACACCCAAATGCAACAAGACGTCAGAAAATTCGACGCGGCTGCGCGATAATGCAGTGCCTTTAGCACGAACCGCGGCTTGGCTGAGCGCGGGCTTGAGGGTGCCCGTGCGGGCGATGGTAGAGGTGCGGATCATGCGGCCTCCGTGAATAGAGCGGCCTGCTCGTACTTGGCCGGCTCTGGAACGAACAACTGTCCCTGCGCCACCGCCTGCTCGATTCGCCGGCATGCGATATCGAAATACTTCTCGTCGCGCTCAATACCAATAAATCCCCGCCCCGTCTGGATTGCCGCCACACCAGTAGTTCCCGAGCCCATGTACGGGTCGAGCACGGTGACGGCAGATGGCAGAAACTCCAGGCACCAGCACATGAGCGAAAGCGGCTTCTGCGTAGGGTGCTGCTTGTCCGGCGTGCCGCGAGTCGCGCTGACGCGGAACAGTGCGGCCGGCCGGTTCAACGAGGTCCATGCCAGCTCAACCTGCGAGAAGTTCGGCCAGGGCTGCTCCTTGTCCCAGGCGAGGATTGCTCGCGCAGGCGGCAGCGGGAAGTAGTTGCCTCCCCAGATAATCTGGTGCTGCGACATGCTGCGCAGCTGGTCGAACACCTCCTGTGGCGGTGCGATATCCCATTGGACGTTCGACGTGTTCAAGATGCGGTTCTTCAGCGTCCCCGAGCCCTGCTGACGTGGCGATTTCCGAACAGCCGTAGTCGAGCCGACGCCATCCAGGTTGAGAATCCCGTAAGGCGGATCGGTAACGACCGCGTCGACGTCGCCGAGCTGCGGCAGGAGCTCGAGCATGTCGCCGTGGTAGAGGGTGGCGCCGCCTATTTCGACCTTCTTCATGCTTTCTCCAATTCTTGTTGTTGTCCTAGCATCGCCACATACCGCGCCCTCGGCGCCCGGTCCTTCGCTTCCTTGAACAGGACGCCGATCTGGCCGTTCCAGGGCTTCGGCTGCTCCCAGGCCGAGCACATGCCGGTTGGCGCGCCGTCGGTGGGCACGGTGAAGTTCGCGCACATGGCGCAGGGGTCGTGTTCGCGGGTCATGCTGCCTCCGCTGGCCGCAGCGTGGCGGCGTCGATCAGGGTGAAGTGGCCACGGCGCCAGCCCATCGTGTCGATGAACAGCGTGTTCCCCAGGCTGGTCATGCGCTCCATCGGCGTGTGCCCGACGACGACCGCGCGCACGCCGGCGACCTCACTGTCATCACCCATCTGGATGCGCGTGCGCGCCCACTGGCATGCGTCGATCAGGTCCTGGCGCTTGCCGTTGGAAATGGTCGGGTCTTCCAGCATCGATGTGAAATCGGCCCATGGCGAAATCGGGCACTCGGCGTGCACGACGCCCACCAGTCCGAATTCCGTCTCGAGCTCTATGGCGATCGGCAGTGCCGACAGCGCGGCTGCCACCTCGTGTTGCGTTTCGCGGTCGAGCGCAATCATCCAGCCCCCACCGTTGGCGTGGTAATTGCCGCTCTCCATGTTCCCGTTCGGCCAGCGGATCGCCATGTCTTCATGGTTCCCAGCGACGGAGTGCACCCAGGACTGCGCCAGCCACTCGACAACCCAGTGCGATTCCGGCCCACGGTCGACCAAGTCGCCGACGTGGATCAGGCGATCCCCGGCCTGGTGGTTGAACCCGATTGCGGCCAAGGCGTACTGCAGCTTGGTGAAGCAGCCGTGCACGTCGCCGACGATGATGTCGCGGCCCGTGGTGTTGCGCTCGAGGCGCTTTACGAAATTGCTCATGCTGCGACCTCGGCGCCCACCGGCTGGCGCACGCGGCGCGCGTCGGCCCAGTTCAAAGCGCAGGAAAACGAGTTCTCGTGCAGGCGGCTGTGCACACGCTCGCCGACGAAGCGCGCCAGGTGATCGAATGGCTGATTGCTGATCGCGATCACCGGCTTGTTCTCGTTGTAGCGGCGGTTGACGATCTCGGTGAGCAGCAGCGACGCGTTGTCCTTGACCGGGATGGCGTCGATCTCGTCGAGCACCAGGACGTCGTAGCGGGCGAAGCGGGCGATGTCTGTCTCCTCGCTCTTGCCGTCGCGGCCGTAGTTCGCCTGGATCTCGCTGATCATCCCCTTGGCAGTGATGTAGCGGACCGAGCGCGCGGCGCGGTTCATGAGCGACTGCGCCAGCTCGCACGCCAGCAGGGTCTTGCCGGTGCCGGTCTTGCCCACCAGGATCAGCGCCGCCCACACCTGATCGCCCAGGATGAAGTCACGGAACAGCTGGGCTGTGCGGCGCACTGCGCGCTGGTCGTCCGTCGTGGCCAGGAACTTCTGGCCGAGGTATTTGGCCGGGATGGCGGCCGAGGCCATCAGGTCAGCAACGCGCTGGGCCATCATCTGCGCATGCGCTTCGTTCGACAGTTGCGCTTCCAGGCATTTCGGGCAGTGCCAGGGCAGGCCCTTGCGCACCAGCACCTCGGCGGCGCCATGCTCCTTGCACGATCCGCTGGCGGTGGTGACGTGCGCGCTGAAGCGTCCCAGCACGCCGGCCACGTGGTTCAGTCCTTCGGTCATAGATCGATCTCCTCGTCTGCGCCAGGCACGGTGATGCCGTGGCGTTTCATGCTTTCGTCCATCGCGCGCTGGTCGCCGGAGCGGTCCAGGTGCGAGAACACGAATTTGTCGCTCAGGCCCTGCCCGCCACCAGCTTGACGTCGGTCGTTCGCGCCGCCGGCCTGCACTTTCGCCGCGTCGGTCGCCCAGGTCGACAGGATTGCAGCGACGTAGGCCACGCTGATGCGCTGGCCCTTCTTCGCTCGCTTGGCCTCCTGGCAGGCAGCGGCCACGGTCTCAGGCGTCACGCCCTGCTCGGCCAGCGCGACCAAGCGCGGATCGGCAGGCTGCGAGTCGATTCCGTTCGAACGCATGGCGATGCTGAGTTGCACGGCGGTCGGCAGGTCTTCCGGCGGAAAGCCGGGGATGGCACGCGCGGCTTGCGCTTGCTCCTGTTCCTGCTCTTGTGCTTGCTCCTGCTCTTGCTCTTGGCTTGCAAGGGGCTTGGAAGGGGCTTCGATGGGGTTGTTATCCACAGCCCCGCGATTGCGTTTCATGTTGAAAGGGCCTGCGTACTTTTCGAAGAACGGCCCCAAGAAAGGGTTATCCGGCAGAGCGTCGTATTCGTTCTGGACGCCCGCCGAACGCTTGTCGGCTGCGCTCAGCTTGTCGGCGATCTGAAAGAAGGCCATTTCGTGAACCCAGGCCATCTCAGATTCGTCGTCATACGAGCAGAAACCGGCTTCAATACAGCTTTGAAGCCCCTTCGATGCCCCTTCCATGCCCAATCCGGTCTCATGCGCAATCGAGTCGCGGGACACGTAATACAGGCCGGTCATGTTCGCGTGCGGCGAGGTCATCAGGTACAGGCCGACCAGCTGGGCGGCAGCGCCGGCCGCGCGCAGCTTCTTGCCGGTCTTCCCGATCCAGAACTGCGGACCAACTTTGGAGTAATCGCGCATCAGTGCCCCTTCTCGATCAGTGGGATCTGGCGCGGGTCACTCTTGTCGATCACGTAGACCACCGTGCGGCGCGGGCCGGTGAGAACCTGCTCGCAATCCGGGTCGCCGGCAGCCATGGCGATCTCGCTGGCGCGCATGCACACCGCGGCGCGCTGGCCGATAAACAGGCAGCCGTCGCATTCGCCCAGCACCGGTGCGTTGATCGCCTTGATGCGGACCTGGTCCGGGTCGATGGGCTCGGCGGTGTCGCCTTCCCACTTCTCGCTGAGAATGTTCGTCGTCATGCGGTCACCATCGATGCACAGGCCGGCGCGCCGAACAGCGCAGCTACCAGCGGGTCGCGGATGTGCTGGGTCGGGTATTTGGTGCTGATCACGACCTGGCGCTCGCCGGCTTTCGAGTACTCCTCGTCGAGGTCCGCCGGGCCCAGGCGCCAGATGTTGACTGTGCCGCCATGCGCAGCCGGCGCGCGGACGCTGTTGACCAGGCCCAGGCCGCGCATGTAGCACAGGCGCGTACACACGTCCCTCGGCGCGAGCCCGGTGTGGGCGCTGATCTCCTCGGTGCGCTGGTGGCCGGCTTCGAGTGCGGCAAGGATGGCAATGCGCAGTTGGGGTTGGTAGCGGCGCGACATCACTGGGCCATCCCTTTGAAGCGCGAGCACAGCTGCATGGCCTTCTGCAGCACGGCGAACATGGCCTTGTCGACCGCCGCAACCTCTTTCGCGTTGACGTGCCCATCGGCCAGCGCCTGGTGGATCTCTCCGCCGAACGCGCCCAGCGTCGCCCACAGGCCGGTTACCGACTCGAGCACAGCCATATCACAGGCCGGCTCCTCGTCGAGCTTGGTGCAGACGAAACCATGCTGGCGCGCCAGCGCATGCAGCACCTCGTAGTTCTGCGTGATCTCCATCACCCGCGATGCATCGTCCATCGTCAGGACGTTCGTGGTGCTGTTCGGGTTGGCCTTGTTGCGCAGCAGGCCGGCGGTGTAACCCATGCGCACGGCCAGGGCCTCGCAGCCGCCTGGGGCTTCGTGCACGGTACGGTGGAAGGCGTCCTTGTAGTTCATGTGCGGTTCCTGAGAACAAATGATGCGTAGAAATGTTGAGTGCGCGACAATGCGGTAATCGAAACTTCCCAGTCACTCAGCTTTGTCAGCCTTGCGGCGCTTGGGCTTCTCAGCGGGCGGGAAGATGTCCGGTCGAGCCAGCTCCAAGAACATCCGGCGAGCAGCAGGGATACCGTCGTCGCGCCATTGGGAAACCGCTGCCATGGAGACCTTGCACAGTGCCGCTACCTTGGCAGTCCCGCCCAGGGCGTCGATCAGTTGTGAGTCGTTCATCTTCTCGCTTTCTTAAGGTGGCTTGAGACATATCTTAAGTCAACTTAAGATCAGACGCAAGCCAACTTAAGAAAATATTTGTTAAGCTAGCTTTATGAAACTATTGTCAGATCGCCTCAAATGGGCTATGTCGGAAGAGTCGAAACGCCAAGGGCGCGAGATCCGGCCGGCCGATCTCGCTCGCGCCGCGAACAGCTCCGCGACGTCGGTCAACTATTGGCTTACTGACACGAACGGAATCGGCGCCTCGAAGGCGCGCCTGCTGGGTGAATATCTTCACGTCGACGCCCTCTGGCTTGAAACCGGCGATGGGCAAGCAGTCCCGGCGCCAGCTCTGGTGCAGAAAACGGCGGCCCCAGCGACACAATCCGACGACCCATTCCTCGCGCCAGCTGCCTACATTCGGATCGGCGATGAGCCTGAGACCGTGCCGGTCCGCCTAGTGAAGCTTCGTCTGCAGGCCGGCGTGACGCGCTTCGAGACCGAGCCCGACCTGGAGGACGGAGGCGTCCTGCACGTCCCCGTCGAGGTGATCGAACAAGACAAGCTGGTTCCGCACGAGCTGCTGGCCATTCGCGTGCGCGGCCGCAGCATGGAGCCGCTCATGTTTGAGGACGACGTGATCGTCGTCGACACCCGTCAGAAATCGCCAGTGAATCGCGAGCTCTACGCCCTCAATTTCGATGGCGACTGCTGTGTCAAGCAGCTGATCAAGCGAAACGGCGACTGGTATCTGCACTCGCTGAACGATGAGTTTGGCGACGTCAATGCCCGGAGCGGTCAGATCAGCATCATTGGCCAGGTGGTCTACCAACCAGGCCGACGCCTGCGTGGGCGCCTATGAAGATCGAGTGCGCGATCGTCGAGTTCAGGAGCGCGCGTATTGTCGTCGCGCTGCCGCATTCGAGCTTTGTTCGCCCGGGCGTTGGCGATGACCTCATGCTTCGCCTGCAGCCACACTACCCAGGGTTGCCGATCGTCCTTGTCAGCACCCAGCCAGGCACAGTACCTTCATACTCGACCTTCGATGCAGGCCCGCTGCTGGCGGCGCTCGATGTGGCCACGCTCGACCTAGAAGTGATCGACCTCGATCAACCCGCCTACGATGACTCGGAACTGCCCTTCTAACTCGCCAGTAAGAGATGAAACTCGCTAAATTCGCTTTTGTCGCGCTTGCCGCGAGCGCTGCGGCTACTGCAGCACCGGTGGCTACTGTCCTGGGCGTTCCGGTCGGCGGCAAGCTGAGTGCTCAGCTAAAGGTATGCCCGAGCGTCACCGCAGGAAGTGTAGATGTGCATGCGATCTGCTGGGTAAGCGGCCCTGAAAAGTATGGGAAGTGGAAGTCGGGAATGGTCCTAATACCCGGCCCAGACAAGCGGCCGAAGTGGGCGGCCTATGCCAACTTTGATCTGCGCATGTCCCGCGACGGAACGATTGAAAATCTCAAGGCGCAAACGCATTCTGCAGCTGATGCGCCAGCCATCCTCAATTCCATCTCTTCCCGCTTTGGGGCGCCGAGTCGGACCACCGACCGACCTGTGGGTGCGGCCTGGATAAGGCCTGAGCTTTACATTGAGATGCGATGCTCGAGCGAATGGTGCATGGTCGAGTTCACGTCCGCAGCAAGCTATGCGAGGTGGCAGCAGGACTTGGAGAGCCGCAAGAAGGTCGATGCGGCCCGTCCGATTTCTCCGTGAGCGAACATCAGTCGGAAGCAATTTCAAGCCCCGCCTGACGGGGGCGTTTGCAATTGATTGCAAGCCGCCCCTCCCCGCACTTAGCTGCATTTGTGCCCCTCCCCATTCGTGTGCAATTAATTGCAGGGGAGCCTGACGTGACGCAGGGAGACTGACGAGCTCTCAGCTACTGTGCGATGTGGGCCACAAACGTGCGAGCCTGAGAGCTTGACGCAGGTATTCACCTGTGTGAATGCATCATTTTTGATGTAGACTGATGATGTGTTCCATAAGCTCTCGCTCGAGAGGCAGTCCCGGGAACCTGTCAAACCGTAGAGTTATCCACAGGCGCACACTCAGCCGTGGCATTCCTACGCCTCTTCGTTGGCCGTTGCCAGTACACCAGAAAAGAATGACCGCACTTCCCCTGCCGAAAGTAGTTGAACTCATCAAGAAACTCGAACCTTTTATGGAGTCGGGAAAACTAGATCCGTTCACGCTCAAAAGGTATAAGCGTGAGGCTGTCGAAAATCTCCACGTCGATCCGCATGCTGGCCACATTGCACTATGCATGATTGCGTTTCTGGAATGGGACGAAGATGCAATGGCGATTGCACATCGCAATGCCTTGGGCATTCGCAACGATTCGTTCACGCATGCGCATTACGCAAATCTATTAATGCTCATTGGTGAGTTTGACGGAGCATTGGATGAGCTGAAAATTGCTATCGGAAAGGACCCAGCGAACCTATCCTATTTGCGTCAAGCAGTAAGAGCCGCGAAATCTGCCGGCAGAATCGACGACGCGATTACCTTATACGGATTGTTGGAAGAGCGCGCGCCTGGGCAGGATAATGACCTTAGGGAGAAGACGATGAGTCTGTCCGCAGTTCTTGAGCGAAATGGCATCAACGAGGACGTGGTTGCCCAATGCAACGCGATTGCGTTTGACATCCTGAAGAAAAATCATCTTCGTTTCACTAAGACCCGACTCTACTCCGATTGTCAGGACGACTACGTCATGTTTTACATTGATTTAGATGCTGACGATGAAGTTATAGAAAGACTTGATGAAGAGCTTGGGGTGGCACTTTTCGATAATGTTCCTGACTTTCACCCTGATAAATACTGGATAGGTTACGCGAAAGAAGAGGATAACGAATGAGCGTGTCTGCGAAAGAAATAATCGACCTCGCTCAGACGTTGATAGAATCTGAAACTGACTCTCCAGTGGCTGAGGTTATATTGCGGTGCTCGACGTCACGCGCTTATTACGCTGCTCTGCACGCTGCGAGCCAATCATTACCTAAAGAGTTCCAGGTAACCGCTGAAGAAAAGAACGGAAAGAGTTCACATCAAGCTGTTATCGATGCGTTCGTGCTTTGGGGAAAATCGCTGCGACCCGGTCGTCAGGATGCTATCAGTGTCGCCAGAAATTTACCGAAGTTGAAGGACGCCAGAAAGCATGCAGACTACCGCCTAGCCCACGACTTTACGCTCGCAACCGCAGAAAAGTCGCTCAAGGTTGCAGCCTCCACCATCGAGAGCGCCGAGCGAGCAGCGCAACGCACGGTAACGCTCCAAGCATAGAGGAACACCGTCGATCGTGAGCCCGCCCAGCGCGGGCTTTTTTACGCCCCTACCTGGCCATGCCAGCAGCCCCGCATGACGGGGCTTTTTACCGACCATTATGTTAAGTCAACTTAAAATATTTTCTTAAGCTCACTTGCCAATGGTCTTAAGTCGACTTAAGATAGCTCCATCGCAACCGAGCCCAGCAGGGCTCCACGAATGGAGCGCGGCATGACCCAGCAGTACGACACCGAATACCTGACCCAGGCGGTCAAGGAAGAGATCGAGGTAGCGCGGCTCGACTTGGGCAAGCGCGGCGTGAAGCCGGCCGGCGTGCACCTGGACGTGAACGTCTACCTCTCGAAGAAGCCGGGCAGCGGCTACGGCATGGCAATGCCCGAGATCCTGCCGAAGTGGCGCCGCCACCCGCGTGCCGCCGGCGCCTTGGCCATCAAGCACGCGCTGAACATCCGGCATGACCACGATGAATGCACGGTCACCGTCAGCTACGGCGCCGGCCGGCGCGGCATTACCGAGCACTACGGTGCGCACCCCGACCGCGAGGCCGCAACCATGGCCGCGATCGTGCGCGCTGCCATCCAGATGCTGACGGAGCGGCGCGACGAAGCTGCAGCCCTCAACCCTACCCGCTCGACTCCGAGCCGCCGGCCCGGCGCCCGGGCGAACACCACGAAGTGAGGATTCCGATGATCCGCTTTCTGCTGCTGTACCGCATCGAATGGACTGACCGCCATCCTGGCCTGATGTTCGCCCTGCTGTTCCTGCTGATCTGCCTCGGCGGCGCCATCGATCCGGGGGTGCCGCAATGAAGAGGCGCCGCATCTACCGGGCGCGCAGCGCCGACAGCCAGGGCATGACCCAGGCCGACTACGACGCGATCCGCAACTACCGCGCCAACCGCGGCTCGTCGCGCTACTACGGCGACCTGAAGGCGATCGACGAGAGGACCCCAGCCACCCAACCCGATGAGGCCAAGAAATGACCGAGAACAGCATCCCGCCGCGTAACGAGTTGCAGCGCCGCGTCTTCGAAGCTCCCCAGTCCGCGCGCCGCCTGGAGTGGGACGAGGACGGCACTCCCCTGCCGCCGTCGAGCGTCGTCTACCTCTTCCGCTCGCACGACAAGGAATTCCCGCTCTGGGACGAGATCAAGACGCGGGAGCGCCTGCAGCTGGTCCAGGAGGCACCGGACCGCTTCGAGCTCCGCACCCTGTTCACCGTGCCGGTCGACGACCTGGCCCGCACCTCGCTGGTCAAGATCCTGGAGGCCCGCCAGCACCTGGACCGCATCAGGGCGGCCACCGAGAAGGCTATCAGCGGCATGCGCGAAGTGGCGCGGGAAACGGCAGGACGGCCATGAGCGAACACCAACTCCGCGCCATCAAGTGGCAATGCGCCAAGGTTCTGGCCCTGGTGGCCACGTGCACCGCAGTGATCGTGAATGGATGGCCGCTGTGACCTTCGAAGAACTGCGCATCACCGACCAGTGCCCCGAGAAGCTGGCTCGCAAGCTGCACCACGACCTGGCCGTAACGGAGGCGCTGCTCGCGCTCGAGCATGCCCTCCGCAGCAAAGCAGAAGCGAAACTGGCAGCGGCCTCGGCGCCGCGCCGCAAATACCGAGAGGAGAAGTGATGGACCAAGCAATCACCCGCGCCGCCGGCGCCACGCCCAGCACCACGCCGCCGGCCGCAATCGTCACGCCTCGCCGGTGGTCGCTGCTGCTGACTAGTCAGAACCATGGCCAGATCGGAAAGCTCGGCTGTGACTTTTCCTGGGCGCCAGGCAAGCACGAGCGCGTGCAGGTCATGGAGATCGTCGAAGCCGGCGCGCCGCCAGCGCCAGGTACGGACCTGGCCGGCTTGGTGCGCCTGCCCTTGACCAATGAGCAGATCGCCGCCGGCGCCAACATCCGCTGTGACCATGGCGGCTCGATTGGCCGCAGTGCTGCGATCGAAGTATGGGATGCGATGCTCGGCGCCGCCCCTATCACGGCAGAAGCCGGTCAGGTAGCGCCGATCGAGGA
>NZ_JCASIL010000032.1:0-29569 GCF_059685725.1 Telluria sp. RT2P19
CTGCCGAATTACCTGGGTTGGCTGTGGGCCCTCGATGGTGGGCGAGTTACTTCTGTCGAGCAATTGCTACGCATCGCGATCGGATTCATCCATAGGTAACGGTGACATCGCCTTTTTATTTGCCAGAACCCCCATCCCATGGGCCGATGGTGAAGGCCGCCCCCTGGATGTGCTGGACGGTGGGCTCGCCCGCGAGATGATCCTGCAAGCCCGCCATGAACAGCTGGTGGTCGTTACTGGCTTCAAAGCGCGGGGTATGATCTTCCAGCGTCTGCCAGCGCACGACGAGTGTAAATTGCGCGGGTTGCTCGATCCCCCGTGCCAGCAAATGGCCGCGGTAGCCGTGCGCACGACTGAGCAGCGGAGCGACTTCGGCAAAAGCCCGTCCGAATGCATCGATGTGTTCAGGCCGGACGGGCAGCGTGGCGATTTCGTAGACCATGGTGTTCTCCTCTCAAAGCGAAGCAACCGTTCAGGCTCGGGCGCTGGTACGATCGGCCGCCGGTCCCACGGCGATCGCGATCTTGCCGCGCAGGCCATTGTCAGGACTTTCCAGCCGCGCATGGGCGAGCCCGATGTCGGACAGCGGGTAGACGGCGCCGATGTGCGGTTTCAGCTGGCCACGCTCGATCAGGGCGCTCAATTCGTCGAGCTTGCCGCGGTTCTGCCGCGTGAAGACGAAGTGGTAGCTCGCATTCTTGCCCCAGGCCTGGATGAGGTTTTGCGGCTTCGCGATGTCCACGATCGACACGACGCGACCGAGTTGCGCCAGCACGTCCGCGCTGCGCGACAGGGTGTCGCCGCCGATGGTGTCGAAGACCACATCGACGCCATGGCCGCCGGTCTCGCGCAGGATGGCCTCGACATAATCCTCTTTCAGGTAGTCGATGGTCACATCGGCGCCGAGGCCGCGTACGAACGCCGCATTATCCTCGCGAACCGTGGTGAACACCTTTGCTCCCATGGCTTTCGCGACCTGGATCACGACATGGCCGACCCCTCCCGCGCCGCCGTGGATCAGGATGCTTTCGCCGGCTTTCAACTGCGCGCGAACGGCAAGCGCCTCCCAGGCCGTGCCGCCGACGAGCGTCAGGCTGGCTGCCTCGAGATGGGTCAGCGACGCAGGCTTCTTCCCGACGATGTTTTCAAAGGCGACGTGGTACTCGGCGTAGCTTCCAGGGCCGTCGAAGATCTGCGGGGTGTACCAGACCTCGTCGCCCGGCGCGAAAGCCGTCACGCCAGGTCCGACTTCCTCGACGGTGCCCGAGACATCGTGTCCGGTAATGCCTGGCAACGGCACCAGGTCGGCATAGTCGCCACGGCGGACCTGGTAGTCCAGGGGATTGATGGACGTGGCCTGCACCCGTACCAATACCTGTCCTGCCTGCGGCGCCGGCTTCGGTACCTCACGCAGTTCGAATGATTCCGGGCCGCCAAAAGAAGTGAGCACTTGAGCTTTCATGATTGATCCTCGTTTCGTTAAAAAGGAATATCGGGAATTATCGATATATAGTGGCAAAAAAAATTACAGTTCTTTTCCGATGAGTTCGGCAAGCGCACCGATCGCTGCTTCGTTGCGCTTGTAGTACGTCCACTGGCCGATACGCCGTACCTCAACCAGGCCAGCCCTTTGCAGCGTCGCAAGGTAATCCGACACCGTCGACTGCGACAAGCCGACACCTTCCTGGATGCTGCTGACACACACACCGACCGTGTTGACGTCGCCTTCATCCTGCGGAGGGAAATTGTTTGCAGGATCCTTCAAGCCTTTCAAGATGTCGAGGCGTGTACGGTTCGAGAGGGCTTTGAAGATGTCTAGCAGTTCCATGGAGTCTAGTATATCGAGATATCCCGATATGTAAAGACATGTTTTCGATCTCTCGAACAACGCTCGGTTGTTTCAGGTGTTCATTTCGCCGTTGCAAAATGAAACAATGTTCAGTGGAGTGTGCATCGCGATAAACTGGATAGAACCTGATAACGTGTCCAAGTACTTGAATCTACTGCGAATAATCTGCCAGACGACAATCACGGCCGGGCTGGCACGCCGTTTGCACTATGAAGGGCGACACCCACCGCATCAGAAAGGACACAGCATGACCAAGCTCTCCGCCGGCGCTGCATTTCGCAAGGCAATACAAGAAGAATCTCCGTTGCAAGTCGTCGGCGCGATCAACGCCAACCACGCCTTGCTGGCGCAACGGGCCGGCTTCAAGGCGATCTACCTGTCGGGCGGCGGCGTGGCGGCAGGTTCGCTGGGCCTGCCGGATCTTGGCATCTCGAATCTGGACGACGTCCTGACCGACGTGCGCCGCATCACCGACGTGTGCGACCTGCCGCTGCTGGTCGACGTCGACACGGGCTTCGGCGCCTCGGCCTTCAACGTCGCGCGCACCGTGCGCACCCTGGTCAAGGCCGGCGCGGCCGCCTGTCATATCGAAGACCAGGTCGGCGCCAAGCGCTGCGGCCACCGTCCGGGCAAGGAAATCGTCAGCAAGGACGAGATGGTCGACCGCATCAAGGCCGCCGCCGATGCGCGCCCGGATGACGACTTCGTGATCATGGCGCGCACCGATGCGCTGGCCGTGGAAGGCCTGGACGCCGCCATCGAACGCGCCGTGGCTTGCGTCGAAGCCGGCGCCGACATGATCTTCCCCGAAGCGATGACGACCCTGGAGATGTATAAACAGTTCGCCGACGCGGTCAAGGTGCCGGTGCTGGCCAATATCACCGAATTCGGCGCGACCCCGCTGTTTACCGTCGACGAGCTGAAAGGGGCGGGCGTGGGCCTGGTGCTGTATCCGCTGTCGGCGTTCCGCGCCATGAACAAGGCGGCCGAGAACGTGTACAACGCAATCCGCCGCGACGGCACCCAGCAGAACGTGCTCGACACCATGCAGACGCGCGCCGAACTGTACGACCGCATCGACTACCATAGTTATGAACAGAAGCTCGACGCGCTGTTCGCCCAGAGCAAAGCCAAATGAACGCCAGGTAACAGGAGACCGGAACATGAACATCCAAAACAACGAGACCCCAACCTTCAAGCCGAAGAAATCCGTAGCCCTGTCCGGCGTCGCCGCGGGCAATACCGCGCTATGCTCGGTCGGCAAATCCGGCAATGACCTGCACTACCGCGGCTACGACATCCTGGACGTCGCCGATGCCTGCGAATTCGAGGAAATCGCCTACCTGCTGGTGCACGGCAAGCTGCCGAACGAGGCCGAGCTGCGCGGCTATAAAGCCAAACTGCGCTCGCTGCGCGGCCTGCCTGCTGCGGTCAAGAGCGCGCTCGAGGCGCTGCCGGCCGGTGCCCATCCGATGGACGTGATGCGCACCGGCGTATCGGTGCTGGGCTGCACCCTGCCCGAGAAGGATGACCACAATATCGCCGGAGCGCGCGATATCGCCGACCGCCTGATGGCGTCGTTCGGCTCCATGCTGCTGTACTGGTATCACTACAGCCATAACAGCAAGCGCATCGAGGTCGAAACCGACGACGACTCGATCGGCGGCCACTTCCTGCACCTGCTGCACGGCTTCAAGCCGAGCCAATCGTGGGTGCAGGCGATGCACACCTCGCTGATCCTGTACGCCGAGCACGAATTCAACGCCTCGACCTTCACCAGCCGCGTGATCGCCGGCACCGGTTCCGACATCCACTCGGCCATCACTGGCGCCATTGGTGCGCTGCGCGGTCCGAAGCACGGCGGCGCCAATGAAGTGGCGCTCGACATCCAGAAGCGCTACGAGAACGCCGACGAAGCCGAAGCCGATATCCGCAACCGCGTGGCCAACAAGGAAGTGGTGATCGGCTTCGGCCATCCGGTGTATACGATCTCGGACCCGCGCAACAAGGTGATCAAGGAAGTCGCGCGCACGCTGTCGTCCGAGGCAGGCTCGATGAAGATGTTCGATATCGCCGAGCGCCTGGAATCGGTGATGTGGGAAGTCAAGAAGATGTTCCCGAACCTGGACTGGTTCTCGGCCGTGTCTTACCACATGATGGGCGTGCCGACCGCCATGTTCACGCCGCTGTTCGTCATTTCGCGTACCTCGGGCTGGGCTGCCCACGTGATCGAGCAGCGTATCGACAACAAGATCATTCGTCCAAGCGCGAACTACGTCGGTCCTGAAGACCTGCAGTTCGTGCCGCTGGCGGAGCGCAAGTAATCCATGTAGTCAATCAGTACCAGGAGCATTCGCACGTCGTTCCCGCGCAGGCGGGAACCCAAGTAAGCTTGCAGCTCACACTAGCGTTTGCACTGCCCACGCAAAATTGGGTCTTCGCCAAAGGCAGCCGCCGAGGCCGGGGACGACGGTTTTACGGCCAACTCATGAATCGAGCCGCACCATGAATACGAATCACTTGAAACCCCTTCCTGGCACCGACCTGGACTACTTCGACACGCGCGCCGCGGTCGACGCCATCCAGCCCGGCGCCTACGACACCTTGCCCTACACCTCGCGCGTGCTGGCCGAGAACCTCGTGCGCCGCTGCGATCCGGCCAGCATGCATGATGCGCTCAGGCAGATCATCGAACGCAAGCGCGACCTCGACTTCCCCTGGTTCCCGGCGCGCGTGGTCTGCCACGACATCCTGGGCCAGACCGCGCTGGTCGACCTGGCCGGCCTGCGCGACGCCATCGCGCTGCAGGGCGGCGATCCGGCCCTGGTCAATCCGGTGGTGCCGACCCAGCTCGTGGTCGACCACTCGCTGGCCGTCGAATGCGGCGGTTTCGACCCGGACGCCTTCGCCAAGAACCGCGCGATCGAGGATCGCCGCAACGAAGACCGTTTCCACTTCATCGACTGGACCAAGAAGGCCTTCCAGAACGTCGACGTCATCCCGCCCGGCAACGGCATCCTGCACCAGATCAACCTGGAACGCATGTCGCCCGTGATCCAGGTAGAGAAGGGCGTGGCCTATCCGGACACCCTGGTCGGCACCGACTCGCACACCCCGATGGTCGACGCGCTGGGCGTGATCGCGATCGGCGTCGGCGGTCTGGAGGCCGAGAGCGTGATGCTGGGCCGCGCATCCTACATGCGCCTGCCCGACATCGTCGGCGTGGAGCTGACGGGCAAGCCGCAACCGGGCATCACCGCCACCGACATCGTGCTGGCGCTGACCGAGTTCCTGCGCCAGTCGAAAGTCGTCTCGAGCTATCTCGAATTCTATGGCGAGGGCGCCAGGGCGCTCACCCTGGGCGACCGCGCCACGATCTCGAACATGGCGCCCGAATTCGGCGCCACCGCCGCGATGTTCTACATCGACGAGCAGACCATCAAATACCTGCGCCTGACCGGCCGCGAGGACGAGACCGTGCACCTGGTCGAGACCTATGCGAAACAGGCCGGCCTGTGGGCCGACAGCCTGCAACACGCCCAGTACGAACGCACGCTGTCGTTCGACTTGTCGAACGTGGTGCGCAATATCGCCGGCCCGTCGAACCCGCACAAGCGCGTGCCGACCTCCGAACTGGCCGCGCGCGGCATCTCCGGCACAGTCGAAAACGAACCGGGCCTGATGCCCGACGGCGCCGTGATCATCGCGGCCATCACCAGCTGCACCAACACCAACAACCCGCGCAATATGGTCGCCGCCGGCCTGCTGGCGCGTAACGCCAACCGCGCCGGCCTGCAGCGCAAGCCGTGGGTCAAGAGTTCGCTCGCGCCGGGATCGAAAGCCGTCGCCCTGTACCTGGACGAAGCCGGCCTCACGCCCGAGCTGGACAAGCTGGGCTTCGGCGTCGTGGCGTTTGCCTGCACCACCTGCAACGGCATGAGCGGCGCGCTCGATCCGGCCATCCAGCAAGAGATCGTCGAGCGCGACCTGTATGCGACCGCCGTCCTGTCGGGCAACCGCAATTTCGACGGCCGCATCCACCCCTATGCAAGCCAGGCCTTCCTGGCCTCGCCGCCGCTGGTGGTGGCGTATGCGATCGCCGGCACGATCCGCTTCGATATCGAGAAGGACGTGCTGGGCCTGGATGCGTCGGGCAAGGAAATCCGCCTGGCCGACCTGTGGCCGTCGGACGAGGAAATCGACGCCGTGGTCGCCGCCAGCGTCAAGCCCGAACAGTTCCGCAAGGTCTACACGCCGATGTTCGCGCGCGTGGTGGATGACGGCAGCAAGGTCAGCCCGCTGTACGACTGGCGCCCACAGAGCACCTACATCCGCCGTCCGCCCTACTGGGAAGGCGCGCTGGCCGGCGAGCGTACGCTGGCGGGCATGCGTCCGCTGGCGGTCCTGGGCGACAACATCACCACCGACCACCTGTCGCCATCGAACGCCATCCTGCCCGATTCGGCCGCCGGCGAATACCTGGCGAAGATGGGCCTGCCCGAGGAAGACTTCAATTCCTACGCCACCCACCGCGGCGATCACCTGACGGCGCAGCGCGCGACCTTCGCCAACCCGACCCTCAAGAACGAGATGGTGAAGGATGGCCTGGGCAATGTGATGGCCGGCTCGCTGGCGCGCATCGAACCGTCGGGCGAAGTGACCCGCATGTGGGAAGCGATCGAGCATTATATGGAGCGCAAGCAGCCGCTGATCGTGGTGGCCGGCGCCGATTATGGCCAGGGTTCGTCGCGCGACTGGGCGGCCAAGGGCGTGCGCCTGGCGGGGGTCGAGGCGATCGTGGCCGAGGGCTTCGAGCGGATCCATCGCACGAACCTGGTGGGCATGGGCGTGCTGCCGCTGGAGTTCAAGCCGGGCGTCGATCGCATCTCGCTGGCGATCGATGGCACCGAGACCTTCGACGTGGTGGGCGAGCGCACGCCGCGCGCCGACCTGACGCTGGTAATCCACCGTCGCAACGGCGAAAAGCTGGAGGTGCAGGTGACCTGCCGCCTCGATACGGCCGAAGAAGTCGCGATCTACGAGGCGGGCGGGGTGCTGCAGCGCTTTGCCCAGGATTTCCTTGAATCGTCGGCGCCGAAAGCCGCCGCGTAAAGAAGGCGAACATGACCCATACTCCCCAAATCAAGATCCTCGCCACCTATATGCGTGGCGGCACCAGCAAGGGCGTCTTCTTCAAACTGGACGACCTGCCCGAATCCACCCGCGTGCCTGGCGCCGCCCGCGACGCGCTGCTGCTGCGTGTCATCGGCAGCCCCGACCCCTACGGCAAGCAGATCGACGGCATGGGCGGCGCCACCTCGAGCACCAGCAAGGCCGTCATCGTCGAGCGCAGCACCCGTCCCGATCACGACGTGGACTACCTGTTCGGCCAGGTCTCGATCGACAGGCCCTTCGTCGACTGGAGCGGCAACTGCGGCAACCTGTCGGCCGCGGTCGGGCCCTTCGCCATCGCCAACGGCCTGGTCGACCCGGCCCGGGTGCCGCGCGACGGCGTGGCCGTGGTGCGCGTGTGGCAAGCCAATATCGGCAAGACGATCATCGCCCATGTCCCGATGACGGACGGCCAGGTGCAGGAGACCGGCGACTTCGAACTCGACGGCGTCACCTTCCCGGCGGCCGAGGTGCTGCTGGAGTTCATGGACCCGGCGGCCGAAGAAGAGGGCGCGGCTGGCGCGATGTTCCCGACCGGGAACCTGATCGATGAGCTGGACGTGCCCGGCGTCGGCACCCTGCGCGCGACCATGATCAATGCCGGCATCCCGACCATCTTCATCGAGGCCGGCGCGGTCGGCTACGACGGCACCGAGCTGCAGGACGCCATCAATGGCGATGCGCGCGCGCTGGCCATGTTCGAGACCATCCGCGCCCACGGCGCGCTGCGCATGGGCCTGATCGCGAGCATCGAGGACGCGGGCAAGCGCCAGCACACGCCCAAGGTTGCCTTCGTCGCGAAGGCGGCCGGCTACGTCTCGTCCAGCGGCAAGCAGGTCGCCCAGGGCGACATCGACCTGGTGGCGCGCGCGCTCTCGATGGGCAAGCTGCATCATGCGATGATGGGCACGGCGGCGGTGGCGCTCGGCACGGCGGCCGCCATCCCCGGTACGCTGGTCAATCTCGCGGCCGGCGGCGGCGAGCGCACCGCGGTGCGCTTCGGCCATCCGTCCGGCACCCTGCGGGTGGGCGCTGAAGCAATCGAGCGCGGTGGCGTCTGGAGCGTCAGCAAGGCCATCATGAGCCGCAGCGCGCGGGTCTTGATGGAAGGGCGCATCTGCGTACCGCGTGACGGCTTCTGATTAACTGGCCACTAGCAGGCTATTGCCAGGTCAAGACGGGGGTGGCTGTCGCTTTCTCGCTTCAAGCAGTTCTGTTACCAGCCGTTCCGGGGTATGATTGTCGCTGAGTTGCTATTCTGCAACTCAATACCACCCTGGATATAGCCGCGACAGCAACGACCGATGGACGGATTTTCGACCCTGCATTCACTCGACGTTGATGACACCCGCGTGCCGGCATCGGATGTGGCGGCCCTGCGGCGCATGGTGCGCGAGCAGCGCGCCGTGTTCGAGAATGCGCCTGTCGGCATCGTCGTGACCTTGCCTGACCAGCTCCGCTCCTTCAATCCGCGCGCGGCCGAGATGTTCGGCTATTCGACGCATGAAATCGGCATCATCGCGCCGGTGGATGTGTGCACGTCGGCCGAGGATTACCAGCGCCTGATTGCCGAAGCGTTCGCGGTGCTGGGCAAGGGCGGCCTGTTCGAAAAGAGCGAACAGCAGTTCCGCCGTCGCGATGGCAGCACCTTCTGGGCGCGCCTGCGTGGCTGCGCCGTCGAACCGGGCAACCGCGCCGCCGGCACCATCTGGATCGTCGAGGACGTGACCGAAGCGCGCCAGGCCATGAGCGAGGTGCAGGCGATCATGACGAATGCCTCGATCGGCATCATTTTTACGCGCAACCGCGTGATCCGGCGCGCCAATCCCGCCTTCTGCCAGATGTTCGGCTACCGCGAGGGCGAAGCGATCGGCATCTCGACCCATTCGCTGTATCCGGACGAGGCAGCTTATCGCCACCTCGGCGCCGAGGCCTATCCGCAACTGGCTTGCGGTCTGCCGTTTCGTACCGAGCGCACCCTGGTGCGCAGAGACGGCACGACGGCCTGGTTCCAGATGATCGGCTACCAGGTCAATGCGAAAGACCCCGACAAGGGCACGATCTGGATGCTCGAGGACCGCACCCGCGAGCGCAACGACGAGCAGTCGCTGCGCGAGGCGGCCGACGCGATCCGCCGCGCGCGCGACGAGCTCGAGGTACGGGTGGCGGAGCGCACCGCCGAACTGGCCGGCGCCAACGCGCTGCTGCAGGAAGAGATCAACGAGCGGCGCCAGGCCGAGGCGCGCGTGCACCACATGGCCTACCACGACAGCCTGACCGGGCTGCCCAACCGCGCGATGCTGTCCGAGCGGCTCGACGCCGCGATGCGCGTCGCCGCTTCCGGCGACGACGCTCAGCAGGGCACGAGGCTGGCGCTGATGTTCCTTGACCTCGACCGCTTCAAGCACATCAACGATTCGCTCGGCCACATGGTCGGCGACCAGCTGCTGCGCAATGTCGCCCTGCGGCTGGTGACGGCGGTGCGGCCGGGCGACCTGGTCGCCCGGCTCGGCGGCGACGAGTTCGTGGTCTTGATGCCGGCGCTCGCCGGCGGCGAGTGCGCCGCCCACGTGGCCGACCGGATCATCGGCGCGCTGTCGATGGGCTGCCAGATCGACGGTCACTGCCTGCACATCTCGCCCTCGATCGGGATCTGCCTGTACCCGGACGACGGGGTCGACGTCGAGACCCTGATGCGTCACGCGGACGCCGCCATGTACGAGGCCAAGGCGGCCGGCCGCAACAATTACCAGTTCTTCACCGAGCGCATGAACCTGGCGGCGGCGCGCCATTTCGAGCTCGAGTCGAACCTGCACGGCGCGCTCGCGCGCCAGGAGTTCGAGCTTCACTACCAACCGATCATGTGCACCGAGTCGCGCCGTCCACGCGCGCTGGAGGTGCTGCTGCGCTGGCGCCGCGGCGAGGTGCTGGTGGGGCCGGACGAGTTCATTCCGATCCTGGAAGAGAGCGGGATGATCGTCGAGGTCGGCGAGTGGGTGATCCGCAGCGCCTGCACCCAGGCCGTGGAATGGCAGCGCGAGGGGGTGGAAGTGGTGCCGCTGGCGATCAACTTGTCGGCGCGCCAGTTCATGCACCAGGGCCTGGTGGAATCGATCCGCGCCATCGTGCGCCAGACGGGCATCGATGCGCGCCTGGTGGAGTTCGAGATCACCGAGACCGCGCTGATGCAGCATGGCGGCCAGACGCTCGACACGCTGCGCCAGATGAATGCGATGGGGATGTGCCTGTCGATCGACGATTTCGGCACGGGCTATTCGAGCCTTGCCTACCTGAAGCGCTTTCCGGTCCGCAAGATCAAGATCGACCGCGCCTTCGGGCGCGAACTCGAAGCCAGCGCCGAGGACCGCGCCATCGTGGCGGCGGTGATGGCGCTTGCCAACAGCCTGCAGTTGTCGGTGGTGGCCGAAGGGGTGGAGACGGAGGGGCAGTATGCCTTGCTGCGCTCGTTCGGGTGCCAGTTTGCGCAGGGTTACCTGTTTTCGCGGCCGCTGCCCGCGCAGCAGGTGGCGAAGTTGCTGGCGGGGTGACGCCGGCGCCAAATGATCTTGACGCCATCATCACCAAGGTCAAATCTGGATACTATTGGCGCTGTTCGCGTTAGTTATGCGAACCTTTCCGATTCGCGCCGGTCTCAGCCACTGTCGAGTTAACTCATCAGGTGGCAATGATGCAAGGCTTGGTCTTCGAAGAAGTATTTTCCGCGCTGACCTCGCTGCACCTGCATACCGACGAGGTGGCCAGGCTGCGCGCCTGGATCGCGGCGATCGTCCACCCTGGCGCCTGTCTGCACCTCGTCGCCCAGGCGGCGGGCACACCATGCTGTCCGCATTGCCAATGTCCGCGTGTCCATCGTTGCGGTGCGGCCAGCGGCCTGCAGCGCTGGCGCTGCCTGGCTTGCCGGCGCAGCTTCAATGCGCTGACGAACACGCCGCTGGCGCGCCTGCGCAAAAAGGCCGCCTGGCTACCGTACCTGCAATGCGTGCTCGATTCGCGCACGGTCCGCGCAGCAGCCGAGCTCGTCGGGGTGCACCGCAGCACCAGTTTCCGCTGGCGCCACCGTTTCGTGCCGGGGGCAGCGTGCAAGCGTCCAGATCGCCTTGAAGGCATGGTCGAGGCGGACGAAACCTATCTGCTCGAATCGCAGAAGGGCTCGCGCCACCTGACGCGTCCCGCGCGGCGGCGCGGCGGCGTGGCGACGCGGCGCGGCATCAGCCACGAACACGCGTGCCTGCTCGTCGCACGCGACCGGGGCCGGCGGACACTGGACTTTCACACTGGCCGCGGGCCGGTCAGCGCCGTGACGCTCATCGCCTGCCTGCGGCCGGTGCTGGCGCCGGACGCGGTGTTGATCAGCGATTCGGCGGCCGCTTACCGGGTCTTTGCCGACCATGCCGGGGTCGCGCACGAGGCCGTCAATCTGCGCGCCGGGGGCAAGGCCCGCGGCGCGATCCACCTGAATAACGTCAATGGCTGGCATGCCCGCTTCAAGACCTGGATCAAGCGTTTCAATGGCATCGCCAGTCGCTACCTGGTGAACTATTCGGGCTGGCAGCGCTTCCTGGATGACGGCGCTTTGCATACGCCAGCGCAATTGCTGACGGCAATCATCCAGTGCGCAACGTGCCGTCGGAAAGAAACGAATTAACGCGCACAGCGCCTGGTATTTCTCAATCCGCCAGCGTCGCCACCACCGGCGCATGATCCGACGGCTGTTCCCACTTGCGTGTCTCACGGTCGATATGGCAGGCGGTACAACGCTCGGCCAGATTCTTCGACAGCAGGATATGGTCGATGCGCAGACCGCGATTGCGGCGGAACGCCATCTGCCGGTAATCCCACCAGCTGTATTGCTTCTCCGGCTGCTCGAACAGGCGGAACGCATCCGACAAGCCCAGCGCCATCAACTCCTGCAGCGCAGCGCGCTCCGGCAGCGAAAAGTGGATCCGGCCCTCCCATTCGGCCGGGTCATGCACATCGCGCGCCTCCGGTGCGATATTGTAGTCGCCCAGGATCGCGAACTGCGCGTGCGCAGCCATCTCGGCTGTCACCCAGGTGCGCAATGCATCCAGCCAGGCCAGTTTGTACGTATACTTGTCTGAACCGACTTCCTGCCCATTCGGCACGTAGGCGCAGATGAAGCGCATGCCGTTGATGGTGGCCGCCAGCAATCGCTGCTGTGCGTCTTCGAAATGAGGATTATTCTTGACCACGTCCTTTATTGGGTGCTTCGACAAGATGGCGACGCCGTTATAGGTCTTCTGGCCCGAAAACGCGACCTGGTAGCCGGCGGCGTTCAGCTCGGCCAATGGGAACTTGTCATCGGTCAATTTAGTCTCTTGGATGCAGAGGACGTCGACCGGATTGGCGTCGAGCCATTGCAGCACATGTGAAAGTCGAACTTTCAAGGAATTTACATTCCACGTAACTATCTTCATTGTTCTATATGTGTCATGGTAAAGTGCTGGTTGTAACATACTGTTGTGCAGCGAAAATGCTTGCCAACCAGCTATTATTACCGTGTTCGCGACATCCTGGGACCGTCACTCTTCTCTCCAAGGAGAGATGGCGTTCTCATGGCTTGATAATATTGCAACAGGTGATAATAAAATTGATTAATAAATTGCCAAAGAGTATTGCTCCTTCGTCCGGTCAGCGCTATAACGTATTGACGGAGGCGGTATCAGCTAACTCCACTATGTGAGTATGTTGCTTTTCGGTAATAAAAAAATTGCGTAGGTGCAACTTCCATTGTACCATTAGCGTATCGTGAAGCAGGTTCGGTCGGGCCACACAGTTGCCGCAGACCATCGATGTCGGTAGTGGTACTATTGTGAAATATTCGGTTTCACGAGTTAATAATCCGAACGCAGATTTGAAAAAGGACAGAAATGCGCAGTGCATTTGAAGCGTGGGCCCAGCGTGAGGGCCACATCGTTCGCCGCCGCGAAGACAAGCCCGAGGAATACCTCGTTTTTGAAACCCAGCGTCGTTGGGTGATCTGGCAGGCGGCACTGGCGCATGGCGCCAAGACCGCGGCCGATGCGCCATCGAAGTTCGCCAAGGACGGCAGCCCGACGCCGGTCGCCCAGGACGAGGCAGCGGTGCGCAACCGCGTGCTGAACGAAGTGCTGGACGCCTTCAGCGAACTGGACGAAACCGCCGGGATGGAAGGCGTGCTCAAGGTGATCCAGGGCCTGAAGAAAAAGCAGAAGGCCGAGGCAGAGAAGGTCTGACCACGGTCAGGCCCGAGAGGCACCCCATGCGTTACCGCCATTACAAGGGCGGCATCTACGAGGTGGTGTGCGAAGCGGTGCTGGAAGCCGACCACACACCCGTGGTCGTCTATCGCGGCCAGGATGGCGTCGTGTGGGTAAGGCCCCGTGACGCTTTCTTCGGGACGGTAACGGTCGACGGCGCCATCATGCCGCGGTTTACCCTCCTCGACCCATCTCCTGTGTGATCATCGAAGGGCAGGGCTCAAGTTGGCGCGCATCGCTGCCGTAAACAGAAGCATCTGTCTTCCGATGTTCGCCATGTCGCTTCTATTTCCGCCATTTGCCGTTGCTGCCGTTGCCACCCTTGCCCTGCTGGGCGGGTGCGCGACCGTGTCCGAATCCCCCGTGCAGCAGCTCGAGGTGCGCGCCGTGCTCGATTACCGCGAGATCGGCGGGGTCGGGTGCGTCCTCAGCAATGACGTTGGCCGCTGGTACATGATCGCGCCGGGCCGCGTCACCGTTACCCGTAGCAGCCAGCCGATGGCGATCAGCTGCAAGAAGGGTTCGGCCGCCACCGCCGCCGAAGTGGTGCAGGCCCGTCTCGATACGGCCAACCTGATGGGCAATGTCGTCATCAGCGCCGGCCTCGGCTACTTTGTCGACCGCCACTCGGGTGCGGGGTATGGCTATCCGGCGATCCTGACCGTCCTGATGCAGCCGACTGCGCCGCCGCCCGAGGCCGAAACCGCGAGTCCGCTCGCGACGCGCGTATTCTGATCACCCACATGAAACAGCCCCGCATGCGGGGCTGTCGTCATTTCAACGCCTCAGGCGTCGATCACGCGCGCGGCATTTACACCCTGTTCATCAGGAAGGTGGTCAGGAGCGGCACGGGACGGCCGGTCGCGCCCTTGTTGGCGCCCGATTTCCAGGCCGTGCCGGCGATGTCCAGGTGGGCCCAGGTGTACTTGCGGGTGAAGTTCTCCAGGAAGCAGGCCGCGGTGATCGAGGCCGCGCCCGGGGTGCCGATATTGGCCAGGTCGGCGAAGTTCGACTTGAGCTGGTCGTTGTAGATTTCGCCCAGCGGGAAGCGCCAGGCCACGTCGCCCGCCTGCTTGCCGGCGTCGAGCAGCTCGGTCGCAAGTGCGTCGTGGGCCGCGTCGTCGCGCGTGAACAGGCCGCTGGTGTGGTGGCCCAGGGCCACGATGCAGGCGCCGGTCAGGGTCGCGATATCGACCACGGCGGCCGGCTTGAAGCGCTCGGCATAGGTCAGGGCGTCGCACAGGATCAGGCGGCCTTCGGCATCGGTATTGAGGATCTCGATGGTGGTGCCGTTCATCGCGGTGACGATGTCGCCCGGCTTGCTGGCGCGGCCCGATGGCATGTTCTCGCAGGCGGCGACGATGCCGACCACGTTGAGTTTCAGACCCATCTCGCCGATGGCGCGGAAGGTGCCCAGCACCGAGCCGGCGCCGCACATATCGTATTTCATCTCGTCCATGCCAGGGCCGGGTTTCAGCGAGATGCCGCCGGTGTCGAAGGTGATGCCCTTGCCGACCAGGACCACCGGCGCGTCTTTCGACTTGCCGCCGTTGTGCTTGAGGACGATGAACTTCGGCGCTTCGTCGCTGCCCTTGGCCACCGACAGGAAGCTGCCCATCTTGAGCGCTTCGAGCTGCTTGCGTTCCAGGACTTCGATGTCGAAGCCGTAGTCGTCGGCCAGCTTGCGCGCGGTGTTGGCCAGGAAGGTCGGGGTGCAGACGTTCGGCGACAGGTTGCCCAGTTCGCGGGTCAGGTTCATGCCGTTGGCGATCGCCGCGGCCTGGGTCAGCGTCGCCTTGTCCAGGCCAGCGGCCGGCGCGGCGACGACGATCTTGCGCACGCCGGTAATGGCCGGATCTTTCTTGCTCTTCTGGCCGTCGGTGCGGAATTCGGCTTCGCTGGCGCCGACCACCAGCGCACGCAGCGCCCAATTGGCGTCGCGCTCTTTCACGCTGTCGAGCGGGAATGCGATAATGGCATCCGCCGCGCCCAGGGTCGAGAACACCTTCAGTGCGGCGGAGACGCCGGTCGCGAAGCTTTTCTCACTGACGGTTTCATCGGCGCCCAGGCCGACCAGCAGCACGCGCGCCGCGGTAACGCCGGCCACGCCGCGCAGCAGCAGGGTCGAACCCGGCTTGCCGCTGATGTCGCCCGACTTGAGCGCCGCGCTGATGTCGCCGTTGACGTCGAGGGTCCTGGCCGCAGCCGACAGTTTCTTGTTCTCGAACACCGCTACCGCGACGACGCCGGTTTTCGCAGCGGCCAGGGTGTTTTTTGTGTCGAATGCTTTTATGCTAAAGTCCATTTGGTTCTCCGGTTCGATGTTTGGCGGCGGACTGCCTAATCTGCAATTATAACGACTCTATTGAATGATTTTCCGACGTTCCCTGCAACGTGAACTGGCGAGCGCCGCGGGCGCGACTTTCACGGTGCTGTTTTCCATCCTCGTCACCTGGACCCTGATCGCCATCCTCGGCCGGGCCGCGGGCGGCAAGGTGGCATCCGGCGACGTGCTGGCGCTGATCGTATTCCGCAGCGCCGAGCTGTTGCCGATCATCCTGATCCTCACGTCCTTCATCGCCGTGGTCGCGACCATCACGCGCAGCTACCGCGATTCCGAAATGGTGGTCTGGTTCGCGTCCGGTCAATCCCTCCTGGGATGGATCCGGCCCGTGCTGACGCTCGGGCTGCCGATGGTGGCCCTGGTCGGCGCGCTGTCCTTCGTCGTCACGCCCTGGGCCAAGATGAAGAGCGCCGAATTCGTCGAGCGCTTCCAGAAGCGCGAAGACTTGCAGCGCGTGGCTCCCGGCCAGTTCCGCGAGTCGAGTTCGAGCGACCGCGTGTTCTTCGTCGAACGCAGCGCCGAAGGCTCGACCGTCGTGCAGAACGTGTTCGTCGGCGGTGTCGACGGCGATACCCACTCGGTCGTGGTGGCCAAGCAGGGCGTGATCGAATCGGACGACAAGGGCGGCCAGTTCCTGGTGCTCAGCAATGGCCGCCGCTACGAAGGCGTGCCGGGCAAGGCCGATTTCCAGACCATGGAGTTCGAGCGCTACAGCATGCGCGTGGCGACCCAGGCCCCGATGATCGGCGCCGACGTGCCGGTGTCGGCGCTGTCCACGCCGGCGCTCCTGGTCGCGCCGAACCGCTTTACCCAGGCCGAGCTGCTGGCGCGTATCGCCGCGCCCATCACCTGCTTGGTGTTGATGCTGCTGGCGATCCCCCTCGGCTTCGTCAATCCGCGCGCCGGCTCGTCGGCCAACCTCATCATCGCGCTCCTGATCTTCTTCACGTATAACAACCTGGTGCGGCTGACCGAGGCCAGCGTCAAGCAGGGCAAGCTCGCCTTCGCCATGGGCTGGTGGCCGCTGCACCTGGCCGCGCTGCTGCTGGTCCTGGGCCTGTTCGCCTGGCGCCTGAACGTGAACCACCGTTATCACCCGCTGGTCCTGATCAGTGCCTTCAAGCGTCGTCGCATCCTTAGGAAAATGCCGGTGGCCGGTCGCGAGGAGGCGCGCGCCGAATGAAAATCCTCCAACGCTATTTCGCCGTCAATATTTTCCAGGCGGTGGCTTTCGTGCTGGCCGCCTTCCTGGCCCTGGTCGCCTTCATGGACCTGACCAGCATCCTGCCGTCGGTCGGCAAGAACGACTTCGGCATGCAGCACGCGCTCCTGTACGTGCTGCTGCTGGTGCCGGGCAATGTGTACCAGGTGATGCCGGTGGCGGCCCTGATCGGCACCATCTATACGATGGCGCAGTTCGCCTCGAGCTCCGAATTCACCATCATGCGCGCCTCGTCGATGTCGACCCGCCAGGCCGCCATGATGCTGTTCAAGATTGGTGCGGTCTTCGTCGTGATCGCCTTCGTGTTCGGCGAACTGATCACGCCGCGTACGGCCCCGGTTGCCGAGCGCATGCGTCTGACGGCCAAGGGCGGTTCGGTGTCGGCCGAGTTCAGATCGGGCATGTGGACCAAGGACAGCGTGCACGCGGACGGCGTGCGCGGCAACATCACCGGCTCGCGTTTCTTCAACGTGCGCCGCATCGCGCCCGATGGCCAGCTCGAGGACGTGCGCCTCTACGAGTTCGACAACAATATGCGCATGCGCTCGATCGTCACGGCGGTACGCGGCACCTATGGCGGCAACAATACCTGGCTTCTCTCCGACGTGACCGAGACCATGTTCACCAATAGCCGCGAGCTGCCGGCGCCCGGATCGGCGGTCCCGGCCGGGCAGACCATCCAGAGCACCTATGGCCAGGAAACGGCCGCCATCGCGACGCGCAAGCTGGACACCTATGAGCTCGCGTCCGAGATCACGCCCAAGATCCTGTCGGTCTCGCGCTCCGATCCCGAGCGCATGTCGGCCGCCGAGCTGGCCGTGTACACGCGTCACCTGGCCGAAAACCGGCAAGAGACCGAACGCTTCAAGGTCGCGTTCTGGAAGAAGGTCATCGATCCGTTCTCGATCTTCGTGCTGATGGCGCTGGCGCTGCCGTTCGCCTACCTGCACACGCGCAGCGGCGGCGTCAGCCTCAAGATTTTCATCGGCATCATGATCGGGGTGAGCTTCCTGCTGATTAACTCGCTGTTCTCGCACCTGGGCGTACTGACCATCTTGCCGGCCTTCCTGACGGCGGTGGCGCCGAGCATGCTGTTCCTGCTGATGGCGCTCGGGGCGCTGTGGTGGGTGGAGAGACACTGATGAATAGCACAACCCAGCGCGGACTGATCCTGTTCGCCCACGGCGCGCGCGCCGCATCGTGGGCCGCGCCGTTCGAGCGGCTGCGCGCCACCACGCAGGCGCAAGCGCCGGCATGCGAGGTGGCGCTGGCCTTCCTGGAACTGATGACGCCCAGCCTGCCCGATACGGTGGCGGCGATGGTCGGGCGCGGCATCGACCGCGTGACCGTGGTGCCGGTATTCCTGGGGCAGGGCGGGCACTTGCTGCGCGACTTGCCGGCCTTGTGCGAGACCATCCGCGCCGCGCATCCCGGCTTGACCCTGGACGTGGTCGGCGCCATCGGCGAGGATCCGGGCGTGCAACGCGCCATGACCGACTATTGCATATCCGCCCTAGGCAATTAATATTTGGCTTTTATGGTGACAGTGCAAATGATATTTTAGTTTTTAGTAATATTACCGAATATTATTTTTACTTGCTCTGTCTAACAGTCGGTTTGGTGCATGATCGCCTGAGGTATCAGTATTCTCCACGGCCTTCTCACGAGCACCGAACTCGACGACTTCCCGTCGGCATCCTCAACGACCGCGATACGCTGTTCACTACCCTGCACGACGGCGACCTCGCCGCCACCCTGAGCGCCATCGATACCGCTCCGCTGACGGGCGGACGCCGGGTCATCGATAAACAGCCCCAGCCGGGCCTGTTCCGCATCGAGTACACCCCCTCCGTCGACATCCGGTGCGCTAGGCGCCGCCTGCAGTCCCAGGTCGAGGCGCGCGCCGGCGGCGGCTTCGTGGTCGCCTGGCAGGCAGGTGAATTCGATGGCGACGGTATCGTGCGACGGCGCTTTGACGCGCAAGGCAACGCGCTCGACGCGCAACGCAATGCGTTCGACGCGCAAGGCAATGCGTTCGACGCACCAGGCAATGCGTTCGGCGCGCAGGCATGCGTTCGGCGCGCAGGAATGGGCGATCAGCGCACTGCGTCAGCGCGACCAGGACAGTCCCGTCTCAGCGCGCCGGCCGACGGCGGCTTCGCCATCGCCTGGATCGATACCGCGGACAAGGGCGCGCTGCAGGTCGAGGCGCGCGTGCTGGCGGGGCGCCGCCGCGGGTGGTGGCGAGCACCGGAGACCAGGCGCTGGCGCTGTCGCACGCCAGCGCCGGCCAGGCCTGCCGGCTGGACGCGGCGGCCTTCGACCGCGCGCCGCATCATGCAGGCCTGGGTTACTGGATCGCCGCGCTGGAGCGAGAGAGCGGAAAGCCAGGCGCAGGTGACGGGCGCGATCGCGGACGGCATCGCGTACTTGCCGTGTGTGTGATGGTTACGCCTGGTGCTCGCGTTTGGCGAGCGCCTCGCCCATCATCACCAGCACCGGCCCATGGCCGGGCTCGAGGCCGCGCGCCAGGTCGGTCAGCGTCAGGCGCAGGATGCGCTCGTCGGCGCGGCTGCAGTTCTCGACCACCACCACCGGCAGGTCGGGACGGCGGCCTTCGGCCAGCAGGCGTTCGGCAGTGGCGGCGGCTTCGCGGCCGCCCATGTACTGGACCAGGGTGTCGGTCTCGGGCAGGGCGGGCGGTGCGGCGTTTTGCCGGTCCGGCCCGTCCGGGGCCGTGCTGGAGGTGAAGAAGGCGACGCTGCGCGCAAGTCCGCGCTTGGTGAGGGGCTGCCTGGTTGCCGCCGCAGCCGCGACCGCGGTCGTGATGCCGGGGACGACTTCGACCTCGATCCCTTCGGCTTCGAGTGCGCGCAATTCTTCGTCGGCGCGGCCGAACAGCATCGGATCGCCGCCTTTGAGACGCACGACCAGCGCATGGCGCCGCGCGCACCCGACCAGCTGCTCGTTGATCAGGGTCTGCGCCATCGAGCGCTGGCCCGAACGCTTGCCGACCGAAATTTTCTCGGCCCGCGTGCACAGTTCGAGCATCTCGGGCGTGACGAGGGCGTCGTACAGCACGACATCGGCCTGCGCCAGCAGGCGCGCGCCGCGCACCGTGATGAGATCGGCCGCGCCGGGTCCGGCCCCCACCAAATACACTTTTCCCAGCACGGGCATACGATCCTCTAAGAACGATTACGCTTCGATGCGGATCATACCCGCTGCCACGGTCTGGTGGGTGACTTCGTCGATCAGGATGAAGGCGCCGGTGGCGCGGATGTCGGCGTAGGCGTCGGCCGCCAGCGGCTGCTGCACGGTCAGCTGCACGCGCGCGATATCGTTCAGCTTCAGGCCCTCTGCAGGATGACGCTCCTGCGTATTCACGTCCAGGATGGTGTCCAGGCGCGCCACCTTGGCCGCGCTCTGGCGCGTGCCGTGCTTGATCCAGTACTTGCGGCGCAGGTCGAGCGGCTCGTCGGCCATCCAGCACACGTCGGCCGTCACCTGCTTGAGCAGGGTCGCCGGCTGCTCGCTGCCGGCCAGCATGTCGCCGCGCGAGACGTCCACGTACTCGTTCAGCACCAGGGTCACCGACTGGCCGGCGACGGCCGATGCGAGCGAACCGTCGAAGGTGACGATCTCTTTCACCGTCGCGCTCTGGCCCGACGGCTGCACGACGAGCTTGTCGCCGACCTTGACCACGCCGGATTCGATCCGGCCCATATAGCCGCGGAAGTCGTTCGCCGCATGGCCGTTGTGGCGCGCCACCAGCTGCACCGGGAAGCGGAACGGCGCGGCGTGCGACTGGTCGTAGACCGACAGCGATTCGAGCAGCTCGATCAGGGTCGGGCCTTCGTACCAGGCCAGCTTGCTCGAACGGTCGACGACGTTGTCGCCGGCCAGCGCCGACAGCGGGATCGCGGTGATGTCCTTCAGGCCCAGCGACTGCGCGAATTTTTCATATTCGGCGACGATGCGCTCGTAGACGCCGCGGTCGTAGTCGACCAGGTCCATCTTGTTTACGGCCACGACCACGTGCTCGATCTGCAGCAGCTTGGCGATGGTCGAATGGCGCTTGGTCTGCGTCAGCAGGTCGACGCCGCCGTCTTCGCGCAGCGTCACCTTCGACACGTCGATCAGGATGATCACGGCGTCGGCGGTCGAGGCGCCGGTGACCATATTGCGGGTGTACTGCTCGTGGCCCGGCGTATCGGCGATGATGAACTTGCGCTTCGGCGTGGCGAAGTAGCGGTACGCCACGTCGATCGTGATGCCTTGCTCGCGCTCGGCTTCCAGGCCATCGGTCAGCAGCGACAGGTCGATGGTGTCGCCTACGGTGCGCTTGTGCTTGGCGCGTGAGACGGCGGCCAGCTGGTCGGCAAAGATGCCCTTGCTGTCGAACAGCAGGCGGCCGATCAGGGTACTCTTGCCGTCGTCCACCGAGCCGGCGGTGATGAAGCGCAGCAGGGTCGAGCCGGCTTGTTGGTTCAGCTTGTCAGCGAAGTTGTCGGTGCGGGCGTTCATCAGAAGTATCCTGCTTTCTTGCGTTTTTCCATCGAGGCTTCGGAGGTCTGGTCGTCCATCCGGGTCGCGCCGCGCTCGGTGATGTCGGTGATGGCGGTCTCGGCGATGATGCCGTCCACGGTGTCGGCATCGGACGCCACCGGGCAGGTGCACGAGATATCGCCCACGGTCCGGAAGCGCACGGTGCGGGTCTCGACGCGCTCGCCTTCGCGCGCCGGCGTCAGCGGGGTCAGCGGCACCAGCAGGCCGTTACGCGCAATCACTTCGCGCTGGTGCGCGAAATAGATCGACGGCAGGGCCAGCTGCTCGCGGGCGATGTACTGCCACACGTCGAGCTCGGTCCAGTTGGAGATCGGGAACACGCGCATGTTTTCGCCCGGGTGCACACGGGTGTTGTACAGGTCCCACAGCTCGGGGCGCTGGGCCTTCGGATCCCACTGGCCGAATTCGTCGCGGAACGAGAAGATGCGTTCCTTGGCGCGCGCCTTTTCTTCGTCGCGGCGGGCGCCGCCGATGCAGGCGTCGAAGCCGTGTTCGGCGATGGTTTCCAGCAGCGTCACGGCCTGGGCCGCATTGCGCGAATCCGTCAGCCGATTGCGCAGGCGCACGGTGCCGCGCTTGATCGAGTCCTCGACGCTGCCGACGATCAGGCGCTCGCCCAGTTCGGCGGCGCGGGCGTCGCGAAAGGCGATCACTTCATCGAAATTGTGGCCGGTGTCGATGTGCACCAGCGGGAAGGGGAATTTGCCGGGGCGGAAGGCCTTCTCGGCCAGGCGCAGCAAGACCACCGAATCCTTGCCGCCCGAGAACAGCAGGGCCGGGTTGCTGCATTCGGCCGCCACTTCGCGCAGGATGTGGATCGCTTCGGATTCGAGCGCGTCCAGGTGGGCGGCGTTGACGTCGCTCAGTACTACATTATCGCTAACAGTTGTCATGGCAGTGCCTGTCGTTTATTGGGGCGTGGCGTCAAGCGGCCACGGATTTGATGCGAATGAGTTTGCCGTCCACCACGTGCAGGCCGCACTCCTTGGACTCGGGGTTTTCCCACCACCAGCGTCCGGCGCGCACGTCCTCGCCCGGCTGGACGGCGCGGGTGCAGGGCTCGCAGCCGATCGACGGGTAACCGCGGTCGTGCAGGGCGTTGTAGGGCACGTCGTTATTGCGCAGATAGTCCCAGATGTCCTGCTCGCTCCAGTCGGCCAGCGGATTGAACTTCTGCATGCCGTGGCCAGGATCGTCTTCTTGCACCGCCAGTTCGGCGCGCGTCGTCGATTGCGCGCGGCGCTGGCCCGTGATCCAGGCGCGCTTGCCGGCCAGGGCGCGGCCCAGCGGTTCGACCTTGCGGATGCGGCAGCATTCCTTGCGCATCTCGACGCTGTCGTAGAAGGCGTTCAGGCCATGCTCGGCGACATAGCGCTCGACTGCCCCGGGCTGCGGGCGGTACAAGGCGATATCGACGTCATAAGTCTCCTTGACGCGCCCGATCATCGACAGCGTTTCGGCATGCAGGCGGCCGGTCTCGAGCGAGAAGATCGCGATCGGCAGTCTCGCCTTCAAGATCAGGTCGGTCAGCACCATGTCTTCGGCCGCCAGGCTCGATGCGAACACGGCGGGCGTGAAGTCGCGGGCAATACGGGTCAGTATCGCGTGGGTTTCTTCCACGCGATGATGCAGGTCGCTCATGTCGAAAGCTCCTAGATGCCGGCGCCGATGTCGCGGTGTTCGGCCGGGGTGTCGCGTGGTACCCGACGAAATAGCGGGATCGGATTGTCGACCGTCGCCTGGTAGGTTTCCGAGAACACCGACAGGCCTTTCACGGCGTCATGGATGCTGCGGTCTTGCCTGGTGGCGTAGGCATCGAAGCCGCAGCGCGCCATCTGGAACAGCTGGTCGCGCAGCACGTCGCCGATCGCGCGCAGTTCGCCGCCCCAGCCCAGGCGCTTGCGCAGGTTGTAGGCGATCGAATAGCCGCGGCCGTCGGTAAATTTCGGGAAGTCGATGGCGATCACGCCGAAGCGGTGCAGGTCGTCCTTTAGTACGGCGGCGCTTTCGTCCGGCGCCAGCCACACGCCCAGCTCGGCGCGGTCAAGCAGCACATTGCGCTGGGCCAGCCATACGGTCAGCGGCACGATGATCTTGCCGGCCGGGACCTCGACGGTGTCAGCCGTTTGTCCCTCGTCGAGCCTGAGCACGCTCCAGTCGTCATCGACCACTTCGCGACCCTTGATGATTTGTGGGTGTCGGTTAAGCATAGTGGTCCTCTCCAACCAGTTCGCCCGCCGCGATCGGCGTGGCATACACGTGCTCCTTGAATGGGGCGACGCCCAGGCGCTGCACGGTGTCGACGAAACGCTCGCCTTCGATGCGGCAGCGGACATAGACTTCAAGCAGGCGGCCGATGACTTCGGGCATCTGGACCGCCGAGAACGACGGGCCGATGATCTTGCCGATGGCCGAGGTATTGCCCTGTGCGCCGCCGATCGAGACCTGGTACCACTCGCTGCCGTCCTTGTCGACGCCCAGCACACCGATATTGCCGACGTGGTGGTGGCCGCAGGCATTGATGCAGCCCGAGATATTCAGTTCGATGTCGCCGATATCGTGCTGGAAGTCGAGGTCGTCGAAGCGCTCGGCGATGGCGGCCGCGATCGGGATCGATTTCGCGTTCGCCAGCGAGCAATAGTCGCCGCCAGGGCAGGCGATGATGTCGGTGAGCAGGCCGATATTCGGTGTCGCCATGCCTTTCGACTTGGCCAGCTGCCACACTTCGAACAATTTACCCTGCTCGACGTCGGCCAGCACCAGGTTTTGCTCGTGGGTCACGCGCACCTGGGCAAAGCTGAAGCGGTCGGCCAGTTCGGCCACGAAGTCCATCTGTTCGGCCGTGGCGTCGCCCGGCGGCACGCCGGTCTTCTTGAGCGACAGCACGACGGCGGCATAGCCCGGCACCTTGTGCGGCTTGACGTTGCGGCTGAGCCAGTTGGCGAAGGCGCGGTTGTCGGGCTGCGCGGCGGCGGCGTCGATATCGCTCAGCTCGCGGTAGGCATGCGGCTGGAACCATTTGGCGACGCGGTCGAACTCTTCTTGCGTGAGCGTCTCGGGGCCGTCCTTCAGGTCGGCCCATTCTGCTTCTACCTGGCGGGTGAATTCCTCGACGCCCAGGGCTTTGAGCAGGATCTTGATGCGGGCCTTGTACTTGTTGTCGCGGCGGCCGTGGGTGTTATACACGCGCATCACGGCTTCGGTATAGGTCAGCAGGTGCTGCCATGGCAGGAACTCGCGGATGACGCTGCCCAGGATCGGGGTACGGCCCATGCCGCCACCGGCCATGAACTTGAAGCCGACTTCGCCGGCCTCGTTATACACGACGGTCAGGCCGATATCGTGCACGGCGATCGCGGCGCGGTCCTCGAGGGCGCCGTTGATGGCGACCTTGAACTTGCGCGGCAAGGCCAAGAACTCCGGGTGGAAGGTGCTCCACTGGCGCAGGATCTCGGCGAACGGGCGCGGATCGATGATCTCGTCAGCCGCCACACCGGCGAATTCGTCGGTCGTAATGTTGCGGATGCAATTGCCGGAAGTTTGAATGGCATGCATCTCGACCGCCGCCAGGTCGGTCAGGATGTCCGGCGTCTGCTCCAGCTCGATCCAGTTGTACTGGATGTTCTGGCGCGTGGTGAAGTGACCATAGCCGCGGTCATACTTGCGGGCGATATGGGCAAACATGCGCACCTGGCTTGACGACAGCAGACCGTAGGGCACGGCCACGCGCAGCATATAGGCGTGGCGCTGCATGTACAGGCCATTTTGCAGGCGCAGCGGCACGAATTCTTCTTCCAGCAGCTCGCCGGAGAGGCGGCGGGCGACCTGGTCGCGGTACTGGGCGATGCGCTCGCGCACGATGAGATGGTCGTAATGGTCGTAGCGGTACATTGTGCTGTGTCCGTTTCTGGGGCCGTATGGAGAGGCGGATGGTGTTCGCCCATTAAATAATGTCCCGATGATACGGAGCCAAGCTTATATTCCAAACTACGGATAATTTATTTGCTTATATACGTAACCCGAATAAGCATCTTAGAATGTCGTTCGCAAGCAGCTTCATGCCTCTTTCACAACAATAATTATCAAATGAATCTCCACCAACTACGCTTCGTGCGCGAAGCCGTCCGCCAGAACTACAATCTGACCGATGCCGCCAAGGCATTGTTCACTTCACAGCCCGGGGTCTCGAAGGCCATCATCGAGCTGGAAGAAGAGCTGGGCGTCGACATCTTCACCCGCCACGGCAAGCGCATCCGCGGCCTGACCGAGCCGGGGCGGCTGGTGCTGCAGTCGGTCGAGCTGATCATGCAGGAGATCGACAGCTTGAAGCGCATCGGCAAGGAGTACGCGGCCCACGACAGCGGCAGCTTCACCATCGCCACCACCCACACCCAGGCGCGCTACATGCTGCCGAAGGTGGTGCAGGGCTTCATGCAAAAGTATCCGAAGGTGCGCCTCTCTCTCCTGCAGGGCAATCCGAAGCAGATCGCCGACATGGTCAAGAACGACCAGGCCGACCTGGCGATCGCCACCGAATCGATTACCGCCGTCGACGGCCTGATCACCTTGCCGGCCTACCAGTGGGAGCACGTGGTGGTGGCGCCGCCGGACCACCCGCTGTTCAAATCGCGCGCCATTTCACTCGAAGAAATCGCCAGCTATCCGGTGATCACGTATGATGCCGCCTTCGCCGGCCGCAGCAAGATCGACCACGCCTTCAGCCTGCGTAGCCTGAAGCCGGACGTGCTGCTCGAGGCGATCGACGCCGACGTGATCAAGACTTATGTCGAACTGGGCATGGGCATCGGCATCATCGCCGGCATCGCCTTCGACCCCGAGCGCGACCGCAACCTGCGCGCGCTGCCGGTCGGCCACCTGTTCGGCATGAACACCTCGCGCGTGGCGATCAAGCAGGGCGCCTATCTGCGCAGCTATATTTATACTTTCATCGAACTGCTGACGCCGACGCTCACCCGCAAGATGGTCGAGTCGGCGATGCGCGGTGGGGAAAACTACGAACTCTGAAGCACAAGAACTGTTAATGGAATCAAAGATGGACAAGAACCCCGCGGTGAACACGACGATCGCCTATTACGACGGCATCGCCGCCCACTACGACAACGCCGCCGCCGAGTATTCGGAAGAGCAGCTGGAAGACCTGGACGAGGCACGCGAGCAGCTCGCCACCTTGCTTGGTGGCCACCGCATCCTGGAGCTGGGCTGCGGCACCGGCGCCTGGACCGAGGTGCTGAGCGAGACGGCCGAGTTCATCCTGGCCACCGACGCCAGCGCAGCGATGCTCGACCTGGCGCGCATGCATGGCGAAGATCTGGACAATGTCGAGTACCGCCTGGTCGATGCGCTGGCGCTGCCGGACGACCTGGGCACTGGCGACGGCAAGTTCACGGCGGTGTTCATGGCCGGCCTGTGGTCGCGCCTGACGCGCGAGCAGCAGGAATCCCTGCTGTTGTCGTTGAAGAAGCGCCTGGGCAAGGACGTGCTGCTCGTGGTCTTCGACGACGACTACGTCGAAAGCGAGAGCGCCACCATCGCCCGCACCGACCTGCAGGGCAATACCCATGAATACCAGCTCGACGCCGAAGGCAACCGCCACGAGCTGGTCAAGAACTATCCGACCGACAGCTACTTGCGCAAGCGCCTGGACAAGGTCGGCCGCGAGATCAAGATCGCACGCTGGGAGTTCTACTGGGTACTGACTTGCCGCCTGAAGTGATGGACGGGTTCTCCATCCAGGCCGCTACGGCTGCCGACAAGCCATTGCTGTTTCGCCTGCTGCAGTTGTACTACTTCGAAGCCACCCGATGGAGCGGCGAGGATATCCTCGACGACGGCTCGTACGACTGCGACGAGGACGGCCTGGCGAGCTATATCGGCGCGCAGGGCGCGGATGCGGCCTACATCCTCAGGGTCGACGGCAAACCGGCAGGCTTTGCGCTGGTCGAATGGATACCTTTCGGGAACGGGCAGATCCGCGAGTTCGCAGACCTGTTCGTACTGCCGAAGTACCGCCGGCTCGGCCTGGCCGAGGCGGCGACCCGCCGGATCGTGCTGGAGAGCGAGGGACCGTGGCTGTTCGCGGTATGTCGCAAGGATGAAGCAGCGCTGCGCTATTGGAACAACGCGTTTGCGCGCTTGCCGTTCCGCGCGGTGCGGCCCGGCCCGGAGGACGAGGTATTCCATCAATTCATCATCAACGATCCCGCGGTCGCCTGATCCGGCCGGCCAATCCACCTCACTTCATCGACATCATCATGCACATCTGGGTTGACGCCGACGCCTGTCCCGGCGTGATCAAGGACATTCTGTTCCGTGTGGCCGAGCGCGCACAGCTGAACGTCACGCTGGTCGCAAACCAGCTGATCCGGGTGCCGGGCTCGCGCTTCATCCGCGCGCTGCAGGTACCGGCCGGGGCGGACGCGGCCGATGCCGAGATCGTTGCCCGCGTGAGCGCCGGCGATATCGTCGTGACCGGCGACATCCCGCTGGCGGCGCTGGTGCTCGAGAAGGGCGGCCTGCCGCTCAATCCGCGCGGCGAGTGGTACACGAAGGACACCATCGCCCAGCAACTGACGATGCGCGCCTTCATGGAAGAGCTGCGCGGCAGCGGCGTCGACACCGGCGGCCCGGCCGCCTTCAGCCAGGCCGACCGCCAGCACTTCGCCAATGCGCTCGACCGCCAGCTGGCACGCGCCAGGCCGCGCCCAGCACCCTGACAGCCCCCCGACTTGCGAAACAGGCGATCTTGAGCCCGCACGATACTGTTGTGTCGTTGATAATAATGTTGTTCTGGTTATAATGGGGCAAGGGTGCTCGTCCAATGCGGGACAGGGCAGGAATCGCGACGGTCGGGCCGCCTCGCGGGTCAGCTTGCGATCCTGTCCAGCCGGGGGCAGGCGCGAACTTCGGGGTTCAACCATGCACATCGACGCCACAAGCCACTACTGCACAGCAACGCCATCGGCCCGAAGGGTGGGGGCATGACGCGCACCCGTTACGGCCTGCGCTCGCCCGATGGCGACGATGGCCGCAGCGGCGCCAGCCTCTTGATCGAACGCATGTACGCATGGCGCGGCTATCGCGGTGCGGGCCTCGACCCACACGATCCGCACCGTATCACGCTGACCGCGACCGATGGGGACGAGGTCGTGGGCACCCTCACCATCGGTATCGATGCCGGAAACGGCCTGATGGCCGACGATCTGTACAAGGAAGAGCTCGAGCGGTTCCGTCACGACGGTGCGAAACTGTGCGAGGTCACCAAGCTCGCCTTCGACCACACCGTCCAGTCCAGGCATGCGCTGGCCAGCGTGTTCCACCTGGCCTTCATCTACGCGCGTGAAATGCATGGCTGCACCGATGCGGTCATCGAGGTCAATCCTCGTCACCGGCGGTTCTACGAGCGCATGCTCGGGTTTCGCCAGGTGGGAGCGTTGAAAACGAATAAGCGGGTGAACGCGCCTTCCTACTTGCTGCACGTCAGCCTGGCCTATGTGGCGCAACAGGTCGCGGCGGTCGGTGGCGCCTTCAGCCGCGGCGTCGACACCGGCACGCGCTCCTTCTATCCCTATTTCTTTTCACCTGAAGAAGAGCGTGGTATCGCCGCCCGCCTGCTGCAGGCCGAGACTCCCTAGGTCGATCCGCAGCCGCGGGCTGCCCGCGGCCGGTGCTGGCGCCGGACGTGGTGTCGATCAGCGATTCGGCGGCCGCTTGCCGGGTCTTCGCAGCCGAGCCGGTAGCGCACGCGAGGCGGTCAATCTGCGCGCCGATCACTGCGCGCGGCGCGATCCACCTGAATAACGTCGATGGCTGGCATGCCCGCTTCAAGTACTGGCTGCAGGGCTTCAATGGCATCGGCAGTGGCTACCTGGTGAACTACTCAAGCTGGCAGCGCGTCCCGGATGACGGCGCCCTGCGTACGCCAGCGCTATTGCTGACCGCAATCATCCAGTGCGCAAATGCCGTTGGAAAGAAACGAATTAACGCGTACAGCACCATAAAAAAAGGCGATGTCACCGTTACCTATGGATGAATCCGATCGCGATGCGTAGCAATTGCTCGACAGAAGTAACTCGCCCACCATCGAGGGCCCACAGCCAACCCAGGTAATTCGGCAG
>NZ_JCASIL010000033.1:0-27344 GCF_059685725.1 Telluria sp. RT2P19
GTGCAGCGGGAATTCCATCGGGATGCCGCCGGCGTCGCGGATGCCGTCGCGCACGCGCTTGGCCAGCTCCAGGTGGATGCGGTTGCACGGCGCGATATCGCTGCCGCTCTGGGCGATGCCGATGATCGGCTTGCCGCAGCGTAGCTCCTCGGGCGTGATCCCGTAGTTCATGAAGCGCTCGAGGTAGAGCGCCGTCATGTCGATGCGCTCGGGATTGTCGAACCAGTCCTGCGACCGGTAGCGCCGTGGTGGAAGCTGCCCGCTCATGCGCCGAACCATCCCGCATCGACGAAGTATTCGCGGCCGCTGCAGCGACGCGCGCTGTTGGACGCCAGGAACAACGACAGCGCCGCCACATCCTGCATCTCCACCCGCGCCGGCAGGCACTGGCCGGCCAGGATGCGGTTCTCTTCTGCCGGCGTATGCCACAGCGCCTCCTGGCGCGGGGTGCGCACGGCGCCAGGCACCACGGTATTGACGCGGATATTATCCCCGCCAAGGTCACGCGCGAGTCCGCGGCTCAGGCCTTCGATCGCCGCCTTGGCCGTCATGTACAGCGACAGCTCGGTATGCGGCAGGTGCCAGGAAATCGAACCGAAGTTCAGGATCACGCCAGCCTTCTGGGTACGCATCGAGCGCACCGCCGCCTGCGCGCAAAAGAACTGGTGGCGCAGGTTGACCGCCATCCGGTTTTCCCAATAGGCGGGCGTGACCGCCTCGATCAGGTGACGATCGTCGTTGGCGGCGTTATTGAGCAGGATGTCGATGCTGCCGGCCTCCTCGTCGATGACGGCGAAGCTCGCCGCCAGCGCGTCGAGGTCGGTCAGGTCGCAGTGAAGGAAACGGGGGACATGTGGTACGTGGGCGAGCGCAGCGACGAGTGCCTGGGCGTCGCGATCGGCGATGTCCAGGAACCAGACCCGCGCGCCCTGCAGCGCGAAGGCGGTGACCAGCTCACCGCCGATGCCGGAACCGCCGCCGGTAATGACGACGCGCTTGTCGCGCAAGTCGGGATAGGTCGCGTAGACCGGCAACGCGCGGTCTCGCACCGCCAGCGTCGGGTCGGCATGTGCCGTCATGGTCGTCTCCAGATTATTCTGCGTATTATGGATGCGCCACAGTATTCCCTTAACAGAACTGTTAGCGCAATCATCCCAGTCTAATCGGGCATGGAGACCATTGTCAACGAACTTCTTGAAAAGGATTTCACAGGGTCTACGCCCAGCGATCTCGGCACGGCTGAAGCACGGTTTCAGCGGGCTTTCGCGACCGCCGGCAAGCGCGCCGGCGGGCGGATACGCGGGGCGGCATCGGACTGGCGCCGCACGAGCTCGAAATCCATGCGCGTCTGCTCGGGATCGGCCGGCTCGTTCTCGCGCATCGCGCGCACGCGCCGCACCAGCGCCTGCACCGCCTCGCGGGCCATGCCGGCGATCGGCTGGCGCACGGTGGTCAGCTCGGGCCAGATCGTCGTGGCCAGGGCGGTATCGTCGAAGCCGGTGACGGTCAGGTCGCCCGGCACGTCCAGCCCGAGGCGGTGCGCCACGGCCACCGTGGCCGCGGCCATGTCATCGTTGCTGGCGAAGATCGCCGTCGGCCGGTCTTCCAGCGCCAGCAGCTGCTCGGCCGCGTCCAGGCCCGAGCGGTAGGTGAACATGCCCTGCACCACCAGCTCCTCGGAGGCGTCGGCACCCTTCTCGGCGATTGCCTTGCGGTAGCCGTCCAGGCGGCGCGCGCTGGCGGTCTGGTTCGGGTGGCCGACAACGAAACCGATGCGCTGGTGCCCGAGCGCGATCAGGTGGCGCGTCATGTGGTGGGCGGCCTTGTAGTCGTCGATACTGACCGCGCCGACGCCCGGCGCGGGCGAACCGCAGGCCACCACCACCGCCGGAATCCCGGCATTGGCCACGCACTCGAGCACGGCCACGCTGTCGCACAGCGGCGGCGGCAGGATAACGCCGTCCAGGCCATTGTTGATCAGGCGCTGGGTATGCTCGATCTCGTGGTTGCCCGCCTCGCACTTCTCGACGAACAGCTGGACGTTGTTCAGGCCCGACTGGTTGAGCAGGCCGACCAGGAATTCGCTCAGGTAGGCCGCGCTCGGATTGCTATACAAGAAACCGACGCGGATCGGCTTGGAACCGGCCAGGTTGCGCGCTTCCTGGTTGGGCGTGTAGTTGAGCGCCGCGACTGCCTCGGCCACCTTGCGGCGCGTGCTTTCGCGTACCAGGCTCTTGCCGTTCATTACACGGGAAACAGTCATCGCGGACACGCCGGCGAGCCGGGCAACGTCCACCATGGTGGGCTTGCCCTGCTCCATCGCTTCACGAACGGCCTCGACGCTTGCTTTACTCATGTCGGATATTTCTTTAGAAGTTAGTAATATCGCCGGATGTTAGCACAGTTAAGGACTGCCCATGAGGGGCCGCCCCAAGTATCCACGTAACCACAAACGCGCCGTCAGCACAGGAGGACGAGCTTTCGGTTTGCGCTAACATTCTGCGCCCGCAACATCTGATCCGGATCATAGCGCGCCCGCTGCCGCATTGCCAGGACTGCCACGCCAGTGCGCCCGACGCCACATCCACATGACGGCGCGTCGGCATCTCGCTATAATTCCGTCCTTCGCCCAAAGGAAACGCCATGTCACTGCTTGCCCACGAGCTCGAACTGCTCTCGCCCGCCAAGACCGCCGAGATCGGCCGCGAGGCAATCCTCCACGGCGCCGATGCCGTGTACATCGGCGGTCCGGCCTTCGGTGCGCGGCACAACGCCAGCAATCCGCTGGAAGACATCGCGTCGCTGGTCCAGTTCGCCCACGGCTACCGCGCGCGCATCTTCGTGACCATGAACACGATCATGCACGACAGCGAACTCGACCTGGCGCGCAAGCAGATCTGGCAGTTGTACGAGGCCGGCGTCGACGCCCTGATCATCCAGGACATGGGCCTGCTCGAGCTCGACCTGCCGCCGATCCAGCTGCACGCGAGCACGCAATGCGACATCCGCGGCGTCGAGAAGGCCAAGTTCCTGGGCGACGTCGGCTTCTCGCAGCTGGTGCTGGCGCGTGAACTGACGGTCGAGCAGATCCGCAAGATCCACGCCGAGGTCGACACGCCGCTCGAGTATTTCGTGCACGGCGCGCTGTGCGTCGCCTATTCGGGCCAGTGCTATATCTCGCACGCCGATACGGGCCGCTCGGCCAATCGCGGCGACTGCTCGCAGGCCTGCCGCCTGCCCTACACGCTGAGCGACGGCCAGGGCCGCGTGGTGGCCTACGACAAGCACCTGCTGTCGATGAAGGACAACGACCAGAGCCGCAACCTGGAAGCGCTGGTCGACGCCGGCATCCGCTCGTTCAAGATCGAGGGCCGCTACAAGGACATGGGTTACGTGAAGAATATCACCGCCCACTACCGCCTGCTGCTCGACGAGCTGCTCGAGCGCCGTCCTGAATTCACGCGCGCGGCCAGCGGCCGCACCCGCGTGATGTTCACGCCCGACGTCGACAAGAACTTCCACCGCGGCCACACCGAATACTTCGCCCAGGGCCGCCTGACGGACATCGGCGCCTTCGATTCGCCGAAATACGTGGGCGTGGAACTGGGCATGGTGGCGCGCCTGAACGGCGACAGCTTCGACATCGTCACCAGTGCGCCGATGGCCAATGGCGACGGCCTGAACTACATGAACAAGCGCGCCACCTGCGGCATCCAGGCCAACCGCGCCGAGAAACTGGGCGACGAGGCGGACGGCCAGCGCTGGCGCGTCTATCCCAACGAACCGATGCAGGCCCTGGCCGGCCTGAAGGTCGGCACCGTCGTCCACCGCAACCGCGACCACCAGTGGGAAGCGACGCTCAATAAAAAGTCGTCCGAGCGCAAGGTGGCGGTCGACCTGATCCTGACCGAAGTGCCGGGCGGCCTGCGCCTGGACGTCGTGGACGAGGACGGCATCGCGTCGCATGTCGAGGCCATGCTCGAATTGCAGCCGGCCCAGCAGGCGGCCCAGGCCGAGGCCTCGCTGCGCGCCAGCCTGGCCAAGCTGGGCAACACGATGTTCGAGGCCGGCCACGTCGCGCTGACGCTGAGCCAACCCTGGTTCGTGCCGAACGCCGCCATCAATGCGCTGCGCCGCGACGCCATCGTCGCGCATCAGGCCGCGCGCCTGGCGGCCTGGGAACGGCCGCGGCGCAAGGCCGCCGCGCAGCCGCCGGCCGTCTATCCGGACGCCCAGCTCAGCTACCTGGCCAATGTCTACAACGAGAAGGCGCGTGCGTTCTATCACAAGCACGGTGTGCAGCTGATCGACGCGGCCTACGAGGCGCACGAGGAAGCCGGCGAAGTATCCTTGATGATTACCAAGCATTGCCTGCGCTTCTCGTTCAACCTGTGCCCGAAACAGGCCAAGGGCGTGCAAGGCGTCCAGGGCCAGGTGCGGGCCGAGCCGATGACCCTCGTCAGCGGCGACGAGAAATACACGCTGCGCTTCGACTGCAAGCCGTGCGAGATGCACGTGGTCGGCGCCATGAAGACGAATATCCTGAAGTCGCCGCCGCCGTCGAATGTCGAGTACACGCCGCTGACCTTCCACCGCCAGCGTCCGCGCGACAAGGCGGGTTCGCCCGCGTAAGCGGCATCCTGCCAGGCGGCGCCAGGCTGCTACCCTCTTCGACGGCGCCTGCGGGCGCCGTCTTCCATTCCGGACGATTGTGCAATTGCCCGCGATTTTTCGGCATGGGCGGCGCGCCCTTGCGCGTCCATACTGGCTCCACTGTCCAACCACGATGGAGTCCGCCATGAAAGACCAACTGTCCAAAGTCGTCCTGATCACCGGTGCCAGCAGCGGCATCGGCGAAGCCACCGCCCGCCATCTCGCCGCGCTCGGCCACCGCGTGGTGCTGGGCGCCCGCCGCACCGAGCGGCTGGTCGCGCTGGCGGCGGAACTGCGCGACGCCGGCGGCAAGGCCGACGTCGCCCAGCTCGACGTGACGCGCCTGGAAAGCATGCAGGAATTCGTCGACTTTGCCGTCGAGCGCCATGGCCGGGTCGATGTGCTCGTCAACAATGCCGGCGTGATGCCGCTGTCGAGGCTCGACGCGCTCAAGATCGACGAATGGAACCGCATGATCGACGTGAACATCCGTGGCGTGCTGCACGGCATCGCCACCGTGCTGCCGGGCATGCAGGCGCGGCGCAGCGGCCAATTCATCAATATCGCCTCGATCGGCGCCTATGCCGTCAGCCCGACGGCGGCCGTGTACTGCGCCACCAAGTTCGCGGTGGCGGCCATTACCGAGGGGCTGCGCCAGGAAGTGGGCGGCGATATCCGCGTGACCCTGGTGTCGCCGGGCGTGGTGGAGTCGGAGCTGGCCGAATCGATCTCGGACAGCGTGGCGCGCGACACGATGCGCGAATTTCGCAAGGTGGCGATCAAGCCCGAGGCAATCGCGCGCGCCATCGCGTTCGCGATCGAACAGCCGGCCGACGTCGACGTGAGCGAGATGATCGTGCGGCCGACCGCCAGCCCGTACTGATTCAGGCCGGGATCTTCAATCCCTTTTGTACCGACGGCCGCGCCAGGAAGCGTTCCAGCGCGGCCGCGAGGTGCCGGAAATCGGCCCCGCCGACCAGGTCGCTTGCTTGGTAGAAGTTCAGCAAGCCGTTTATCCATGGGAATATCGCGATGTCGGCAATCGTGAATTCATCGCCGGCGACCCAGGCTTGGCTGGCGAGTTGCGCGTCGATCACGCCGAGCAGCCTGCGCGCCTCGGTGACGTAGCGATCCCGTGGCCGCTTGTCCTCGTAATCTTTTCCGGCGAATTTGACGAAGAAGCCGACCTGCCCGAACATCGGCCCGACGCCGCCGACCTGGAACATCAGCCACTGGATCACCTGGTAGCGCTGCGCGGGATCACCCGGGATCAGCTTGCCCGTTTTCTCGGCCAGATAGAGCAGGATCGCGCCCGACTCGAACAGCGCCAGCGGCTGCCCGCCCGGCCCGTCTGGATCGATCACTGCGGGAATCTTGTTATTCGGGTTGAGCGACAGGAAAGCCGGCGAGTGTTGATCGTCCTGCGAAAAATCGACCTTGTGCACTTCGTAGGGCAGCCCGATCTCTTCCAGCATGATGGGGATCTTGACGCCGTTCGGCGTCGGCAGCGAGTACAGCTGCAGCCGCTCGGGATGCCGGGGCGGCCATTTCTCGGTGATGGGGAAAGCGGACAGGTCGGACATGGCGCGGGCACCTCGTCGGATGAACAGAATGCCTACGATAGCGCAGATCGACGACCGCCGCTGCCAGCGGTCGCCAATCGGGCTCAGCCGAACAGTTTATTGGCCGTCCTGGCGATCAGCTCACCCTGGTGGCGGGCGCCGCCCAGGTCTTTCTCGCTCGGCTGGCGCTGGCCCTGGCCACCGGCGATGGTCGAGGCGCCATACGGGCTGCCGCCGACGATCTCGTCAAGAGTCATCTGTTCCTGGTAGCTGTACGGCAGGCCGACGATGATCATGCCGAAATGCAGCAGGTTGGTGATGATCGAGAACAGCGTCGCTTCCTGGCCGCCGTGCTGGGTAGCGGTCGAGGTAAAGGCGCCGCCGACCTTGCCATTGAGCGCGCCGCGCGCCCACATGCCGCCCGTCTGGTCGAGGAAGGCCGCCATCTGGCCCGGCATGCGGCCGTAGCGGGTCGGCGCGCCGACGATGATGGCGTCGTAGTGCTCCAGCTCGGCCGGCGTGGCGACCGGCGCGTCCTGGTCCAGCTTGAAGTGGGCGCCCCTGGCGACTTCTTCGGGAACGGTCTCGGGGACGCGCTTGACGTCGACAGTGGCGCCCGCGCTGCGCGCGCCTTCGGCGACGGCGTTCGCCATCGCCTCGATATGGCCGTACGACGAGTAATACAACACCAATACCTTTGCCATCGACTTTCCTCCAGTGAGTCAATTTGAACGGCCATTGTAGACACGATGGCCGGACGCCCGTTTTCGGGACCCACATGGATTGTGCGGGCTTGGCCGCCCGCGCGCATTAAGTCTTAAGCAAGATGCTGCGTCAGATCCAGACGATGAAGGCGATCAGTGCGATGACGAGCGCCACGCGCGTGATGTTGTAGGCGGTCTTGTTCCAGGCCTTGAAACGGCGGCGGTACTGGCCGGCGTAGAAGGAAATGCGGAACAGCTTGCTTACCAGGCCGACCTGGTCGCCGGTCTCGTTGGGCGAGGCGGCGGCGGTCATGACGGTACGGCCGAACCAGCGGTTGAAGCTGCCCATCCAGCGGTAGCGCATCGGGCGCTCGACGTCGCAGAACAGGATCACGCGGTCGCTCTCGCTGCCGTTGATCGCCCAGTGGATGAAGGTCTCGTCGAACACGACACCCTGGCCGTCGCGCCAGCTGTGGCGCTCGCCATCGACATCGATGAAGCAGCGGTCGTCGTTCGGCGTGGCCAGGCCGAGGTGGTAGCGCATGGAGCCCGCGAACGGGTCGCGGTGCGGGTTCAGCTTGCCGCCCGGCGGCAGCTCGGCGAACATCGCCGCCTTGACCGACGGGATCGACTGCAGCAGCGCATAGGTTTGCGGGCACAGGCGCTCGGCGGATGGATGGCTGGCGTCATACCACTTGAGGTAGAAGCGTTTCCAGCCGTTCTTGAAGAAGGAGTTGAAGCCGGCATCGTCGTTCTGCTCGGCGGCCTTGATCTTCTTGAGCGCAAGCAGGTTTTCGGCTTCGGCGCGGATGATCGGCCAGTTCTCTTGCAGGCGCGCCAGTTCGGGGAATTCGCTGACCGGGATGAAGGGCGTGTTCGGCACCTTCGAGAACTTATGCATGAAAATATTGATCGGCGCCATGAACGACGAGTGGTCGAAAATCTGGCGGCGAAATGGCAGGCGCACGCGCCCGCGGAAATGGATGTGCAGGATAGACAGAATATAGAAACCCACCAGCACCCACTTCATCGCATCCTCCATCGCAGCCATGCAAGCGGCTGACTTCCTTGATCAAGGACGCAGGATACCACATCGGTTACAGGGTCGTGGCGGGCCTGCCGACTTCTGGAAGAGCAAAGGATAAGGCGAATTTCGGCGCCGGCGCACGGGACGAAACCCCTTTGCCGGCGGCAGCGGGCCGTACGCCCGCCAGGACAATATCAGTGCGTTACCGACGTCATCGCATAGCCTTTTTCGGCAATCTGGCTGCCGAGGTTATCGATGTCGAAATCCGCGATCTGGTCGGCGTTGTCGTCGACCTCGAAGGCGCGGGCTTCGATCTCCCAATCGGTGTTCGTGGCTTCTTCGGGGATGTTCTTGGCTTCAGGTACGGCCAGGTACGAGAACTTGCCGTCGTGTTCGGCTCTGCGGTAAATATCCAAGCGCATAGTCATTTCCTCTATTCAATGCACGCTTTCCGGATGAAAGCATGCAACTCCACAGTAGAAGATCGTGTGGCCATCGTCTGTTATTTGCCGAACACTCTAAGAATTGCGCGTGCAGCCTTCAGCGCGCCGGATTATGGCCGAGCACGCGCGCCGGCAGCATGACGATCGCGCGCAGCAGGTTGAATACGGCGTCGACGCCGACGCCGAGCAGGCGAAACGGCAGCAACAGCAGCCACACCACAGGATACAGCACCAGGGCAAGCAGCGCGATTGGCCAGCACAGGAACAGCAGCACCAACCATACCAGGAAACTCAGCATTGTTTTTCTCCATGAAGAAACATTGGCAGCGTCAATGTAGGCTCGATGGCGCGTGCCGGCCAGTGGTGTGCGATAAACGGGGGAAATGGCGGTCCGAACGGTCGCCGGAATGGATGAGCGGACCGCGCGGTCCGCTCGTCGACAAGCTCAGGCGATGCTCGCCGCGTCCATGACGGCCGGGGCTTGCGCCGCTTCGGCTCGCCGGGTGATCAACTCGCACTGGATCGAGGCTTGCAGCGACGGGATCGAGCCACCGGCGCGGTAGGCGAATGCGATGCGCAGCAGGTCACCGGCCTTCACCTCGAGCGGCTGGTACAGCGGCAAGGTCATGTAGTGATTGAGCCAGTCGATCGTGGTCGCCTGCTCCTGCACGATCGCCAGCACGTTCTTGGTGACGAAGCGCATGGCGTTCAGCGTGCCGTCCTGCTCGACCAGGACCGAACCTTCCCAGCTGATCAGGCTGTCGACCGGCTGGCTGAAATCGAGGATGCTGTACACGGCGGGCTGGGACAGCTCGACCGTGCCGGGCTGGACTACGCCAGTTTCCTGGAACTGGACGATCGGCGCATAAAAGCCGTCGAAGTCATAGTCTTGCTGGATCGGCTGGGCCGCCATGATCACGGCTTCCGGCATGAACAGCGGCAGCGGGCCGCCAAACCTGGCCAGGTAGCGGCGCTTGAACGACTCGATCACCTCGACCTGCTTTTCGCGCAGCATGCCGACGTGGATCATCTCGCAGATCACGACGTCGACCGGCTCCGGCGGCAGGTAGTCGAAGGCGTCGGCATGGATCACCTCGACCCTGTCGCCATGGGGATTCATCGCCAGGAAGCGGCGCGCCTCGGTCACCATGTCGGGATTGAATTCGACGCAATAGACCTTCGACGCGTTCTGGGCCGCGAAGAAGGACAGGACACCCGTACCGCCACCGAGCTCGAGCACTTTTGCGCCCGGGAACACGGAATAATGAATGGCGTTCTTGAAGCTGTGCATCCGGTTCTGGTCCATCAGCATATTGTGATGGTAATGGACTGGAATGAACTGCCCCAGGTAGCAGCTTTCGATTTCGCGTTCGTTGAGCATGGGTATCCTTGGTTTTCGGTGGTCGCATGACCTTGGAAGCATTATGGATACACTTGCCCGCACGCAATTGGTCGAGCTGAGCAAGTTTTACCGCTCAATTCGCAATTCGTCGGCCAGCCTGTCGCGCCCTGCCTGCTTGGCGATCTGGGCCGCGGTCAGGCCTTCGCCATTCTTGAGCCCGGTCTTGGCGCCGCGGGCGACCAGCAGGCGCGCGGTCGCGTCCTTCCCCTCGCGCGCCGCCAGCATCAGCGGCGTGTAGGCGCCGCTCGGACGCGGCGACAGCGCATCGAGCCTGGCGCCGCGCTCGATCAGCAGTTGCGTGATGTTTTCGTCGCCGCTGGCGGCGGCGTAGTGCAGCGCGCTCCAGCCGGGCTGGTTCACCCTGGCGCCCTTATTCAGCAACGCACGCACGGCCTCCTCGTCGCCCTTGAAGGCGGCCATCATCAACGCCGTGTTGCCGTTGAGCGCCTGGCGCTCGAGGTCGGTGCCCGGATGGCGCAGCAGTTCGCGCACCACGTCGCGCGCACCTTCGCGGATCGCCAGTACCAGGGCCGGTTCGCCGCCCAGCGGGTTCAATTCGTTGGCATTGACGACCGCGCCGACCATCTCGCGCACCGTGCCGGCATCGTCCATCTGCACGGCGCGGAAAAAAGCGCTCACCTGCTGCTCGCTCGGCGGCGGTGGCGCGGCATGGGCGCCGGCGCTGGATAGGGCGGCAAACATCAGGCTGGTGGCAAGCAGGCGGCGGATCGGCACGGTGTCAGCTCCTGGCGGTCTCGAACAGGTTGAAGAAGTTCTCGCTGGTCCGGGCAGCGACGTCGCGCAGCGACACGCCCTTGAGCGTGGCGATGTACTCGGCCACGTGGGCCACATAGCCCGGCTCGTTCATCCGGCCGCGGAACGGCACCGGCGCCAGGTAGGGCGAGTCGGTCTCGATCAGCATGCGCTCGAGCGGCACGGCCAGCGCGACCGCCTGCAATTGCTTGGCGCTCTTGAAGGTGACGATGCCCGAGAACGAGATGTAAAAGCCCTGGGCCATCGCGGCCTCGGCCACTGCCAGCGACTCGGTGAAGCAGTGCATGACGCCGGCCACCCCGCCGGCGTCGGTGCCGGCGCCCTCTTCCTTCATCAGGCGGATCGTGTCCTCGCTGGCGGCGCGGGTGTGGATGATCAGGGGCTTGCGGGTCTCGCGCGAGGCGCGGATATGGACCCGGAAGCGCTCGCGCTGCCACTCGAGGTCGCCTTCGAGGCGGTAGTAGTCAAGCCCGGTCTCGCCGATGGCGACGATCTTCGGATGGTCGGCCAGCTCGACCAGCTGCTGCACGGTCGGCTCGGGCGTGTCTTCGTAGTCGGGATGGACGCCGACCGAGGCGAAAATATGGGGATGTTGCTCGGCCAGGGCGAGCACTTGCGGGAAGTCCGGCAAGTCGACCGACACGCATAGCGCGTGCGTCACCTTGTTCTCGGCCATCTTGGCCAGGATGTCGGGCATCCGGGCTGCCAGCTCCGGGAAATTGATATGGCAATGGGAATCGATAAACATCTTGCCATTGTAAGGCCAGGAGGCGGAGAGCGCCACGCCCGGCGCGCTTGGTGACAAGTGTCCGCACTCGTCGCTCCGTGCCGAATTTGCCCTTGAGGAAACGCAGAATTTGTACTGGCGTCGCGCGACCATGGAACCCGCTTTCAGCCGTCAAACGGCCTGTTCAGCGCAATTTCGCCGCCGGTCTTGCCGAGCAGTGGGAAATCGCTTGCCACGCCCATGGCGCTTCCATGTACTTCTGCACTCGCCATGAAACACGCGATCCGGCTGCGGGTCCAGCGCATGCATGCTTGCACGATCTGGCCCCAAAGCGGACGAGACCAATATCACGCTTTCGGGCCGCTCCGATAGTGTTGGCAGCCAAAGCGGGAAGATCCGCCTGTTGAACCCAGTGCGTCTTTCACAGGCGGGCCGCGCAGGCTCCATCGGCCGGCAACCTCGGTGGCAAGCCCAAGCCCCGTCACTTCGGCCCAGCCTTGACTACCGTGATGGCACCTTCACCCTCGATGGTGACGCTCTTGACCTGATCGACGGAATCCAGCCCTTGCGCGCGCAATGCGCTCATCAACTCCTCCTCGGTGACAAATTCGCGCCGCATATTCCTTCTGAGGATTTTACCATTGCGCACGATGTCGATCGGGCGTGAGGAGACCAGCTTTTCGACGAAACGGGAGTGATAGCTGGCTGCGTTCACGATGAAATTCCAGCCCATGAGCACCATGACCAGAATCAGTCCCTCGGCCACTGATGGGTATTCGCCGAAAGCGCTCGAGGCCGCTTCCGCGATCAGAAGCAGAAAGATCAGGTCCATCGTCGCCAACTCGCCGCCGGTACGGCGCGGCATGAAGCGCATGAGAAACAAAATTGCGAAATACAGCACTGAGCCGCGCACGAATAGTTCCAGCAGCGGGATCTCGATCACGTACAGGGCGGACCAGTCATCGGGAAGCCAAGTCATCGGTTTTTTTTGTCAGCAGAGCGGCATGAGAAGCGGCTCGACAGCACCATTTTAGCGCCGGGCCGTTTTTACGGACGCGCTCTTGCGGCGCTCCGAGGGTAGTTTCAGTCAAGCTGGCGACCACGTCCTAACGTCTCCGGACGCCTCCTTGCCGGGCCCCGGTTATGCCCATCAGTCCGCAGCACAGGCAGCACCGGGCATCCCATCGGCGTGGCGTTGGCAGCCGGGCGCGATCCTACTGATCGAGCTTCAGCACCGCGAATGAAACTTCGTTCAGCGCGCTGCCGGGGCGCCACGGCGGATTGATGACGGTAATATCGCCGATGCCCAAGCGGGCGAAGTCTTCCAGCGTATAGGTCCAGCCGACGCGGTTCCGCTCGTCATACAGGTGCCGATACCGTTCCTGCTGGCCCAGCGTGACATAGTCCGCACGCACGCCCAGCCTTTTCAGATACGCCTGCTCTTCATTCGCGTCTTCCTTGATCGACGCCATCAGCTTGTCCATCATTGCTTGGCGCTGGTCTGGCGGCAGTCCTTCCAGTATCTTCTGCGTGCCGGCGTCCCAGCTGAACTCCGTGCTGGCAAGACCGCCGTGCAGTCCGATGACGGCGAAGTTGCTGACGATCTTGCGGATCCCTGCCGGGAACACGTAGTTGGCGCATGAGGACAGGCAGTATTCCATGACCTTGATGTCGAGCTTGTGTTCGCGGACCCACTGCCCCAGAACCAGGCCGGCGCCCGTCGGGCCGCCGACGCTGCGGATCGACAGCGTCACCGGCTTTTCCTTTAAGCCATCATACAGCGCGAACAAACGCAGGTTGGCCCGATCGTCCAGCTGACCGACATAAACCAGCTCGTTTCTGTCAACGAACACCTGCGTGGTATCGGCGGCGTGGGCTCCGAAGGAAAGGGTCGCAAGAACGGCAAGTCGGAAGAGAATGGTCGGGCGCATCGGGCAGGTTCCTGTATAGAGAAGACCCGCCCATTATAGACAATGCGACACCCGCAACGCTCACCCATACTCACGCTGCGTACGGGATGCGCGACCAACAGTGCGCATATGCGGGCAGCTTCCGACTTGCCCCGATTGTTACTTAAGCGTCGTCCACATTCTACGAAATGTTGTATGAGGAGACTGAATTCACCAGCTTGACGCAAGAGTCGACGCGCTCATTGTAGGATTAAACCTACACACAATCCTTTACCGATGATGGCCGATTTCCACGAGCTTCGAACGAATACACACCAGCAGATGTTGGTTGATGTTGGGCTGATGCTCTGGAAGGCATATGGAGAATCATATGCACGCGCCTTTCTTGAAGAGATGCAGATCCCTGAACCCGTCATCATGCGTATCCTCAGCCAGTCAGGTATGCGCCCCATGATGCATCTCAGCGCGGATTGCACTGATCATTGACGACCATCGTCCCAAGATGCGCGACGTGCGACGCCGTCGCTTTGCCGTCAGTCCACGACGCGTTTACCCAGGATGATCAGGTCGCGCTCGATACCATCGAGGTTGGCCACGCGCGGGAAATTGGCCCAGGTCTCGAAGCCATATTTGCGAAACAGCGCCAGGCTCGCCTGGTTATGCCCAAAGATAAAGCCCAGCAAGGTATGCACGCTGACCTGCGGCGCAAACGCCATCGCCAGCTCCAGGCAATACCGCCCCAGCCCCTTGCCCCGCGCTTGTTCGGCGATATAGATCGACACCTCGGCCGTACCCGAATACGCCGGCCGGCCATAGAAGTTCGAGTACGACAGCCAGCCGATCACTTCCGGCTGGTCGCCGGTGTCTTCGGCATCGTGAATCACCCACAGCGGCCGCCGTTCCGGCGTGTGATCATTGAACCAGCCCACCCGCGATTCGACGGTGATCGGATCGGTATCGGCCGTGACTTCGCGCGAAGCGATGGTGGAGTTATAGATGTCAACGATGACCGGCAGGTCGTCGCGACGTGCGAGGCGATGAACGTAGGAAGGCATGCAGCGTGATGAAGTGTGGTTACAGGGTGTGGGTAGCGCGCGACGACCGCAGCGCCGCGCCGAGGATCTCTTCGATGCGGGCCTTGGCCCGCAGCCCGGCTTCGTCGGCCGGGAAATGCACGCCGATGCCTTGCGCCTTGTTGTTGTTGGCGCCGCTCGGCGTGATCCAGACGACCGTGCCGGCGATCGGGTATTTACTGGGGTCGTCCATCAGCGCCAGGATCAGGTAGATCTCGTCGCCGATCTTGTACGGTTTATTGGTCGGCACGAACATGCCGCCGTTCTTCAGGAACGGCATATAGGCCGCGTACAGCGCCGCCTTTTCCTTGATCGCCAGCGACAGCACCGAAGGCCGCGGGGCCTGGGCTGCGTTCGTCTCTGGCTGGATGGCGCTCATCGGAATCCTTTCATGTGCAGCAAGCAGTGTACTCAAGCAGCATATCTTCGACAAACAATTTTGCCGACAAAGGATGATCCGCCACAGCACGCCGTTCGTTCACGGCCTTGATCGCGCGTAGCAGGTTCGCCGCCGCCGCGCGACCGGCCAGCGCCGCCAGCTCTTTCTGGTAGCGCGGGTAGTAGCGGATATTGCCCGAAAGTTTGTACGAAAAGACGTCGTACAGCCAGCGCTGGGTCCAGGATACCAGGGCCGGCAGCTCGGCCTTGGCCAGCTTTTCGGCGGTGCGCAGCGCGCTGTCCGGCGCCGGCCGCGCCAGGAACTGCAGCAGCGCGTCCATGTCGTCGCGGCTGCCGTTGCCCGATTCGGCCAGCGCCGCCAGCGGCGCCCCGCCCTGCTCGCGCAGCCAGCTGTCGGCGTCCGGCACGCCCTGCTCCTTGAGCCAGGCCAGGGCTTCGTCATGCGACGGCATCGGCAGCGCAAACTTGCGGCAGCGCGACAGGATCGTCGGCAGCAGGCGGTCGAGGCTGTTGGATGACAACAAGAACACGGTGCCGGGCGGCGGTTCTTCCAGCGTCTTGAGCAGCGCGTTCGAGGCCGGCATGTTCAGCGCCTCGGCCGGGTACAGCACCACCACCCGCAAGCCCTGGCGGTGGGTCGAGATGTTCATGAAGTCCGCCAGATTGCGGATCTGCTCGATCTTGATCTCTTTCGACGGCGCCCTGGTCGATTTCGACTTGCTGCCCGCCTCGCCGTCTTCGCCCTCGGCCGGCAGCTCGTCCTCGAATACTTCGGGCCGCACGCGGCGGTAGTCCGGATGGTTGTGCTGCACGAACCAGCCGCAGGACGCGCAAGCGCCGCAGGCATGGCCGTCGGGACGCGGGCTCTCGCACAGCAGGGCCTGGGCAAAGGACTCGATGAAGCCGGCCTTGCCGGTGCCGGCCGGGCCATGGAACAGGATCGCGTGCGGCATGCGCTCGCGCATCTGCTGCAGCTGGGACCAAGCAGCTCCTTGCCACGGGTACATCGTCACAACAATTTCTCCAGGATGAGGCCAAGATGGGCCTGGATGTCGGCAATGCTCCGGGTCGAATCGACGACGACGAACCGCTCGGGGAATTGGTCCGCCCGGCGCAGGTACTCGGCGCGGCAGCGCGCAAAGAAATCGGCTTGTTCGCGCTCGAATTTATCCAGTGTGCGGGAGGCGGCGAGGCGCTCGCGCGCCACCTCGAGCGGGACGTCGAACAGCAGGGTCAGATCAGGTTGCAGGCCGTGGTGCACCCACGCTTCGAGCGCCTCCATCTTGTCGCGCGCCAGGCCGCGACCGCCGCTCTGGTAGGCGAAGCTGGCGTCGGTAAAACGGTCGGACAGCACCCACTTGCCGTCGGCCAGGTTCGGCGCGATGACTTGCGCGATATGTTCGCGCCGGCTGGCGAACATCAGCAGCGCCTCGGTCTCGAGGTGCATCTTCTCGTGCAGCAGCAGGTCGCGCAGCTTCTCGCCCAGCGGCGTGCCGCCCGGCTCGCGCGAGGACACGACAGTCTTGCCGCGCGACGCCAGGAAATCGGTGACGAAGCCGATATGTGTCGATTTCCCGGCGCCGTCGATGCCTTCGAATGTGATGAACTTGCCCTGCATGTGCTGCCTTACGTCTATGGTGCGTTATATCGCGTTATTGCGTGAGTGGCTGGTTGAGGATGCCACGCTGGTAGCGGTTGACCGCCCGGTTATGGTCCGGCAGATTGTTCGAGAAGTGGCTGGTGCCGTCGCCGCGCGCGACGAAGTACAGCGCCGGCGTCTCGGCCGGCGCCAGCGCCGCGTGCAGCGACTGCAGGCCGGGCAAGGCGATCGGCGTCGGCGGCAAGCCGCCCCGCGTATAGGTATTGTACGGGGTGTCGGTCAGCAGGTCCTTCTTGCGGATCTGGCCTGCGTAGCTCTCGCCCATGCCGTAGATCACGGTCGGGTCGGTCTGCAGCAGCATCCCGGTGCGCAGGCGGTTGACGAACACGCCGGCGATCATGGTGCGCTCGCTCTTCTGCCCGGTTTCCTTTTCGACGATCGAGGCCATGATCAGGGCCTCGTACGGCGTTTTATACGGCAGCTCCTTGTCGCGCTTTTCCCAGGCCGCGTTCAGGTGGTCGAGCATGGCCCGGTGGGCGCGCTTGTAGATCTCGATTTCCGACGAACCTTTCGCGAACAGGTAGGTGTCCGGGAAAAACATGCCCTCCGGCTCCTTGAACTCGGTCGATATCTTCGCCATCAGTTCCTGGTCGCTCAGCGTGAGCGTATCGTGCTTGAGGCGGTTGTGCGAGCCGATCGCCTGGCGCATCTGGCGGAAGGTCCAGCCCTCGATAATGGTCAGCGCCTCTTGCGCGAATTCGCCGCGCACCAGCTGGGTCAGCAGGCGACGCGGACTGGTATTCGGTTTCAGCTCGTAGCTGCCGGCCTTGATGCGGGCGGCGTCGCCCGTCAGGCGCGCCAGGATCGCGAACATGGTCGGGTTGATCGGCACGCCGGCCGCGACCATCTGCTGGGCGCTGGACGCAACGCCGCTGCCGGGGTTGATCGTGAATTCGATCGGTTCGCCGCTGGTGGTCAAGGCGTGCTTGGTCCACCACGAGAAACCCCCTGCGGCTGCCAGCGCGACCACGACGCCGGTGACGAGTAATTTTTTTATCAGTGCCATGTAGTTTATGTAGGGGAAGCCGCGGACGCCATCGCCAATTGCGGCGCTCTCGGCGCGATTTCCCCGACAACTCTATAATGAGGCCGTAATGATAAAGCCTAATTGCCAAAATATTTCGGATTTTCATGAGTAACTGGACTGATCATCTCGCCACGCACGGCGCCCGCTTCCATCTCGACGACGCCACGCAGGTCGACCACTTCGGCACGCAGCTCGATACCGAGGCGCTCGCCGCCGGTTTCATGGCTACCGTCACCGACCAGGGCCTGATCGCCGTGGCCGGCGAAGACGCCGCCAAATTCCTGCATGCGCAGCTCACCAACGACGTCGAGCACCTGCAACAGACCGAGGCCCGCTTCGCCGGTTTCTGCACGCCGAAAGGCCGCCTGCAAGCCAGCTTCCTGATGTGGCGCGACCCTGACGCCGTGTATTTGCAGCTGCCGCGCGCGATCCAGCCGCCACTGCAGAAACGCCTGTCGATGTTTGTGCTGCGCAGCAAAGCCAAGCTGCGCGACGCCACCGACGAGGCGCCGTTCGCGGCCGTCCTCGGTTTCGGCGGCGCCAAGGCCCAGGCGGCGCTCGCCCGCTTCGTCCCTGCGCTGCCGGGTGCGCCGATGGGCAAGACCAGCGGCGACTTCGGCACCGTGCTGCGCCTGAACGACGCCTTCGGCGCGCCGCGCTACCTGTGGATCGCATCGAGCGAAGCGGCCATCGCCGCCTTCGACGCGCTCGGGGGCGAGCTCGCCGTTGGCGGCAACCAGGCCTGGCGCCTGGCCACGATCCACGCCGCCGAGCCGCAGGTCGATCTCGGGACCCAAGAACAGTTCGTGCCGCAGATGGTCAACCTCGAGCTGCTGGGCGGCGTCAATTTCAAGAAAGGCTGCTATCCGGGCCAGGAAATCGTCGCGCGCACCAAATACCTCGGCAAGATCAAGCGCCGCACGGCGCTGGCCAGCATCGACAATGCGGCCGCCCGCGCCGGCGACGAGGTATTCTCGGCCGCCGACCCGGATCAGCCGTGCGGCATGGTGGTCAACGCCGCGCCGAACGGCCGCGGGGGCTTTGATGCGCTGGTCGAGATCAAGCTGGCGTCGCTGGGCGAGCAGGTCGCGCTCGGCTCGAGCGCCGGCGCGCCGGTGCGCTTCCTGCCCATGCCCTACAGCCTCGACGCGCTCGACGACTAGCGATGGTCGACTTCTACGTCTACTACAAGGTGCGCCTTGACGACGCCGCCACGCTGGCGCCGCTGGTGCATGCCATGCAGCGCCGGCTGGCCCAGGATGCCGGCGTCGAGGTCCGGCTCAAGCGCCGGCCCCAAGACAAGGACGGCCTGCAGACCTGGATGGAAGTCTATCCGGGCGTGACGGACGGCTTCGAAGCGGTGCTGGCGCAGGTGGTCGTCGATGCCGGCATCGACGGCTACCTCGCCGGCCCGCGCCGCCTTGAAATCTTTACGGACTTGCCGCCATGTGCCTGATCGTCTTCGCCTGGCATGTCGTTCCCGGCGTGCCCGTCATCGCCTGCGCCAACCGCGACGAATTCTATGACCGCCCCGCCACCCCGGCCGGCCCCTGGCCGCAGGCCCCGCACGTGATCGCGGGCCGTGACCTGCAGGGCGGCGGCAGCTGGATGGGCGTATCGCTCACCAGCCCCACCGGCCCGCGCTTCGCGGCCCTGACCAATATCCGCGCGCCGGGCGAACGCCGGGTCGATGCGCCATCGCGCGGCGCGCTGGTGGCCGACTACCTGCGCGGCGAGCTCGATGCTGCGGCCTATGTGGCCGAACTGGCGGCGCGGCCCGACCCGTACAACGGCTACAACCTGGTGCTGGGCGACGGTGAGCACCTGTACTGGTACTCGAACCGCGGCCAGGAAGATCCGCGCAACGGCAAGCCGCTGGAGCGGGGCCGGATCTACGGCATCTCGAACGGCCTGCTCGATACGCCCTGGCCCAAGGTGCTGCGCACCAAGGCCCAGTTCGCGAGCCTGCTGTGCCAGGGAGCCCCAGAGGACGCGTATTTCGAGATGCTGGCCGATACCACGCGCGCGCCGGACGTCAGGCTGCCCGAGACCGGCATGCCGATCGAGGTGGAGCGCATGCTGTCGCCGGTGTGCATCGAGTCGCCGGGGTATGGCACGCGCACGTCCACCGTGGTCAAGCTGTATCGCGATGCGGCGCCGGAGTTGCATGAGCGGGTGCTGCAGCCGGGGGGCGTGGCGGCCGCTTGACATGGTGTCGCCGTTGCCATGCGACGGGATGACGCCGTAACGCGACCGACCCTGGGTTCGCGCCCACCCCGTGGCAAGCGCCCGAAAGGCGTCAGCGCCGTCCCTTCATGCCGTTCTTCAGGATCTCCTTCAAATGCGGCGTCGCCGCATATGGATCGGCCGGCTGCCGCGCATGCACCAGCGCATCCATCCGCTCGGCCACCGCCCCCAGCGCCTGCGGGTGCGAGAACACGTAAAACCGCTCTTCGCGGATCGCATCGAAAGTCAGGCGCGCCACATCCGCCGCCGATACCTTGCCGGAACCGACCGCCTTCTCGGTCAAGGCCTGCGCCGCGATCTGGCTCGCCGTCATGATCTCGTCGGTGCGCAGTTCGTCCGGCCGGTGCCGGTGCGAATGCGCGATCGCGGTCGGGATGAAATACGGGCACAGCACCGAGGCGCCGATCGGCGCATCGACCAGCTTGAGGTCGTGGTACAAGGTTTCGGTGAGCGCCACCACCGCATGCTTCGAGACGTTGTAGACGCCCAGCGCCGGCGAATTGAGCAGCCCGGCCATCGACGCCGTGTTGACGATCCAGCCGCGATACCCCGGATCCTGCGCCGCGCACTCGAGCATCACGCGCGTAAACACGCGCACGCCATGGATCGCGCCCCACAGGTTCACGCCCAGCACCCATTCCCAGTCTTCTTCGGAGTTCTCCCACACCAGGCCGCCGGCGCCGACGCCGGCATTGTTGAACACCAGGTGCACCGCGCCGAAGCGCGCCATCGCCGAGTCGGCCAGCTCCTGCACGTGCGAACCCTTGCGCACGTCGCACACCATCGCCAGCACCTCGCTGCGCTCGCCCAGCTCGTCGGCCGCCTTCTCGAGCGCCTTGGGCTGGACGTCGGCCAGCACCAGCTTCATGCCCAGGCTCCCCGCCAGGTTGGCGAACTCGCGCCCCAGGCCGCTGGCGGCGCCCGTGACGACCGCGACCTTTCCGTGAAACTCGTCCATCCGCCGCCCCCTTGCTCTTCGCTTTATACGGCCGTGACGCCGCCGTCGACCGCCAGTATCTGTCCCGTGATGTGCTTGCCGGCATCGGAGGCGAACAGCACCACCGCACCCTTCAAGTCCTCGTCGTCGCCCAGGCGCCGCAAGGGCGCCTGGGCCGCAAGCCCGTCGGCACCGTAGGTGGCCAGCACGCCCTTGGTCATTTTCGACGGAAAGAAGCCCGGCGCGATCGAGTTGACCGTGATGCCGTACCGGCCCCATTCGCCGGCAAGCGCACGGGTGAAATTTACCACCGCGCCCTTGGACGTGTTGTACGCCAGCGTCTGCATTGCATCGGGTGGATTGCCGGCCAGGCCGGCGATCGACGAAATATTGATGATGCGCCCGTACCCGCGCGGGATCATGGACAGCTTGCCGACCGCCTGGGACACCAGGAAGATCGCGCGCACGTTCAGGTTCATTACCTTGTCCCAGGCCTCGAGCGGGTAGTCCTCGGCCGGCGCGCCCCAGGTGGCGCCGGCGTTGTTGATCAGGATGTCGACATGGCCGAGCCGGGCGATCGCCTCCTCGACCAGGCGCCGGGCCTGACCTGGGTCGGACAAGTCGCCGGCGAAAGCGCCGGCCTCGATGCCCAGGCTGTGCAACTGGCCCACGGCGACGTCGAGCTCGTCCTGCTTGCGCGACGCAATCACGAGGCGTGCGCCCTGCTCGCCAAGCGCCTGCGCCATCTGCAGGCCGAGCCCGCGCGAGCCGCCGGTCACGATAGCGGTCTTGCCCTTCAGCGAAAACAGTTCCTGGGTGGTGCGCATATCGTCTCCTCGTTCTTGTCCTGGCATGGCGACACTGCGCTCAGACCTCGTAGTCCATGCACTGGCGCGCTTCGCGGATGGCGCCGATGAAGGGGACCACGGCCTGGTGGGCAGGATGCTTGATGTAAGCCTCGAGGGCGGCGCGATCGGCAAATTCCGAATACAGCACCACGTCGTAGGTCGCTTCCAGGTCGGGCTGGGCGAGGGTCACTTCGAAGGTCGACATGCCTGGCACGATGCGTGCGCACTCGTCCAGCCGGCGCTTCATTTCGCGCGCATTGGTGGCGCGGTCGGCTCCCTCGGCCTGCTCCTTTAATTTCCACATCACGATGTGCTTGATCATTCTGTTTCCTGTCCTGTCCATATTGGGTGAGTCGCCTGCCAGCTCCGGCCGGGCGGCAGGCCGAGCGAGCATAGCATAGCGACCGCACGAAGAAATATCACGTTTATCCTGGTCCAGGATAAGACGATTCTTCCCTATGCGTGAGCCATCGTCTTACAAGCAGAGGGGCAGGACGAAGCTTGCACGCAAGCCACGTGTAAGGCAGATGCAAGATTCGCGTAAGGTTCGAGGCGCACAGTAAAGTTAGCTGACCAACAATCAGCATTTCCGGTTACAGAAAATTAAATACGGAGACACCCATGGCTATCACACCCGGCAATACTGTCGGAGGACAAGCTGCACCGACCTCCGCCGGACTCACCAAGGAAGAGCGCAAGGTCATCGCCGCCTCTTCCCTCGGCACCGTTTTCGAATGGTACGACTTCTATCTCTACGGTTCGCTCGCATCCATCATCGCCAAGCAGTTCTTCATCGGCGATCCGAATACCACGTTCATCTTCGCCCTGCTCGCCTTTGCCGCCGGCTTCATCGTGCGCCCGTTCGGCGCGCTGGTGTTCGGCCGCCTGGGCGACATGATCGGCCGTAAGTACACCTTCCTGATCACGATCCTGTTGATGGGCGCCTCGACCTTCCTGGTCGGGATCCTGCCAAGCTATGCCCAGATCGGCATCGCGGCGCCGATCATCCTGGTGACACTGCGCATCCTGCAGGGCCTGGCGTTGGGCGGCGAATACGGCGGCGCCGCTACCTACGTGGCCGAGCACGCGCCGCACGGCAAGCGCGGACTGTTCACCTCCTTCATCCAGACCACGGCCACGATCGGCCTGTTCCTGTCGATCCTGGTCATCCTCGGCACCCGCACGCTGACCGGCGAAGAAGAGTTCCAGGCCTGGGGCTGGCGTATCCCGTTCCTGATCTCGGTGATCCTGCTCGGCATTTCGGTCTGGATCCGCCTGTCCATGAACGAATCGCCGGCCTTCGCCAAGATGAAGGCCGAGGGCAAGACCTCGAAGGCGCCGCTGTCCGAGGCCTTCCTGAAACCGAAGAACGCCAAGGTCGCGCTGCTGGCCCTGATCGGTCTGACGATGGGCCAGGCCGTCGTGTGGTACACCGGCCAGTTCTACGCCCTGTTCTTCCTGACCAAGACGCTCAAGATCGCCGAGCCAACCGCCAACATCCTGATCGCCAGCGGCCTGCTGCTTGCCACCCCGTTCTTCATCGTGTTCGGCGCGCTGTCGGACAAGATCGGCCGCAAGTGGATCATCCTCGGCGGCTGCGTAATCGCCGCCGCCACCTACTTCCCGATCTTCAAGGCCATCACCCACTACGGCAACCCGGCGCTCGAGGCGGCGATTCAGACCTCGCCGGTCGTCGTCGTGGCCGATCCGGACACCTGCAGCTTCCAGATCGACGCCACCGGCACCAAGAAATTCCCTTCGTCGTGCGATATTGCCACGCGCATGCTGACCGCCGCATCGGTCAGCTACAACCGTGTGGATGCGCCGGTCGGTACGATCGCCACCATCAAGATCGGCGAGACCGAGTACCGCTCGTTCAACGCCGTCATGACACCGGATAACCTCAACTTCGATAAGGAGTCGCTGGCCAGCGAAACCGCGCTCAAGTCGCAGGTGAACGGCGCGCTGAAGGCGGCCGGCTATCCCGATAAAGCCGATCCGGCGCAAATCAACAAGCCGATGCTGGTGCTGTTGCTGTTCATCCTGGTGCTGTACGTGACGATGGTCTACGGCCCGATCGCGGCGATGCTGGTCGAGATGTTCCCGACCCGGATCCGCTATACCTCGATGTCGCTCCCGTATCACATCGGTAACGGCTGGTTCGGCGGCCTGTTGCCGACAACCGCGTTTGCGCTCGTGGCATTCAAAGGAAATATTTATTATGGCCTGTGGTATCCGATCATCATCGCGCTCATCACCTTCGTGATCGGCGCGCTGTTCGTGCGCGAGACCAAGGACAACAATATCTACGCGAACGATTGAACTCGGAAAGTCCTCGATAAACATGCCGCCGGGAGACCAGCGGCATGTTTTATCGGATGAAGCCAGGTAGGATCACGGACGCGAGATCCCGGGCTCAGGCAGGGGCCGATCGGCCCCGGCATGCTTGCGAACGAATGCCGACGCGGACTCGACCCAGTAGCCGGCACAGGCCTGGACCGGAATCTCGCAATAAGTGATGCTGACCGACATATCGACCTGCCGATGATCGAAGCGGTTGGCGACCGAAGGGTAGGCGAGCCGGGTTCCGGACCGCGTGCTTTGTCTGACCTCACCTTTCAGATCACGCGTGATCACGTCCGTCGAGTGCGCATGGAGCCTGTCGCCGATGCGCGCCGGCCCCGACAATTCGATATACGAGTAGCCATCCTTGCGCCATACCTGGTATTCGAAGCCCAATTCCCTTGCGACGGCAGGTGTGAGCTCCACGTATTTTGGCGGCGGCGGTGTCGCCTGCGCCAGGTGCGGTAATGCACAGCCGAGCACGGCCAGGCACAGCCTGCCGATCGGTTTCATCATGCTGCCCCCTGCAGGTAAGCGACGTCGACCATCGTTATCGATCTGTCTCAACCGTTGAAGCGCTGCCCCTGCGCCGCCAGCCGGGCCAGAAGCGGCGCCGGCTGCCAGGCCTCGCCCTGGCGCCCGTGTGCGTACCCTTCGATCGCCGCCCTCACCTTCGGCAAGCCCACGCTATCGGCGTGGAACATCGGCCCACCGCGGTGCAGCGGGAAACCGTAGCCGCTCAGGTAGACCATGTCGATGTCGGAAGCGCGCAGCGCGATGCCTTCCTCCAGGATCCTTGCCCCTTCGTTGACCAGCGCATACACCAGGCGCTCGACGATCTCTTCGTCCGGCACCACGCGCCGCTGCACGCCGATATCGGCCGAATGGCGCACGATCATGTCGTTTACCGTGACGCTGGCAATCGCCCTGCGCTCGCCCGCCTGGTAGTCATACCAGCCGGCCCCGGCCTTCTGGCCGAAGCGGCCCTGCTCGCACAGCAGGTCGGGCAGCGCCGAATAGGTGAAGCCCGGCGACTCGACGGCGCGCCGCTTGCGAATGTGCCAGCCGATGTCATTGCCGGCCAGGTCGCTCATACGGAACGGCCCCATGGCGAAACCGAAGGCTTCGATCGCACGGTCGACCTGCTCCGGCAGCGCGCCTTCCTCCAGCAGGAAATACGCCTGGCGAAGGTATTGTTCCAGCATGCGGTTGCCGATGAAGCCATCGCACACGCCCGACACCACGCCGGTCTTCCTGAGCTTTTTCGACAGCGCCAGCGCCGTCGCCAGCACGTCCGTGCCGGTCTGCGCGCCGCGCACGATTTCCAGCAGTTTCATCACGTGGGCCGGGCTGAAGAAATGCAGGCCGACCACGTCCTGCGGACGGCCCGTGAAGGCGGCGATCCGGTTCACGTCGAGCGTCGAGGTATTGGTGGCCAGGATCGCGCCCGGCTTCATCACCTGGTCCAGCTCGCGGAACACCAGCTCCTTGACGCCGAAGTCCTCGAACACCGCCTCGACCACGATATCGGCCTGGCCGATGGCGTCATAGGACAGCGTGCCCTTGACCAGCGCCAGGCGCTGCTCCAACTGCTCGGCCGTCAGCTTGCCCTTGTTGACACTGCTCTCGTACATCTTGCGGATCGACCCCAAGCCGTCGTCGAGGGCATCCTGCCTGGTTTCGAGGATCGTCACCGGGATGCCGGCGTTGGCGAAGTTCATGGCGATGCCCCTGCCCATGGTGCCGGCGCCGACCACGGCCGCCGAGCCGATGGTGCGTAGTGGGGTATCGGCCGGCACGTCCGGCACCTTGCCGGCGGCGCGCTCGGCAAAGAAGGCATGGCGCAGCGCTGCCGATTCGCTTGTCGTGGTCAGGTGGATGAAGCGCTCGCGCTCGAAGCGCAGGCCGTCCTCGAACGAGTCGGCCGTGACCGAGGCGGCCACGGCGTCGACGCAGGCGCGCGGCGCCGGGAACGGGCCGGCCGCGGCGTCGACCTGGGCCCGCGCACCGGCCAGGAAACCGGCGGCGTCGGGGTGGGCGACGGCGCGGTCGCGCACCTTCGGCAGCGGACGCGCATCGGCGATCCGGTCGGCAAAGCCGATCGCGGCCGGCAGCAGTTGGGTACCCGCCGCGAACACCTCGTCGAACAACGGCGTGCCCGCGAGTTTTTCGGACGCGATCGGATTGCCGCCCAGGACCATGCCCAGCGCCTTCTCGAGGCCCAGCAGGCGCGGCAGGCGCTGGGTGCCCCCGGCGCCGGGGATCAGCCCCAGTTTCACCTCGGGCAAGGCGATCTGGGCGCCCGGCAATGCCACGCGGTAGTGGCAGCCCAGCGCCAGCTCCAGGCCGCCGCCCATGGCGACACCGTGGATCGCCGCCACCACGGGCTTGGACGCATCCTCGACGACGCGGATCAGCGTATGCAAGGTCGGCTCGGTGAGCGCCTTCGGCGAATTGAATTCGCGAATGTCGGCGCCGCCCGAGAACGCCTTGCCGGCGCCGATGAGCACGATCGCCTTTACCGCCGGATCGCGCCCGGCGTCCTGCACGCCCTGCACGGCCGCCGTGCGGGTCGCGAGACCCAGGCCGTTGACCGGCGGGTTGTTCAGGGTGATGACGGCAATGCTGCCGTGGACCTGGTAGTCGGCGCTCATGTCTCTTGTTCTCCTTGATGGTCGTACTGGCTGAGCCGACCACTATACCGCAGAAAATGCACGAACGTACTATTCAGGCAACGACTGGCGGGCCTCAGAATTCGCGTTGCTGGCGCGCCCGATCGATCTTCTGGTCGGTCTTGTACTGGCTCAGGGCGTACACGGCCCAGATCGCGGCGGGCAGCCAGCCGATCAGGGTGATCTGCAGGATCAGGCAGATGATGCCGGCGATGGGACGGCCGATGGTAAAGAAGGTCAGCCAGGGGAAGATGAGGGCGATGAGCAGGCGCATGGGAAATCCCGTGAGTAAGTTATCGATAAGTTGCAAAGTTAGTCACAGTCTACCCGCGCGAGCGCGCCAGCCGCGCGCCGTTGGTGCGCCCCCCGCCATGCCCGCTACAGGGCCGCGTCGACACCGACATGCCGATCGACCCAAGCGCACGATCAGCGAGGCTCGCAGGACCTGGTCGCGCGGGATGAACCCGGCTCATCCGCGACGCATGCTCATCCATCGTGCGGCCGCAGTCCCTCGCGCAGCCAGCCGGTTGCGGCCTGCACATGCGTTTCGTGCGCGCGGCCCGCGCCCGTCACCAGGTAATAGCGCGCCCCGCGATTTCAGGCCCGAAGGGCTGGGCCAGGCGCCCCGCCGCCAGCTCGTCAGCCACCAGTGCAAGGCCGAGCAGTGCGACCCCCTGCCCGCAGGCGCCACCTGGATCGCATGGCCCTCGTCCGGGAAGCGCGACTGGCCGCGGTTGCGCTTCCATGGCAGGGCCGGCCGCCGCATGCCACGGCGCCCAGGTCGGGTCGAGAGGATGCAGGCGCCACCAGCAAAATTCGAGGCGATGTACACGTTAAATATGGATGAGCGTTGAACTGTTGAGCTGCCCGGCGGTCCAACCCCTATCGTCGTCCATAGGAGTGAATCGTGAAGGCGCCCCGGTTCAAAAAGCTGGT
>NZ_JCASIL010000034.1:0-22204 GCF_059685725.1 Telluria sp. RT2P19
GCCAGCGCCGGGCGCGCCGGCCGCCGCCGCATCTGCTGCCAATGCGGGCGCCCCGGCAATGACGTCGGCCCGCGCCGCGATCAATGCGGCGCTCGAAGCCGCCCGCGCCGCCTCGGGGATGCGCGCGCCGCCGAAACGTCCGGGCGCCGATGCCGCGCCGGCCCAGGGCGCGCCTGCGGCGCCAGCGCCGCCTTCGGCGCCACCGGCCCCCTCCGCTCCGGCGGCCTCGATGCCATCCCAGCCGCAAGCGCGCCAGGCCGTCGCTGCGCCGCCATGGGATGGCGGCCAGCCGCAAGCCTTGGCCCAGCCGCAACCATCGATGCAGGCCCGGCAGCAGCCGCAGCAGCAGCTGGAAGACGACGTGCCGTCCTGGGTCACCGGATTCTCCGATGACACCGCCGTCGCCGCCGAGGCGCCGGCCGTGGTCGCACCCGTGCCCGCCGCGCCCGCCGTACGTGCGCCGGCCGCGCCGCCGCACGCCTATGTCGTCACGCCGGTACCCGAGATCGACTGGGACGGCAACTGGCCGCTTCTCGCCGGCAGCCTGCCGCTGCGCGGCGTGGCCCAGCAGCTGGCGCTGCAGACCGAGCTGGTCGCCTGCGTCGCCCACGAGCGCGCCGTCACCTTCAAGCTGCGCGTGCCGGTCGATACGCTGCGCGCCAGCGGCAATAGCGAAAAACTGGCGGCTGCGCTGCAAGAACATTTTCCCGACTTCCGCGTGAGCGTGGAGTCCGAAATCGGCCCGGTGTGGTATACCGCCGGGGCCGAGCAGAAAGCCGCGCGCGAGGAGCGCCAGCGCCTGGCCGAATCCATCGTCGCGGCCGATCCCTTCGTGCAAGAGCTCGAGCGACGTTTCGACGCGTTCGTCGTGCCCGGCTCGGTCAAGGTCGCCTGACCGGCCTTTGACTCATTTACCATCCGACTTTTGGAGAAACCCACCATGATGAAAAACCAGCTCGCAGGCTTGATGAAACAGGCGCAAGCCATGCAGGACAATATGAAAAAGGCACAGGAGCAGCTGGCTCAGATCGAAGTCGAAGGCCAGTCGGGCGCCGGCCTGGTGAAGGTCGTGATGACCTGCAAGAACGACGTCAAGCGCGTCACCATCGACCCGTCGCTGCTGGGCGACGACCGCGACATGCTGGAAGACCTGGTCGCGGCCGCGTTCAACGACGCCGTGCGCAAGGCCGAGGCGACCGCCGCCGAAAAGATGAGCGGCCTGACCGCCGGCATGCCGGGCTTGCCGCCTGGCTTCAAGATGCCTTTCTGATCCACGCAAGGACCCACTAAGGCCAGCTTCGCCGGCTCCCTGCCGGCGCGGCATCCATCATGTCGACCTCGCTCGAATTTCTCATCGAATCGCTGCGCCGCTTGCCCGGCGTGGGCCCCAAGTCGGCCCAGCGCATGGCGTTCCACCTGCTGCAGCATGACCGCGAAGGCGCGGCGCAGTTGTCGCGCGCGCTCTACCAGGCGGTCGACACGGTGCACCACTGCGCCAAGTGCAATACCTTCTCGGACATCGAGATCTGTGCGCTGTGCGCCGACCCGGAACGCGACCACGCGCTGCTGTGCGTGGTCGAGACCCCGGCCGACCAGCTCATGATCGAACAAACCCTGACCTGGCGCGGCCTGTATTTCGTGCTGATGGGCCGACTGTCGCCGCTCGACGGCATCGGTCCGCGCGACCTGGCCCTGGATAAACTCGTCAATCGCGCCACCGATGGCGTGGTCGGTGAAGTAGTGCTCGCAACCAATTTCACCAATGAGGGCGAAGCCACCGCGCACTACATCAGCGAGATGCTCAAGGCGCGTGGCCTGAAGGTCAGCCGCCTGGCGCGCGGCGTGCCGGTCGGCGGCGAACTCGAATATGTCGACGCCGGCACGATTGCGCGCGCCATGCTCGACCGACGCAGCGCATGATACGATCTTGATTCTCGTTCGGTAGCGTGGGCGGCGGTGCCGTCCATGCGTTCCACGTCATGTGCGCACCCCTGCGTGCGCGCAAACCCGGCAGACCAACGGCTGCTATGGTGGTTTTTTCAGCGGACCGGCCATGCATATCGTCGACCTCACGATGTTCTATGCCACCGAGGGTGGCGGTGTCAGTACCTACCTGAACGCCAAGTCGGCCTGGCTGGCGCGCCGTATCCGCGCGCGGCACACCATCCTCAGTCCCAATGTCGACGCGCGTGCGTCGCCCTCCCACCTGCGCATCCCCGGCCTGGCCTTGCCGGGTTTCCACGGCTACCGCATGCCCGTGTCGGTGGCCGCCATCGCACGCCGCCTGCGCGTCGTGCGGCCCGACCTGGTCGAAGTGGGCGACGCCGGCCACTGCGCCTGGGCCGCGCTGCGCGCACGCGACCGGCTGCGCCTGCCGGCCGTGGCCTTCTACCATTCCGACCTGCCGCGCCTGGTCCAAAACCGCTTTGGCGCATATCCCGCCCAGTTCACCCGGCGCTACCTGGCACAGCTGTACAGCCAGTTCGACCTGGTGCTGGCGCCCAGCCGGCTGATGGTCGGGCAATTGCAGGCGATGGGAATCGAGGGCGCCGTGCACCAGCCGCTTGGCATCGATTGCGGTATCTTCCATCCGGGCCGGCGCGATGCCGCACTGCGCGGCGCGCTGGGATTGGCGCCCGGCGTGCGCCTGCTGGTCTATGCCGGCCGCTTCACGGCCGACAAGAAGCTCGACGTTTTGCTCAGGGCGATGGACAGGCTCGGCCCGGCTTACCATCTGCTGATGGTGGGGCCGGGCGATGCCGCGTTCGACGTGCCACCCGGCGTGCGGCTGAGCCGCATGCCGTTCCAGCGCGACCAGCGCGCGCTGGCGCGCATCTTGGCCAGTTGCGACTTGCTGGTGCATCCGGGCGATTGCGAGACCTTCGGCCTGATCGTGCTGGAGGCGATGGGGTGCGGGCTGCCGGTGGTGGCGACCGAGGCGGGCGCCGTTGCGGAGCTGATCGACGCCGACACGGGCGTGCTCTCCCAGCCCAATTGCCCCGACAGTCTGGCCGAGGCGATCCGGTATGCGAGCACCCGTGACCTGGCGCTGCTTGGCGCCAATGCGCGCCGCAAGGCCGCATCGGCGTTTGCTTGGGAGACCGTGTTCTCCCAGTTGTTGATGCACTACTGCAATTTACTGCCGGAGACACCGAACTGCCCGCCCGTCAGCCGTGGGCTGGACGAGCACGCGTATGTTCCGGCAAGGTCTTACCAGTAAGGACCCCAGTAGCCGCCGCCGCGATAGCGCGGACCCCAGCCGCCATACATGCCGGCGCCATTGCCCACGCGCTGCAATTCTTCGCGCGTACCCAGGTGCAGCACGCACTCGCGCCACGGATCGGTATTCGCGGCATAGCCGAGCTGGCTGCAAGCCGGGCCGTAGATATTCATGAGTTGCGCCATCTCGGCCTGGGCGCGCGCGGATTTCTCTTGCGGCGTCGAGCAGGCGCTGGCCAGCACGGCCAGGCCGATGGCGGCGGATATGCGCATGATGGCAGGCATCCTTGCGCCTTTGACGGTATGTAGCATGATGACTCCTTTCGCTGCCAGAGCAGATGATCCAAGCATAGCACCAGCGCGGGCACTACCGCGTGCGATACCAAACGAACGCGGGACAATCGCGAGGCTTACCGAGGACATGAGCTTGTCCCGGCAATTCTCTGGCAAAATACGCCCCCAAAACAAGGAGGCATCGATGGGCAAGTCCCGATGGAAGACATGGACCCTGCGCGGTGTAGGCGGGCTGCTGGCGCTGGTGCTGTTGGCGGTGCTCGCCGCATGGCTGTTCCTGCGCGCCAGCCTGGCCCAGCTCGACGGCGAACGCCGGGTGGCCGGTTTGTCGGCCGAGGTGAAGGTCGAGCGCGACGCCGCCGGCGTGCCCCTGATCAGCGGCGCCAGCCGGCAGGACGTGGCCTTCGCGACCGGCTTCGTCCACGGCCAGGAACGCTTCTTCCAGATGGATTTGCTGCGCCGCACCGCGGCCGGCGAGCTGGCCGAGCTGTTCGGCCCGAAGGCCTTGCCGGCCGACCGCACCCAGCGCCTGCACCGCTTCCGCGCCCGCGCCGATGCAACCCTGGCGCGCCTGCCGGCAGTCGAACGGGCGCTGCTGGAGCGCTACGCCCAGGGCGTCAACGCCGGCCTCGACGCGCTCGGCGCGCGCCCCTTCGAATATGCGCTGACCGGCGCCGCCCCCCGGCCCTGGACGGCGCCCGATTCGCTGCTGGTCGTGTGGGCCATGTATATCGACTTGCAGGGATCCCAGCAGGCGCGCGAGCTCGCGCGCGGCTGGCTGCGCGAGCACAGCGACGAGGCGCAACTGGCCTTCCTGCTGCCCGAATCGACGGCGTTCGACGTGACGCTCGACCGGGGCAAGCCGGCGGCGCCCAGCGCCCTGCCGCCGCAGGCCCCGGCCTGGTGGGGGGCGGCGCCGGCCGCACCCGGCGCGCCGGTCAAGCTGGCCGGGCTGGACGTGACCGACTCGGTCGGCAGCAACAACTACGCGCTGGCCGGCAGCCGGAGCAGCACCGGCGCCGCCATCGTGGCCGACGACATGCACCTGGGCCTGCGCCTGCCGAATATCTGGTACCGCCTCGCGCTGCGCTTCCCCGACCCGAGCGCGCCCGGCGGCCAGCGCCGCCTGGCCGGCGTCAGCCTGCCCGGCGCGCCGCCGTCGGTCATCGTCGGCAGCAACGGGCAAGTGGCCTGGGCGTATACCAACAGCTATGCCGATTCGCTCGACCTGGTCGAGCTGCGGCGTGACCCGGCGCGTCCCGGTCAGGTGCGCCTGCCGGGCGGCTGGGAGACGCCGCGCGAAGTCGTCGAAACGATCGTCGTGAAGGGCGCCGAGGCCGAGCGCATGGTCGTGCGCGAGACGTCGCTCGGCCCGATCCGCACGGTGGCGGGCCGCAGCTACGCGGTGCGCTGGACGGCCCACGATCCGGCCGCGCTGAACATGAACCACCTGAAGCTGGAGTCGGTATCGACTGTCGATGAAGCGCTCGCCGCCGCCGCCAGCGACGGCATCCCGGCCCAGAACTTCGTCGCCGGCGACGTGCATGGCAATATTGGCTGGACCATCGCCGGCCTGCTGCCGCGCCGGACCACCGATTCGCAGGCAGCGACTTTCCCGTTCGCGCCCGATGACGGTGAGTCGACCTGGGAAGGCGTGCTGCCGTATGCCGACCATCCGCGCATCGTGAACCCCGCCGATGGCCAGCTCACGACCGCCAACAGCCGCCAGCTGATGGGCGGCGCTTACGCGCTGCTGGGCGACGGCGGCTATGACCTCGGCCAGCGCAACCGCCAGCTCCATGAGGGGTTGCTGGCCATGGGCGGCAAGGTCGACGTGCGCCGCGCCTTCGACGGCGCCCTCGACGACCGCGCCATGCTGGTCGGCCACTGGCGCCAGCGGGCGCTGGAGGTGCTGGACGGGCAGGCGCTGGAAGGCCACCCGCAGCGCGCCGAGTTCCGGCGCCTGCTCGAATCCAGCTGGAGCGGGCGCGCCAGTGTGGAATCCGTCGGCTACCGCCTGGCGCGCGACTTCATGTGGGCCGTGCACGACCTGCTGTACGGCCGGGTCAACGCCGCGCTGAAGGAAATCGATCCGAAGGCCAGCGCGGCCGCCGCCAGCACCCGCTGGCCGGCGCTGGCGGCGCGCCTGCTCGACGAGCAGCCGCAGGGCTGGCTGCCCGCCGGCCACGCGTCGTGGCGCGCGCTGCAACTGGCGGCGGTGGATCGCGCCATCGCGGCGCTGCAGGACGCCGGCACGCCGCTCGCCGAGGCCACCTGGGGCAAGCGCAACACGGCCGATATCGCGCATCCGATCAGCATGGCCGTGCCCGCGCTGCGACCCTGGCTCGCCGCGCCGAGCCAGGCGCTGGCGGGCGACGCCCACATGCCGCGCGTGGCCGGGCCGAATTTCGGCCAGTCGGAACGGTTGACGGTGTCGCCCGGCCGCGAAGAGGAAGGCTTGTACAATATGCCGGGCGGGCAGAGCGGGCATCCACTGTCGCCGTTCTTCCTGCGCGACCACGCGGGCTGGGTCGAGGGCAAGCCGACGCCGTTGCTGCCGGGGGCGGTGAAGCATACCTTGCGCTTCGTGCCTTGAGGCGCCGGGCGCCCGGCGAGGGCGGAAGCGACGGCTCGAAGGCGGCGAGCCGACGGCGTCACGGGCCCGCCGTGCTACTTCGCCGGCAAGGCCTGCTGCGCATTGTGCAGCATCCCGGTGATCTTCTCGGCGCTCGAAGGATGGCCGAGGTAGTAGCCCTGCACCATATCGCAGCCCAGCTCCGCGAGCAGCTGCAGTTGTTCATTGGTTTCGACTCCCTCGGCCACCACCACCATCTTGAGCCCGTGGGCCATCGCGATGATGGCGCGCGTGATGGCCGCGTTCTCCGAATCCTGCGGCAGGCCGGCGATGAAGCTGCGGTCGATCTTCAGCGCGCGCACGTCGAAGCGCTTCAGGTAGTTCATCGACGAATACCCGGTGCCGAAATCGTCGATCGACAGGTGCACGCCGATGCCGCGCAGCTGCTCCAGCGTCACCATCGTGGCGCCCGCATCGTCCATCAGGGTGCCTTCGGTCAGCTCGAGTTCCAGCAGGCGCGGCTCGAGCCCGGTATCGTTCAGGGCCGACAGCACGATCTGCGACAGGTTCTCGTCCTTGAACTGCTTGGCCGACAGATTGACCGCGATGCGCAGCACGCGTTGCGTCAGGCGCTGCCAGGCGCGCGCCTGGCGGCAGGCGCTGCGCAGCACCCATTCGCCGATCGGGACGATCAGGCCGGTCTCCTCGGCCAGCGGGATGAATTCGGTCGGCGGCACCAGCCCGCGCTCGGGATGGCGCCAGCGCACCAGCGCCTCGACGCCCACGATCTCCGAGGTGCGTACGTCGCGCTGCGGCTGGTAGACCAGGTACAGCTCGTCGTTCTGCAACGCGCGGCGCAGGCCGACTTCGAGCTTCACATGGCTCATGATCTGCATGGTCAGCGAAGAGCTGTACAACTTGGCGTTGTTCTTGCCGCAGTTCTTGGCGTGGTACATCGCGGTGTCGGCGAATTTCAGCAAGGAGCCGCAATCGTCGCCGTCCTCGGGAAATAGCGAGATGCCGATGCTGGCGGTGACGAAGATCTCGTTGCCCTCGATCAGAAAGGGCCGCCGCATCGCTTCCCTGACCCGGGTGGCGACGTTCAGCGCGTGCTCGACCCGCTCCAGGTCGGGAATCAGGATCGTGAATTCGTCGCCGCCCAGGCGCGCCAGGTTGGTCGCGCTGTCGGCGCCATTGCTGCGCGGCTCGCTGCCTTCGCCGCGCGAGACCAGGTCGCTCGGGCGGGTGGTCTCGCGCAGGCGCTCGGACACCATCTTGAGCAGCTGGTCGCCGGCGTTGTGGCCCAGCGTATCGTTGATGCGCTTGAAGGCGTCGAGGTCCATGAACAGCACCGCGAACTTCTTGTTGCCCATCTTGGCGCGTTGCAGCTCGCGCTCGAGCGTCTCCAGGAAAGCCTGGCGGTTCGGGATGCCGGTCAGGCTGTCGCAATAGGCCAGGCGCCGGATCTGTTCCTCGGCGCGCTTGCGTTCGCTGATATCGCGCACCAGCCCGAGCACTTCGGACGGGTTGGTGGCGACCAGGCGCGCCTCGAAGTGCCGCACGTCGCCGCACTCGATCAGTTCATACTCGACCGAGCGCACCTGCTGGGTGGACAGCACGGTCTTGACTTGCTCCAGCATGCGCGCCGCGATCTCGGGCGGCAGCGTGTCGGACAGGTGCTTGCCGATGAAGCGCGCAAGCGCGAATGGGCGTGCGGCAGATCGTCCGGGACAGACCTGGCCGGGGCGTTCCTGGCCGGGTTCATAATCGAGATAGAAGCCGTCCGCATTCAGGCGAAAGAAGGTGTCCGGGATGGCTTCCAGCACGGCGCGGTTCTGGGCGTCGGCGATGCGCAGGCGGGCGATGGCGTCGCTGGCGCGCAGCACGTACAGCACGCGGTGGCCGAGGATCGGCCAGTTGATCGGCTTCGAGACGAAGTCGGTGGCGCCGGCCTCGTAGGCTTGCGTGACGGCTTCGACGTCGTCGCTGCCGGTGACCATGACGATCGGCACACAGGCGCCGTCCTTCTCGGCGCCGCGAATCACCCCGCAGGCTGTGAAGCCGTCCATGCGCGGCATGTCGACGTCCATCAGGATCAGGTCGGGAAGCCGCGCACGCGCCAGCTCGATTGCTTCCTGGCCGTCGCCGGCCTCGATGCCCTGCAACCCGACCTGGGCCAGCATTTCGAGCATCAATAGGCGCATGACGGGATCGTCGTCGGCGACGAGCACCGTCCCGCGCTGGGTGGTGGCAGAGGAGAGCATGTCAGGATTCCTTTTCAAGCAGGGCGTGGAGCGACTGGCGCACCGACTGGAATTCGCGTTCCATGTCGGCCAGCAGGAATGCGGCGCCGTCGAGGTGGCCGTTGCGGCCGAGCTGTTCGAGATCGCGGCACAGCGCGGCCAGGCGCGCCGCGCCGATATTGGCGCTGGCCGACTTCAGGCCGTGCGCGATGCGGCGCACGTTCCCGGCGTCGCCCGTATTGACCGCCTGGCGCAGCGCATGCAGGTGGCGTGGGGTGTCGCCCATATAGGCGTTGATGACTTTCTGCACCAGGTCGTCGCCGGCGTCGCGGCTCAGCGCGCGGATGTTGTCGAGGGCGGCGCGGTTGAGCGGGCCGTCCAGCGGGCCGGATGCCGGCGCCGGAAGGGGCGGCGGGGCCGGGCTCGGGCGTGGCGCGAGCCCGGCTTCCAGTCCATCCTCGAACATGTGGCCCGGCGCGTCGCCGTGGTGGCGCCCCGCCAGCAGCGGCAACGCCACCCAGCGACCGATCACGGCCGCCAGCTGCTGCTGGGTGAAGGGTTTGGAGAGATAGTCGTCCATGCCGGCCGCGAGACAGGCTTCGCGGTCGCCCTGCAGCGCATTGGCGGTGATGGCGATCACGGGCAGGGTGCGCGCGCGGCCCGCCTCGCGCTCGTGGCGGCGGATCTCGCCGGTGGCCGCGAAGCCGTCCATCACCGGCATCTGGCAATCCATCAGCACCGCATCCCAGCCGCCTTCCTGTACCGCATGCAAGGCTTCCTGGCCGTTGCGCGCGCAATGGGTTTCCAGGCCCAGGCTTTCGAGCATCGCGCGCGCCACTTCGACGTTGACCGGATTGTCCTCGGCCAGCAACACGCGCCGGGCGCGCCGCACCGGGTGCCGGCGCGCCGCCAGCCGCGCGCGCGACGCGTCGGGCGCTGGCGCCAATCCCTGCGCGCTGGCCGGGCGGGCGGCAAGATGGTGCAGGCGCCCCGCCCGCGCCGTCAGGCAGGCATACAGGTCGGCCGCGCGCGCCGGCTTGACCAGTTGGTAGGCCACGCCGGCCTCGCGCCGCTGGACCGGGTCGGCCGCCAGCCGTTCGGGACTGAGCAACACGATGTGGGTGGAGCGCGCCACCGGTTCGGCGCGCACCGAGGCCGCGAGCGCCAGGCCGCTGGTCTGGGTCAGTTCCATGTTCAGCACCGCGGCGTCATAGGCGCGCCCGGCGCGCGCGGCGCTCACCAGGTGTTCGTAGGCGGCAGCGGCGCTGGCCACGCCTTCGCATGAGGCGCGCCAGGTTTCCAGCTGCTGCACCAGTTCGGCGCGGCTCGCGTCCTGCTCGTCCACCACCAGCACCCGCAAGCCTTCGAGAGTGTGCTGGCGGTGGCCCGGCGCGTCGGGATCGACGCGGCGCTTGTCGAAGCCGACCGTGAACCAGAAGATCGAACCCTGGCCGGGCGCGTTCTCGACGCCGATCGTGCCCTTCATGAGTTCCACCAGCTGCTTCGAGATAGCCAGCCCCAGGCCGGTGCCGCCATACTTGCGGGTGGTGGAATCGTCGGCCTGCGAAAAGGCGTTGAAGATGCGCGCGCGCGCGTCGCGCGAGATGCCGATGCCGGTGTCGTGCACCTCGAAGCGCAGCGCGACCCGCTGCGCATCCTCGCCGGCCACCCGGACCCGCGCCATGATGCGGCCATCGAGCGTGAACTTGATCGCGTTGCCGATCAGGTTGGCCATGATCTGGCGCAGGCGATTCGGATCGCCGCAGATCGCGACCGGGATGTCGTTGGCGATGTCGAAGTCGCAGCCCAGGCCCTTGGCCGCGGCCTGCGGGGTATAGACGTTGTGGATGTCGTCCAGCAGGTCCCACAGATTGAAGTTGATGTACTCGATGGTCAGCTTGCCCGCCTCGATCTTCGAGAAATCCAGGATGTCGTTGATGATCACCAGCAGGTGCTCGCCCGAGCGCTTGACCAGTTGCGTGTAGTTGCGCTGGGCCTCGGTCAGTTCGGTGGCGAGCAGCATGTCGGTCATGCCCAGCACCCCGTTCATGGGTGTGCGGATCTCGTGGCTCATGGTGGCCAGGAAGCCGCTCTTGGCGCGGCTGGCCGCCTCGGCCGCGTTCTTGGCCTTTTCCAGCTGCTCGGTGCGCACGCCGACCTGGCGTTCGAGCTCGTCGCGGTGGTGCAGCAGGGCCGTGCCGCGGTCCTCGATCTGGGCCAGCATGGTATTGAAACTGTCGATCAGCACGCCCAGTTCGTCGCTGCGCGTGTGCGGCACGCGCAGGGCGTAGTTCTGGCTGACCGACACCTTTTGCGCGGCCTGGATCAACTTGGCGATCGGCTCGGCGATGCTGCGCTTGAGGGGCCGGGCCAGCCCCAGCGACACCAGCAGCGCCGCGCCCATCGCTAGTGCGATCACGGCGAGGCTGCCCAGGATGTCGAGCCACATCGGCAGCAGGTCGGCCTCGATCATCATCGCGCCGACGGCCAGCTCGCCGTGGCGCACCTCCTGCACCACGCGCAGATGGCGCGACAGCAGCGCGTGGCCGGCGCGATTGGCGGCGTCCAGGGTGTTGGCATCGAGATCGCTCGGCGCCGCCAGGTCGGCGCCGATGCGTGACGGCGTGCGGTACTCGGCCAGCGTGCGGCCGAAGCGGTCGTACAGCACCGCCGCCGACACCGCTTGCCGGGCTTCGAGTGCGGCCAGGGTGGCATTGGCCTGGCGCCGGTCGACCAGCATCAGGTCGACGCTGCTGGCCGCGCCGATCACGCGCGCGAAGGCGGCCAGTTGCAGGCTTTCGGCCTGGCGCTGATGGATGAGGGAAGTGATGGCGAAAGCCCCGAAGACGAACAGCAGCGCGGTCGCCGTCGAGAGCAGCGAGATGGTGTTCAGCTTCCGGTTCAGGCTCGAGCGCTCGAAATTGTGCATCGTGGTTCCCGCAAACGGCACAGCGCAGCGGATCCGGCAACGGTGCAGATCCTCCTAGGGGGCAAAAGCCCGTAGGAAAAAAATATACGCACTAGGGGAGGAGGAAGTGTTGCGAATGCGCAAATATGGCAAAGGAACAATTCCGTGTCGCAATTTGCATGCGCAAGATCGACGCCCTGGCGACGCCATGCGCGCTCGCCGAGGCCAACTGCGGTAGAGAAAAAGGAAGGGGCGCCGCAGCGCCCCCTCGTTCAAGCATTCGCGCCGCCTGTCAGCAGCACGACGCCCGGTTTCCCCCATACCTTGCTTCCTGGCGCTCGCGGAAGAATTCCTCGTACGTCATCGGCGCCTGGTCGGGGTGGGTACGTTCCATATGCGCCAGGTAGGTGTCGTACTCGGGCAGGCCGACCATCAGCCGCAGGCTTTGCCCGAGGTAGTTGCCGGCCTGTTTCAGGGAGCCGAACATCACTGCACCTGCGGCGTCGGCATGGCGACGTAGGCCGACTCCTTCGCGGTCGGCGCATTCGCGCGGCGCGCATCCATGACCGTGCGTACGCCGTAGAACAGCACCGCCAGCACGACGAAGATGAAGAAGCCGGCCAGGCTGGCGTTGACGTAGTCGTTGAAGATGATGCGCTCCATGTCGAGGATCGACTTGGCCGGCGCCAGGATCTCGCCCGCGTCGTGCGCCGCCTGGTATTTGTTGGCGTGCGCGACGAAGCCGATGCGCGGATCGGCGTGGAAGATCTTCTGCCAGCCGGCGGTCAGCGTGCAGGCCAGCAGCCACAGGGTCGGTGCCGCGGTGACCCAGGCATATTTGCCGCGCTTCATCTTGAACAGCACGCAGGTGCCCAGCATCAGCGCGATACCGGCCAGCATCTGGTTGGCGATGCCGAACAGCGGCCACAGGGTGTTGATGCCGCCCAGCGGATCGACCACGCCCTGGTACAGGAAGTAGCCCCAGGCCGCGACGCACAGGCCGGTGGCCAGCAGGTTGGCCGGCAACGAGTCGGTGCGCTTGAGCGATGGGGCGAAGGCGCCCAGCAGGTCTTGCAGCATGAAGCGGCCGGCGCGGGTACCCGCATCCACCGCCGTCAGGATGAACAGCGCCTCGAACAGGATCGCGAAGTGATACCAGAAGGCCATCATGGCCGGACCGCCCACGACGTTGGACAGGATGTCGGCCATGCCGACCGCCAGGGTCGGGGCGCCGCCGGCGCGCGAGATGATGGTGTGCTCGCCGACATTACGCGCCATCTGCTCGAGCGCCTCCGGGGTAATCACGAAGCCCATCTGCGATACGGCCTGCGCCGCCGATTGCGCGGTAGTGCCGAGCAGCGCACCCGGGCTGTTCATGGCAAAGTAGATGCCCGGGTCGATGGTCGACGCGGCGATCAGCGCCATGATGGCGACGAACGATTCCATCAGCATGCCGCCATAGCCGATGAAGCGCGCCTGCGTTTCGTTCTCCAGCATCTTGGGCGTGGTGCCCGACGAGATCAGCGCGTGGAAGCCGGACACGGCGCCGCAGGCGATGGTGATGAACAGGAAGGGGAACAGGCTGCCCGACCACACCGGACCGGTGCCGTCGATGAACTTGGTCACGGCCGGCATGCGCAGGTCTGGCGCCACGATGATGATGCCGATGGCCAGCGCAAGGATGGTGCCGATCTTGAGGAAGGTGGACAGGTAGTCGCGCGGCGCCAGCAGCAGCCACACGGGGATCACGGCGGCGACGAAACCATAGCCGATCAGCATCCAGGTCAGCTCGGTGCCGGTGAAGGTGAACATCGGGCCCCAGGTCGGCGAATCGTGGACCCACTGGCCGCCGATAATGGCCAGCATCAGCAGGACGAAACCGATCAGGGAAATCTCGCCGATGCGGCCCACGCGCACATAGCGCGAGTAGACGCCCATGAACAGCGCGATCGGGATCGTCGCCATCACGGTGAAGGTGCCCCATGGCGAACCGGTAAGGGCCTTCACGACGATCAGTGCCAGCACCGCCAGGATGATGACCATGATCATGAAGGTGCCGAGCAGCGCGATCATGCCCGGGATCTCGCCCATCTCGGACTTGATCAGGTCGCCGAGCGAACGGCCGTCGCGGCGGGTGGACATGAACAGCACCATGAAGTCCTGCACCGCGCCGGCGAACACGACGCCGGCCAGGATCCACATCATGCCGGGCAGGTAGCCCATCTGGGCCGCCAGCACGGGGCCGACCAGCGGGCCGGCGCCGGCAATGGCGGCGAAGTGGTGGCCGAACAGGACGTTCTTATTGGTCGGCACATAGTCGAGGCCATCGTTGTATTTGTAGGCCGGGGTCTGGCGCGTGGGGTCGAGCCCCATCACCTTGGTGGCGATGAACAGCGAATAGAAGCGGTAGGCGATCAGGTAGACGCAGCCGGCGGCCGCGACGATCCAGATCGCATTGATGGTTTCACCGCGCTTGAGCGCGATGTAGCCGAGCGAGAACGCGCCCAGGATGGACAAGGCGATCCATCCGAGCATGCTCGAGAGACGTTTCATGGGTGACTCCTCCGAAGTGGATTGATGCTTGCGGGTCGGTACGTGCCGACGCCAATTATTTACAGCATGCGCTTGAGTATCTTGCACTATTGTCAGTACCGCAAGCGCAAGATTACGCAGCGCCTACGTAGTCCTACGTAGTCGCATCGCTTTCATCGGACGTAGAATGCAGGCCTCGAATCGAACCATGCGAAAAGGCTTATGCGGCTGAGGCAAAAAGTGATCGTGCTGGCCGTCGCGCCTTTGATCGTGGCGCTGTGCGCGATCGCGCTCTACGTGCGCCAGCAGGCGGTGACCCTGGCGGCCGAGCAGCGCGCCACGATCCAGCGCGCCTACCTGGCGAGCAAGGAGGCCGAGCTGCGCCACTACGTCGAACTGGCGACGCGCTCGATCGCCCACCTGGCCCGCACCGGCGACAGCGATGCTCCCACCCAGCGCGAGGCCATCCGCATCCTGTCGAGCCTGAGCTACGGCGACGACGGCTACTTCTTCGTCTACGACGACCGGGGCAAGAACCTGATGCACCCGCGCCAGCCCGAGCTGGTCGGCACCGATATGTGGGAGTGGCGCGACTCGACCGGTGCGCCGACGATCCAGCGCCTGATCGCGCTGGCCAGCCAGGGCGGCGGTTTCCTGCGCTACACCTGGGCCAAGCCGTCGAGCAACCGGCCCGCCCCCAAGCTGGGCTACGTGGTGCCGATCGCGCACTGGAACTGGGTGATGGGTACCGGCATCTACCTCGACGACGTCGAGGCGGCGCTGGCGCTGGTCGACGCCCAGCAGTCGCGCAATATCGAAGAGACGCTGCTGTGGATGGCGATGCTGGCCACGGTGGCGGCGGTGGGCGTGGCCGGCGGCGGCCTGGCGCTGAACATCAGCGAAGGCCGCGTCGCCGACGCCAAGCTGAAGGCGCTGGCCCAGCGCGTGGTGGAGTCGCAGGAAGAAGAGCGGGCGCGCCTGTCGCGCGACCTGCATGACGGGATCAGCCAGGCGCTGGTATCGGTCAAGCTGCAGCTGGAGGCCGGCATCATCCGCATCGACGGCGACGCCGCACGGCGCGAGCAGGGCCGCGCGGGCCTGGAGCGCACCGTCGAGCAAGTCAAGACGCTGCTGGGCGAGGTGCGCCGCATCTCGCACGACCTGCGTCCGACCCTGCTCGACGACATGGGCCTGGCGCCGGCGCTGGACCACCTGGCCAGCGAGTTCGGCGAGCACGCGGGCGCCCCGGTGCGCTTTCGCGCGGCGGGGGCGGTGGATGCGCTGCCCGAGATCGTGGGCACCGTGTTGTTCCGCATCGCGCAGGAGGCACTGACCAATGTCGAGCGCCACGCCCAGGCGCGCCACATCGACATGGTGCTCGAGCGGGTGGGCGACCTGGTCAGCCTGAGCATCGACGACGACGGCGTCGGCTTCGACGCTGACAGTGTTGCCGTGCACCCGAAGCGTGGGATCGGGCTAAGGAATATGATGGAGCGCATGGAGGCGATCGGCGGGCGGTTCGCCATCGTGTCGTCTTCCACTGGCACCCGGGTGGTGGCCAGCATCGATTTGAAGGAGCAGGGCAGTGATTGGCGACGTGAACGAAGTAAATGAAGTGAAGATCCTGTTGGTGGACGACCACCCGCTGGTGCGCGACGGCCTGCGTGCGCGGCTGGAGTCGTCGCCCCACCTGACCGTGGTGGCCGAAGCCGGCTCGGGCGAGGAAGCGCTGGCGCGCGCCGGCGAATTCCACCCCGACCTGGTGCTGATGGACGTGAACATGCGCGGCGGGAGCGGCATCGAGGCCACGTTCCAGCTCACCGCGCGCTACCCGGGCATCGCGGTGTTGATGCTGTCGATGCACGACAAGCCGGAATACGTGAGCCAGGCCATGGCGGCCGGCGCGCGCGGCTACGTGCTGAAGGACGCGCCGGGCAAGGATATCGTGCTGGCCATCGAAACCGTGATGGGCGGCGGCATCTACTACAGCGCGGCGCTGGCGCGCCAGCTGGCCAACCCGGCCGCGCCGAGCGACCAGTTGACGGCGCGCGAGCAGGAAGTTCTCAAGCATATCGCGGCCGGCCAGTCGAACAAGCAGATCGCGCGCGACCTCGATCTGTCGGTGCGCACGGTCGAGACCCATCGCCTGAATATCAAGCGCAAACTCGGCATCGAAGGCCAGGCCGAACTGATCCGTTTCGCGGTGCAGCGCGCTGCGGGGAACTGAGTCTGTAACTGAAAGTCAACTCCAGGTCTCCACTCGGAAGCATTGCTGTTGCTTTAAAGTATTCGGTGCAATAAGATTGACTGAATATTATTCAGAAACATCTTATGGCCGAGCAGGGACATTTTCCGCAGGTAGCAATCGACCCTGTTGCCAACGCGCAGAACGAGTGGGTGGCGCTCAGCCTGCGGCTGCCCCCTGGCGCCGATCTGCCGAACCGCCTGCAGGCGGTGTTCGCCGGTTCCGACCTGCTGACGGCGATCGCGCCACTCGACTGCCTGCTGCACCTGGACAGCCCGGCCGCGCTGACGGCGCCGGTACTGGCGCTGTTGCCGGCCAACCGGGTCGGCCTGGTGATCCAGGCCGCCGCGCTGGATGCCAGCGACGCCGCCCGCCAGCTGGCCGAGCTGCACGCGTATGGTTACCGGATCTGGCTCGATGGCGACGTGCCCGAAGGCGCGAAGGCGCCGCCTGCGCTGCGCGCCGTGGCGCGCGATTGTCGCACTCATCGTGACGCAGCGCTGCCGCCGGGGCGCCTGGTGTCCCTGTTCGGGCCGCACCTGGCGCACGGTGTCGACAGCGCGCGCCGTTTTTCCGAGTGCGAGAACGCGGGCTTCGACTGGTTCAGCGGCGACTACCCCTACGACCCCGATGCGGCGCCAGCGCCGGACGACGACGGCAGTTCGCGCCGCCGCATCCTGACGCTGCTGGGGCTCCTGGCGCGCGACGCCGAATCGCACGAGCTCGAACACCAGATCAGGCAGGACCCGACGCTCGCATATCACCTGCTCAAACTGGTCAACTCGGCCGCCTTTACGGTCAGCACACGGATCACGAGCTTTGCCCATGCGATCACGGTGCTCGGCCGGCGCCAACTGCAGCGCTGGCTGCTGCTGCTGCTGTACGCGCGCCAGCAGCCGGACGGCTTGCCGAACCTGCTGCTGCCGCTGGCCGCGCGCCGCGCGGCGCAACTGGAATCCCTGAGCCGGCTGGCGGGCGACGACCGCGATACGCAAGACCTGGCCTTCATGACCGGCGTGTTCTCGCTGCTCGACCATCTGCTGCACATGCCGATGGGCGCGATCCTGGACGAGCTGTACCTGCCGGACGAAGTGGCCGGCGCCCTGTCCGCGCGCAGCGGCCAGCTCGGCGCCTGGCTGCGGCTGACCGAGGTGCAGCCGGATGAAGCGGCGCTGGAAGCGACAGGGGTGAGCCCGGCCGACTGGTGGGCCAGTCAGCTGCAGGCGTATCACTGGGCGATCCAGGTGGTCCGGAATGTCTGACCTGCGTGAACTGGATTCCTTCGACTTCCTTGGCGGCACGACCGCCGTCTACGACGCCATCCTGCGCCTGCGCGGCGAAGCCCTGCACCAGGAACTGGGACGGCTGGCCGCGCTGCTGACCACCAGTCCCGATGGACGCTTCGTGCCCGGCGCCGGCCTGATTGATCCGAACCAGCCGGGCGCGCGCATCCTGCGCTACGCGGTGGCGGCCGGCATCGAGCAGTTCGGCTGGTACGAGGTGAGTGGCGGCGATGCCTACAGCTTGGACACCGAGCGCAAGCTGGCGGCGCTGGCGCACCTGACGGCCAGCCTGATGCAGATGCATGCGCTGGCGCAGCGCTCCACGCATGCCTATGTGCAGATGGAGGCGCAACTGGCGCACCAGTCGCAGATCCTGGACCAGATCCATGAGTCGGTGCTGACGATGGACCAGATGGGCTACATCACGAGCTGGAATCGCGGCGCCGAGGCGCTGTTCGGCTACACCGCGCTGGAAGCGATCGGGCGCAACATCCTGTTCCTGTACGCCGACGAGGACGACGACGCCGACACGCAGCCCGACCTGTTCGCGGAGCATGGCGGACGCATGATGGAAGTGCGGCGCCGCAAAAAATCGGGCGAGGTGTTCTGGGCCAGCCTGTCGCTGTCGCCGCTGCGCGACCTGGCCGACCGGCCGACCGGCCTGATCGCCTACCTGACCGACATCACCGAGCGCAAGCAGGCCGAGGAGCAACTGCATCACCTGGCCTATTACGACGAATTGACCGGCCTGCCGAACCGCACGCTGTTCGCGCGCCTGGTCGACCAGGCCCTCATGGGCTCGCAACGCAACGACCTTGGCGGCTGCGTGATGTTCGTCGACCTGAACCGTTTCAAGCGCATCAACGACACCCTGGGCCGGCGCATCGGCGACGAGCTGCTGCGCCAGGTGGGGCAGCGCTTCAAGGACGCGCTGCGCGATGAGGATGTGGTGGCGCGCCTGTCGGGCGACGAATACGCGGTGGGGCTGTCGGATATTCGCCAGCACTTCGAGGCCACCACGGTGGCGCAGAAGCTGCAGGCGTCGCTCGACGCGCCGTTCTATATCGGCGGGCACGACTTGCGGGTGGGGGCCAGCATCGGCATCAGCGTATATCCGCAGGATGGCAACGATGCCGAGACCCTGTTGGGACTGGCCGATATCGCGATGGAGCGGGCCAAGCGGGCCGAGGCCAATCCGGACCGCAGCGTCGCGTTCTACAGCCAGGACATGAACAAGGGCATGCAGGAGCGCATGCGCATCGAGTCCGGCCTGCGCCATGCGCTGGGTAATGGCGAGCTCATTTTGTATTACCAGCCCAAGTTCGAGATTGCCAGCGGGCGCATCGTCGGCGCCGAGGCCCTGGTGCGCTGGGTGCATCCGCAGCGCGGCATCGTGCCGCCGTCGGAATTCATTCCGCTGGCCGAGACCACCGGCTTGATCGTGCAGGTGGGGGAGTGGGTGCTGGAGCAGGCCTGCGCGCAGGCGGCGATCTGGCAACGCTCGGGCATTGCGCCTTTCAGGCTCGCGGTGAACGTGTCGGCGCGGGAGTTCACGCCGTCTTTGCCGAGCCGGGTGGAGGATACCTTGCGGCGGTATCAGCTTTCGCCATCCTGGCTGGAACTGGAGATCACCGAGAGCACGCTGATGCACGACTTCGAACGGGTGACGGCGATCATGGACCGGATCACGGCGCTGGGAGTGTCGTTGTCGCTCGATGATTTCGGGACGGGGTATTCGAGCTTGTCGTATCTGAAGCGGTTCCCGATTCAGACCTTGAAGATCGATCGGTCGTTTACGACCGGGATCCCGCGCGATGCGAGCGATTGCGCGATCGCGGGGACCATTATCAGCATGGCGCGGCAGCTGTGCTTGCGGGTGATCGCGGAAGGGGTGGAGACGCTGGATCAGCTGGATTTCCTGCGTGAAGCGGGGTGTGACGAGGTGCAGGGGTATCTGTATGCGGCGCCGTTGCCGGCGTATGAGTTCGAGCGGTGTTTGAGGGATAACTGGTTGTTGCTGACGTAAGTCGGGTGCAGGCGCGTGTAGCGGCGGCAACTCGATCATCGCTGGCTAGACCACGTCGTCCCGCGCAGGCGGGAACCTGGTCGCCAGCATGAGTTCATCAGACGAACAACCTGACCACCCTAGATGATTTATGTATAATGCGGTTCGCTAGGAAGCGTGGCCGAGTGGTTGAAGGCAGCAGTCTTGAAAACTGCCGACGGGGGAACCCGTTCGTGAGTTCGAATCTCACCGCTTCCGCCATCAACCCCCATTTCCTCCTATGAAGAGGGGTCCGCTGTTCAGCTTTACCCCCATCTGTACCCCCATCTCAAACGGCTGACTTTTTGACGCCGGTTTGCAATCCATCCTGCCATTTCGCGATCGCGATTTCCTCCCAGGCGACCGCGCGCGGCCCGAGCTGAACCGGCGCCGGAAATGTCCCAGCGCTAATTCGCTTGTAGATCGTGCTGCGCGCCATGCCCACCATTTCCATCACTGCCGGCAGACGCAGGAAGCGTTTTGCTCTATCCATCGTATTTACCCCTTCTTCGCTGAATTCTTTTTGCTGGCGCCTGCGACCAGGCCGGCATAGCACTTGCTGTGGAACGCGCGCTTCGCCTGCGGCCCTCCCGGTACCGGCGCCCGCACATACCGCTCGTCGACGTGCACGGTCCGGCCGCAGCTGGCGCACAGGTGCGGGCGCCGCGCCGCGTGGGTGACGTGGTCCAGATTCACGACGCGCACTCCGCTGGCGTCGGCCGCCGGGCAATCAGGTCGCGCAACCGCGCCCAGGGGTGCTGCTGGTCCCAGAACTTGCAGCCGTCGCCATGGTTCAATTCCTCGCCATCACGCGAAGCGATCAGGCTGCGCCGGCAACCCTTGCAAGTCATCCAATCGCCGTCGAGCTTCCAATACTTCGCCAGGGCGATCAGCGCGTCATTGCTCTCGCGGGGAATCTTGCCGTCCACCTCAGCAGGGCGAGAAGCAAGGGCGGCGCGGGCTTGCCACGCGGCCCAGGCCGCCGGCGGCAAGTTGGGCACGGACCGGATGCCGAAGCTCTCCTGCCCAAGCGAATCGTTCCACGCCTCGAATGCTTCGCGTTCGGTATCAGCCATTTGATTCGCTCCCTTCCTGGCGTCGAATTGCGCGAGCCATCTTGACGCCTACGCGTATCACCTGCATCAGGTTGTGGAACAGTGGAACGTCCAGAACGTTGGAATAGAATTCGCCCTTTCCTGAGATGAAGCCCATTTCCACCTTGCTCTTTCTGATCGCGAATTCTTCGTAGGCATACTCGCTACCCCAGCCGTTGCGATCACGTGCACTCAACTCGTGCCACTGGACATAGAATTGATTGCTGTCGATATCGCCCAAGTCGCAGATCCGCAGCCATGCTGGATGCTTCGCGCACCATGCTGCTGCATGCTGGCTGGCCTGCTCGACCGAGAAGAACTCGCCGGTCTGCACTCGCGCGGTCGGCGCTGCGAAAGTTCCTGCCGGGCCGATCACGATGCCTCTCCCTGGCCGCCGTCGAGTTGGGCGGCGCGGTCCAGGCGCTCGATGTCGGCGAGGATCAGGGCGCCGGCCTTGACCAAATTGCGGCGGTCGTCGGTAGGCTTCCACCACGCACGTTCCCACGGCCAGTCGTCTGGCGGCCCGTAGTTCTGCGAGTTGCCCTGCATCGCGTAGCAAGCGGCGGCCATCGAAAGCTGGCCGTCCTCGTAGTCGTCGTCTTGATCGGGATGCCATCCCTCTTGCTCGACCTGGCGCCAGCGCTCGGCCAGCACGTCGCGCGCTGCGGCGGTCTGCGGCGCTTCCGGTGTGCCGGGGGCGCTAGGGGCGGCAATCTGTTCCAGCAGCGCGGCAGCGCGCACGACGTAGGTATCGCCGTCGCACGCCATGTAGTCGTCAGCGTAAATGTCCACGCCGTCGCCATGCACGTCGCCGCCTTCGCACATGCCGCGCAGAATCGGCGCCAGCTTTGCGGCCTCGGCGGCCAGCGCGCCAGGTGCTGCGCCTTGCTGGGCGGCCTTCGCAGTCAGCGCTGCAATCTGCCCGTCCTTGTGCGCGAGAAGGCGCTGCAAGCGGAGGACTTCGTCTTTCTCGCCGCTCTCTGCATGCTGGGCGGCGAGGGACGATTTGCTGGCCTCTGCGAATGCGTCGTGAATGGCATCTTTAGCATGCTGCACTGCCCACTGCTCCGAAAAGTAGGATCGTGCAATCCGATCAAGCTCGACATCGCTCAGAGGCTCGGCTTGCGGCGCTTCGCCCTCTGGCTGGGCGCGGCGAGCCAGTTCGATCAGTGCCAGCACGGCGGCAGGGTTGGCGGCTGCGATGAAAGCGCGATCGCTTTCTCCGCAGCAGATGTCGGCGTGGCCACGATGAGAGTAGGCGTGCAGGATGCCGCCGTCGATTCCGTCGTCGGCACTGAGGCGAAGCACGCTGTTACTGGTCCACCAGGTCCATGGCCCGGGATTCGCCGCGCGCGCCAGCGCTTCCAGGCGGTCGAGGTCCGGCAGTTCAGGGGATGCGGTAGGGGTGGTGGTCATGCTCGCTCCACGATAACGGTTTTAATTTCTGGTTCGCCGACGACCCTCATTCGGGCGCTGTATCCGGCGTTGCGCAAGGCATTGCGCACGGCGTTGACGGCTTCTTCGCCAGCCTGGCGATGCACCTGTGCGACGCTGCAGTCCGGCCCCCACGAGCCACCCGCCGCCACCTCCACGGTGACCGTGACGACGGCGCTGGCGCCGACGGGTTTCAGGTGCGGCTTACGCATGGTCGCCGCCTTCCTGGCGCCCGCCAGCTGTAGATGCCTGGGCAGCGATGTCTTGCTCCGTGATGACATAGGCGCGCACGTTCTTCACTTCATAGAAGGCCGGAGGGCACGACTTCTCGAT
>NZ_JCASIL010000035.1:0-19045 GCF_059685725.1 Telluria sp. RT2P19
AGCCCCATCCATTGGCGATGCCGTGTAGCGCCGTCATTCCTGCCGCCAGAGCAAACTCCGGCCGTTCAACAGCAAAGTCCCGTGCAGCGCGTATAAGCGTTCAAGGGTCCGACGGGCTCCGATTCGCCAGTTCGATAGCCAACTCAAAGAAGCCCGCATCCTTCGCAGCAGCGAACCACTTGCCTTCATTCCCCTGCTGGCTCGCAACCAGGTCGCGCAAAATGGTCCCTCGTGGCTTCCCCGGATACTTCTTTACGATGGCCTTGAATGTCGCCAAATTGGTCGTTGCGTACGTCGCTTCTACGGCATAGCGCGCGTACGCATAATCCGCAAAGCCGGCGTCAAGCAGGACGCTCTCACAGAAGGCTGCATTGGCCGTCAGGGGCGCGTTCAGGCCCTTGGAGTCCTGAGAATACTGAACGGCCTCGTCGCGCTGTCCCATCCTGGCCAACGCCTTAGCGCCCCATGCCCTGTAATGCCAGGACTTGTACCGGTACTCGGACTTCGCTATCAGTGCGAGCAACTCGTCGTGGCGCCCGGCGGCAAACAGCGCACTAAGGCAAGCGGTCGTTCCCTTGACATATCCATATTTTCGTCGCCGTGCGCGTAGTGGTCCGACTTCGTTTTCAACGGCGGCGACAAATTATCAGCCCTGCGGGATGCAACCTTCGGCACCGCGCACAGCTGGCCCTAATCGCCCACGGATTCGAGGTTCAGCGGCCCCTCCTGGTGCAGAGCGCATCGCTCTCCTGCCAACTACCAATCGGCAGAATTTCATCAAATCGGTAAAAAAGTTTCTGGCAGGATATATAATTCTAAAAAATTTAGTGAGCAGTCGGAGTGAAATCCCCGGCTTGGCCTCTGATAATCTTGCCAATAACATAAATTAAATAAAATTTTCAACAGCATGGAAAATCATGAAAACAACGTTTTTATCAGGACCAAACATAGCGGCTTCATTGACACGACTATTCAGTCAGTCCGACGAGGTTTTCATCGCAGTCGCTTGGGGGGCGAGTAATCCAACTTTGGAAGCATTGTTAAAGAACCAATCGAATATTCGACGATTGCTGGTTGGGACGCATTTCTATCAAACTGAACCTTTGTTTCTGAAGAAAATAAGTTTGTTAGATACAGCACGCGTTATGGACGCCAGCGGGCACGCAACATTTCATCCTAAGGTATATCTCTTTCTTTCAGCCGGCTCTGCTTCCATAATCATCGGAAGCGCCAATTATACCAACGGTGGATTGGCGAAGAATGTCGAGGCATGTGTCCTGCTTGAGGGGCCACTCGATGACCCCACGGTGGTTAGCTTGCGGCAGTTCATTGAGAGGGAATGGACGCGTGGACATAGCATTGATGATGAGTTCTTGCGCGACTACACCGTGCAATACGAGGCAACTCGAAAATTCCGTGAATCGTTGACGAAATTTGTTCACTTTCGCAAGCCAATGGGTTTTGCTCCTAAGGGCGACCCTCTGACGATGGATTGGGCGACATTCGTAGCAAAAGTAAGGGAAGACAAGAATCATAGCGTTGAGGGGCGACTCTCAGTTTTGCGGGGTGCGCGCAACATATTTGCTAATGGAACTGCTTTCGAAACGTTTACGGAAATTGAACGCAAGTCAATAGCTGGGATTTTGGGAACCCGGGAGAGAGAAATTGCTGATTTTGATTGGGCATGGTTTGGTTCAATGTTCGGCGCTGGTGTATTCAAGAATCGAATAATAAACAACCCTTCAGTCATCAGCAACGCCCTTGATGCGATACCTCTTCGAGGGCCTGTAGCACGGAAAGATTACGAAACCTTTGTCCAAAGGTTTGAATCCGCTTTTGGAAGTGACGACCGAAAGGCCGGCATCGCCCCGGCAAGTCGACTTCTGGCGATGAAACGGCCGGATTATTTTGTTTGTTATGATAGTCCGAACCGAGACGGTCTGAGCCAGCACTTTGGGGTCGCTAAGTCTGCTGTTGCGCTGGATACATACTGGGATTACCTCGTAGAACCGATGCTTTATTCGGCCTGGTGGTTAGCTCCGCGTCCCGAAGGCCAGGAAGGCGAAATCTGGGACGGAAGAGCAGCATTTCTTGATGCTATATATTATCAGCCGCGCGCTGTCGTCTAGGGCGACAACGAGTTTCGTTCTCAACAGTTTAAATAGGCAATTATGCGACGTTCCTTACCTTCTGATTGGTTGAATCCAATATGCACGATATCTACATTTAATGCTAAGAACGAGGTCGTGGAATTAGACGTGATGTATCGACATGAACCGGAGGAAACGCGCTACGACGAGCACCACCGCCAAGTCGTTGTATGGACCGGAACTGCCGATGATTGTCGCGCGATAGTTTCGCGTGAGTTCGCTCAGAAAAACAATCCCGAGGCGTTGTCGGTGGCGATTATTAGTGATGTAAGTGATGCGACTAACAGTGTCGAGAAAAGTGAGGAAGAGTTTCTTAAGACATTCGATAGCGTAATCCGAACAGCCCATCAAGATTCGCTGAAACTGGCGAAACTGATTGGTACCGCCATTATTTCGCCTGGGGACGAGTGGCAATTCCGGTGCAGTACGTGGCACGATGTCAGAGATATTGTCCGAACGAATACTTGCATAAGGCCAACAAGATATGGAATTGGTAGAGGAACGGGGCAAGGCCGCGCTAAAATTGCTATTGAAGTTTGCCTAGAAGAAATCGCGCGGCAGAAATACGGTTTAGCAGATGCTGAAGGTGCTTTGCTCCTTATTAGAAGCGGGTCTCAAGATTTGCTTGGAAGGGAAGTGAAGGAAATCTCTCGACAGTTTCGAGAAACGTGCGGAGCTACAACGCTAGTCGAACAGAGCATCAATTACGATGAATCAATAGAAGAGGGATTTCTGGAAGTGGCTGTGTTTGCTTTTGGAGGTCCCTGTCTTCCTCAAGGATAATCGCTTTAGAATCTAGTATGAACAAAACAAACCGCTTGAAAGGTGGCCTGTACGGCCTCCTTATCGGGGATGCTCTCGGTGTCCCGTATGAGTTTCATCCTGCCTCCGCCATCCCAGCGCTTGAGCTCATTGAGATGACGCCGCCGGCCCGGTTTCGCCGAGCGCATGCCAGCATCAAACCCGGGACGTGGTCGGACGACGGAGCGCTCGCGCTCTGCTTACTCGACTCCCTGATTGAAAAAGATGGGCTCGACTTGGAAAATTTGGCCAGCAAATTTCTGGAGTGGGGCAGCAACGGCTATCTGGCTGTAGATGGACACGTGTTTGATATTGGTATTCAGACAAGTCGTGCATTCGCAAACCTGAAAAAGGGCATGTCGCCTGAAATGGCTGGTTCGTCTGATGAACGGAGCAATGGCAACGGTTCGCTTATGCGTGCTCTGCCACTGGCGCTGTGGCACCGCGGACCCGACGAAGAGTTGGTCACGCTGGCTCACGCTCAATCGTTGCTGACTCATGGCCATGTGCACTCTCAGGTGTGCTGCGCGCTCTATGTGCTGGTCGCAAGGCATCTCCTGAGTGACCAAACGATGAAGGATGCTTGGGACTGCGCAGAGGAAGCGTTGGCTAAGATTTATTGCGGCACTCCGTTTGCGCCGGCGCTCGAGTTCGTTCTGTCGTTGAAGTCGCATGAGCCCCAAGGGTCTGGCTATGTTGTGGACAGCCTTTGGTCTGCCAAATGTGCATGCCAGGAATCTACTTATGCCGGAGTTGTGAAAGCAGCGGTTGCACTGGGCAACGACACCGATACGACAGCCTGCATCGCTGGCGGATTGGTGGGAATTCATCTTGGGTTTGATGCCATCCCGCTGCGTTGGATGGATTCTTTGCGCGGCAGAGATATGGTAAAGCCGCTCGAGAGAAATTTGCTGCTGAGGCTCTAAGTGATTTCGCCTTCGCGACGCCCCTGCACCCCGGAAGATTCAAGCATCCCCAAAACGTATTGCCGGCTACGTTCAACCTTCGCATAAGTGCCGTGACCAAGAATTATGTTGTCATATAGACATACTTGTGCGTCGTCACTGCCTTGGTCACCCGGGTATGGAGAGCGGTCAAATCAAATGGTATAGAAGGCGACGGCCTTCTGGGCGAACGTCGATATTCTTTGCCAATCTATTACGGCACGAGGCGGCAAAACGACGCGAATTCATCAGCGCTGGGACGCATCTTTCATCCTGCGCTAACGCGATACGGGCAGGAAACCTAATCGCGCCGCTACCGCTCGCTAAAAGGCGGGGATAGTTGCGGCGAAGTTCTGCGGTTGAGTGCGTCGACTCGCAATACCGTGAACTGCCCACCCGTAACGCAGTAGCGCGGTAACACGAGACTAGCCTCGTTACCGTTACGCTGTTACGGCGGTCGCCTCAGCACATGCGTGGCGCTAAAAATTTCTGACAAGAAATGGTTTTATTGCCATAATGTAGCTGTAGTATATCGCTCATTAACAATTTGCCATCACTTTCGTATCCTGTGCACGTGGGGCAGGGTATGCGCAGCGCTGCGCCAAGAGTTAGCGCGTTCATGGTGTCCTCCAAAAGAGTTGTCCTACTCTCGTTGGCCAAGGTTGGCCGACACATCTATGAATAGCTTTCGTCAGTCATTCAATGGCTGACGGCTCGCAAAAAGGACTGCAGTATGAACAACATCATCCGTGTCGTATTCGGTAAAAAGACGTCCACTTCCAGCAACGAGCAGCGTCCTGCGCAACCCCTTTCCCGCAAGCAGTGTATTTCGAATCCTGAAGGAGGCTGGGAGCCTGCAGGATTCGACGATAACGGCCACTACGTCATCCTATCGCGGAAGACGGGGCAGTTGGTAACGCTCACTCCAAGGTCCTTGGACGAGAATACGCTGCGTGCGGTCGTCGGTAGTCAGTATTGCGACCAAAATTACGCGGAGCATGATAGCAAGCTTGAGATAGAGGTCTTTAGCCCGAGCAGTCTTGCGGGAGAAATTCGTGAAAAGTGCGATGGGCGGGGGCGGGTAGACCTGTCGAGAGTTCGGAGCCCAGGTTTCTATTTCGACGCTGGTCAGCTTGTTGTGCACTTCGGGAACGAGGTGTATCAAGCTCGCGGCGAACCAGTTGACACGACGCCTGGCGAGGCTCTGTATGTTTCCGGACCGAGCCTGGGATTCTCGTTAAATACCCCTGCCGCAACCCAGGAAGAAGTTCGGCAGCTGGAAGAAGCGGTAAAGGGGTTCAACTTCCAGACTACCTTCGACAGTGTTGCTCTTCTGGGTTGGCTTGTGACGGCTGTCTTCGGCGCTGTGGTCGAGAACCGCCCAATCCTGGCAGTGACCGCTGAGCGCGGGTCCGGCAAGACGACGCTCATCGAGCTCCTGTGCCGGTTGCTTGGGCCACAAGCTTTCCGCCGCGATGGTGTTCCTACTGTCGCGCAGGTGATTTACGAGTTGGAAAACCGTTCTGCGGCCCTGCTTGTTGATGAATTTGAGGCGAAGGGGGCCACGAAGAGGGCGGTTGAGGACTTCCTCTCTTTGGTCAGGACCTCGTTCACTAAATCCACGGACGCGCGTATAACTCGCGTCATCGCCGGACGAATGAGGTCTTACAACCCGCCGGCCGGTGTTCTAGTTGCGGGGATTGCATTGCCGGTTTTTGACGATGCTTTGAACACTCGGACCGTCAGAATTCAAATGCAACCGCTTACAGCGGGCAGTCAACGCGTCAGTAATCCACTTCTCGATTTGTCAAACCACGACGCGGTGGAGGAGTTGGGCGCTAAGATTCGCCGCATGCTGGTAGGTCGCTGGGACATTCTCGTCGCCGTTCAAAAAGCGGTGCGAGAGATGCTTGTAGGCTTTGGTCATGAAGCACGTGCAGCGGACTTGTTTAGTCCGCTGGTTGCAGGATACGTCGCATTAACCTCGGAGGAACTGCCCAGCCTAGAGCGGCTGGCAGCGCTTTTGGAGGAGTGTCAGTTGACGACGGTTGCGGTCAGGGATGTACAACGCGACGGTGAGGTGTGTCTTTCTCTGTTGCTTAACCGGCGGGTTGCTATCTTCGAATCCATCGATGGTAAGCCAGTGAAGTCGCATGAACGCATTCGCGATGTCGTCAAGCGCATCATCGGGTCCGGTTCGGATACCGAGACGCGTCAGGGCCTCATCCGACAGCTTGAGAAATTCGGGCTGCGCCCGCTGTGGAGACGGGTCGACAACCAGTGGAAGCTCGTTGTTGCTACGTCTGAAATGAACAGTGGCATGCGTCGACTGATGCAGAGCACTCCTTGGTCCACAGGCGGCTGGAAAGACGTGCTATCGCGTTTGCCTGGTGCCATCACGGGCCAGCAGCGCGTGGATGGTATGTCCCAGAAAGTGGTGGAACTGTGCATTTCGCCGGACCTTATTTCACCCGATACTGAAGGTGATTATGAGTTGCCGGCAGACGCGTAGCAGGGCTGCTGCCCACGACGTGGCCTCTCAAAAAAGAGCTTGAATGGCACCAGGACTTCGGTCTTGGTGCTTTTTTTTCGCAGGATTCGAACTGGTAGTAGCAAGGTAACAACTACCAATTGACATGGTGGCGGCGGGTGAAATCTTGGCGGAGAGGTGCAAAGTGGTAAGATGCAAAGAACCTGTTGAGGTGGTGCAGACAGGTGTGACAAAATCGACGTTTAATCTACACCTAAGTCCTTGAAAAATAAGGAAATACTTTGACGTGGGCGTGAATCTCACCGCTTCCGCCAAGAATACCGAACTAGAGCCCCAGAGATTGGGGCTTTTTTTCGTCCGTTTATCAAGGAAGTGCAAGACCTGTGACGTCAGCTGCCCAGTCCCCGCATTTGCACGTAGAGCATGCAAGCATGCATCCGTGCACAGCTTGACGGATACGCCGGAAACAGCAACGCGACGCATGGGACTAACACAGCATCGTTATAGACCTATTCTTGCCCAGCTGCCGTCTTCTGCCCAAAAGTACGGCGCCATTCCCTGGGACTGACCTGAAATCTCTTTTTGAAATGCTGGCGCAAGGCCAGCGGAGTCTGAAACCCCGTCAACGCCGAAATTCTCTCGATAGGCACCGATGTCGTTTCAAGTAACTCGCGTGTCTGCTGCAAGCGCTCGTTGACCAGCCAATTCCCGAGCGTCATGCCGGTCGCTTTCTGAAAATGACGTGTAAAGGTGCGGCGACTGGTCGCCGCCCTTGCCGCCAGATCATCGATGCTGTGCTGCTTGTCGAGATTTTCCCGCAGATAGTCCAGCAAGCGGTTGACCTGTGAATCCTCGGTCGAATCGGCCACGGGTTGCTCGATGAACTGCGCCTGTCCGCCTTCGCGATGCGGTGGAATGACCATCGTTCGCGCCACCTTGTTGGCGATTTTCGGACCGTAATACGCGCGCACGAGGTAGAGGCAGCAATCGAGTCCCGCCCCCGTTCCCGCGGAGGTGATCAGACGGTCTTCATCGACATACAGTGCATTCATGTCCAGCTTCACGCATGGAAAGCGTTGGTTGAAATCCTTCTCGGCCATCCAGTGTGTCGAAGCGCGCTTGCCGTCGAGCAGCCGCGCATAGGCGAGTACATAGGCACCGTAGCAAAGTCCGACGACATAGGCGCCTCTGGCATGGGCTCGCGCCAGTGCGGCCATCAGTTCGGGCGCGGGCCGTGCGTCCAGGTCGTGCCATCCAGGCACAATCACCATGTCTGCCGTCTCGGCCAGCTCGAGGCCGCCGTCGGGATGTATCGTCATCGCTCGCTCCGCGGCCAAAGGTTTTCCGTCTGGCGAAACAATCCGCAGGTCAAACAAGGGCCCCTCGGGCATCTCTGCATTAAAAACCAGATACGGTACAGAAAAGTGAAAGGGGCTGAAATTTGGATAGACGACGAGAGCGGCGACCGGCAGTTTGATAGTCATGGATAAGGAATCTGTGATCGTGGCCCGAAACCATCGGTAATTGGCATACGGGTCAATATTAGCGTTATCGGTGTGCCGTCACAATGCTGTTGTCCACATCCGTTACGGAGCAGCATATGCAACGATCTACAACATTGGCTCTTTTTCTTTCCCTGGCCTTGGGCATCGGGACTATCTCCGCCGGTGCGGCCCCAAGCTCCACCCCGGCGACCGAACGGCAAGCCGTCCGGGTCCAGCAAATTCGCAACGCCACGGTCAAGATCAACTATGCCGGCACGACCTTCCTGGTGGATCCCTTCCTGGCGAAGAAAGGGACCTATCCGGGGTTTCCAGGCACCTTCAACAGTCAGTTGCGCAACCCGCTGGTCGAACTGCCGATGCCGGTCAATGACATCATGCAAGGCGTGGACGCCGTCATCGTCAGCCACACTCACCTTGACCATTGGGACGGCGGTGACCACGGGTTCGTGCCCAAGACGATGCCATTATTCGTGCAGGACGAAGCCGATGCCAGGCTGATTCGCGGCCAGGGCTATACGAATGTCCGTATTCTCGGCGAACCCACCACGTTCGACGGCGTGCGACTGACCAGGACCGGCGGTCAGCACGGCACGAATGAAATGTATGCGAACAAGCCGCTGGCCGAGGGACTGGGAAAAGCGATGGGCATCGTCTTCCAGGCGCCGGGCGTGAAGACCGTCTACGTCGTGGGCGATACGATCTGGCGTAGCGAAGTCGACCAGGCCCTGGCCCGGTTCAAACCCGATGTCATATTGCTCAACGCCGGCGCTGCCCGCATGGTCGGCTTTACCGGTTCGATCATCATGGGCAAGGACGACGTGCTGCACGCCTACCAGCGCATGCCCAACGCGACGATCATCGCAACCCATATGGATGCCATCAACCACATGACGCTGAGCCGCAAGGAACTGAACGACCATGTCAGGCAGCACGGTATCCAGGACCGCGTGCGCATCCCGGCCGATGGTGACATCCTGACGTTCTGAAAGCCGTTTATTGTCCAGGAAGTGCAGATCGTATCGGCTACGAATTCTGGCGTGAAGCCTTCACCTTACCCGGTTCCGACGAAATGGAGCCTCTGTCGCACATCATTTCAGGTTGCCATAAACCTGCTTGTCGTAACCATTTATTTGTCGAGAGAGAAAAAATTGATGAGCAAAAAAGCGCTGGTCGTTGTCGACCTCCAGAACGAGTATCTTCCTGCTGGCAAACTGGCCCTGGAAGGCATCCACGATGCGTTGGCCAATGCTGCACGCGTGATCGCCGATGCCAGGGACAGCAATGACATGGTGATTCACATTCGGCATGAATCGACGGACCCTGATGCTCCGTTCTTCAACCGAAGCACGGCCGGCGTCCAGATCCACGATTCCGTGGCACCGGTCGAAGGCGAGCCGGTCATTGTGAAGAATTTCCCGAACTCCTTCCTGAAGACCGACCTGAAGAAGATGCTCGACGAGCACGGGATCGAGGAGGTCACCGTGGTGGGCGCCATGAGCCATATGTGCATCGACGCCACGACACGGGCTGCCTCGGATTTCGGCTACAAGACCACCGTCGTGCACGATGCCTGCGCGACCCGTGACCTCGAATTCAGGGGCGATGTCGTGCCGGCAGCGCAGGTTCACCGCGCGCTGATGTCGGCGCTCGCGTTCGGTTATGCCTCAGTGGTCGGCGCGGACGAGTATCTCGCCCGCTAGCAGCCAGGCCGTCATGTCCCGGTCGCGCACAGGTCGCGAAATACACTAGCCCAGAGTGCCATGGTGTGTTCGGGCGGGTCGAAAAGGCCAGTTCGTGCGCTTTCGCTGCCACACGGGCCAGGCTTTTCTGATGGCCGGTCGCGCCGACGTTCATTGCCGGACATACGGACGGGCATCGACAGGCAGGCTGAGGGTGAAGGTTGTTCCCCGGTTGTGGGCGCTATCGACGAAGACGCTGCCGCCATGGCTCTCGGCAACATTGCGGACATAGGGCAGGCCCAGGCCCCAGCCCTTGACCTTCACATCCTCGATCCGTTCATATGTGTGGAAGAGTCGCTCCAGCTCGTCGGCCGGGATCGGCGTGCCCTCGTTATGAATGGCCAGTAACATCCGGGCGTCGACATGGCTGACACGTACCGTGATCGCTTGTGATGCATCGCCATACTTGCGTGCATTGGCGACCAGGTTTTCGAGCGCGCGCGTGAGCGAAACGCGGCACCAGTATCCCTCGACCCGGTCGCCCTCTACCTTCACCTGCTGCCCGAGCAGGGGAAGGTCGGCGCAGACTTCCTCGATCAGCGACATGATGTCGAAGCACGCGAGTTGCAGCTTCAGCTTCATTTTCCCCTTCAGCACGGCCGCGTCCAGCAGGGTCTGGATCATGGCGTCGGTCTCCCCGATTTTCAGGCAAATCCGTTTTGCCAGCTTCAGAATGCCGGGGTCGTCCGTTTTCAGCTGGATCAGCTGGGCGGAGGCGTTTGCCACGTGCATCGGATTACGCAAGTCGTGGGACAGGCTGGCGATAAAGGTTTCGCTGATTTCCTTGTTGACCGCATCGTAGCCGCTGATCGATTCGCGCGCCGCTTCTTCGATCGAATGCCCGATAACCTCGGCATCGCGCTTGCTCAGCGGAAGACGGCGCGCCGTCGCCACGGCAAACAATACCTCGCGGAATATCTGCAATTCGTGGAGGAGGTCGCGGGGACCGTAGTCGGTCATATTGGCCCTCTCCCGACCGTGCGAAGTGGCCAGGTTGGTCCCGGTCGTCGCGAACGGACGGGCTGCGCCCACCGCCAGGGATTGTGCGATGTTCTCGTACAGGGTTGGAAGGGTATCGATCAGGATGGGTTCGCGCAGCTTGTTCGCGCACGGGATCTCGGCGGTGACCCGGGCACTCCACTGCGCAAGGACGACATCGCGCATTTCCAGAAAGGTAGCGGCGAGTTCGGACATCGGCATATTCCGGTTGCCTGCATCGCTAGTAGTCATGGTCGCTTCATTCCGCCTGGTGTGCTGTTGGATGATGCCGCCGATAAATCAAAGCAGGTGATTGTCTTTTTCCCATCCTGATTCAGACAAGCTCAGTGTACCCGTAGTCTGCCCGCCAGGCATTTTTCAATTAAACGGCCTGAAACGGTGACTGGCCTCGGCCACCGTACTTGCCACATGCTTCGATGAACAACGCGCTGGAAGCGACGATCGAGCCCCGGTGCTGGTCAGCAACTGACGGGGCGGGATCGAGCATATTGAAGCCGTCGGCCAGCTCACCAGACCCGTGCCACCTTCCATTTGCCTGCTCGCCACCGATTACCCGGTCAGCCGCATCTCCCATGCCGCCTTCGGCCAGCGCATCCGGTCCCATACGGTAAACCACCAGTCCTCCCGCTCGAACTGCTCGCCAACCTTGCACATCGCATGCCGGAGGCCGAGCGCCTCGACGATGCTTTCCTCCTGCGCGTAGTCGAGCAATGCCGTGAGAAACGGTGGCCGGATGCCGTCCAGGTAATTCTTCGCTTCGCGGATCAGGCGGCGCGCGACGAACTCCGGCGTGTCCTCGAACATGTGGATGACGCCTGCGGCGCGCGCAGGATATCGTTCGGCAGATGGCGCGCGCTCTTGGTTTCGCCGTACAGGTAGATCGGCACCTCGGCGTTGCGCCGCCGCACCTCACCGATGAACGACCTGATGCTGTCGAGCGCAGGTGCCGCGGCGCCGTCGTGCGAAAACTCCTCGTTGTCGATTGAGAGGACGAACGCGCTGGCGCGGCTCTGTTGCTGGGCAAACTGGCTCAGGTCGTGATAGCTCGTGGTCCGCACGACATCGAATCCCTCGGCCTTGATGGCGGCGGCCGGTGCCCGGATTTCCAGGTCGGACGCATTCTCGATCGGGAGTCTTCGTCGGTGATGACAATCGGGAAGCGGATGTGCATGGTACTCCCCTTGGTTCTAAAGTCGCCTGAAGCCGGGCGTTCATGCGTGGTGGACCGGGCAGGCGCATATGCCTGCACAGCGAGAAAATCATGTCCTGTGTAAATATCAGATATGTCGGAGGACATAAATATTGGCCGAGCGTCGGCGGGCGTCGTGTCCAGGCTACGCGGGCGGTCGAAGTGCTAACGGGTCAAAGTCAGTATCTACCCGAGACTGCGCCTGATGCCGGCGGCAAGACGTCTGGCCTGCTCCGCTTCGATCCTGGAGATCGTGATGCGCACACCTTTGACTTCCTCATCGACGGCGAAGCCCTCGCCATGCCGCACCAGCCAACCCTGGCGGGCCAGCGAAAGCGCGACAGCACGATCGTCGGTCGTCAGCGGAATCCATAGATTGAGCCCGTCGCCATCGGCCAGGTAAGGGATGTCCTGCTCGCGCAGGGCCGCCTCGAGCGCGCGGCGGCGGCGGGTGTAATCTTCTCGGGCCTGGGCGATGAGGCGCGCGCCGCCGGCGCTGGTCAAGGTCAGTTCGACCATATCCTGCAAGAGGTGACTGACCCACGCGGTCCCGGCAGCCAGGCGACGGCGCAGCTGGCGCGAGGTCGCCGCATCGCTGGCAACCGCCGCGACCCGGATGTCGGGCCCCAGGGCCTTCGCGAACGAACGGATCAAGGCCCAGCGCCCGGTACTGCGCGGTATGACCGAGTAATACTCGGCATGCGACAGCAGCGCGAAGTGATCGTCGACGATGACCATGACGTTTGGATATTTGGCGAGAATGCGCGTGATGGCCCGTGCGCGCTTGTCGGACAGGCTGCAGCCGGTCGGATTGTGCGCACGCGGCGTCAGGATGACAGCCTGCGCTCCCTTCTCGAGCGCGTTCTGGAGTTCGCCGGCCAGCATGCCTTCGCCGTCGACGGCGACGCCGAGTGGCTGCAGCCCCATATCGCGCAGCGTATTGATACTGCTGAGGAAGCAGGGGTTCTCCACCGCGACCTTGTCACCCGCCAGCAGATCGAGGTTCAGCAGCCGCTCGATCGCATCCACCGCGCCATGCGCAAGGTCGACCTCGAAGCCGGCGGGGCAGTCCGGCGCACACCATGCGCGAATATACCGTTCGAGCTCGGGATTGACGGTCGGCGCGCCGTACAGCCGCGGCGGACGACGCGCGGCAAGCAGCGCTTGTCCGAGGTCGGGAAGCCACGCCGGATCCGGGTTGCCGCTTGCCAGGTCTTCCAGCGGCGTGTCGGGCATGGCGCCTTCTTGTTCACCCTGCGCATACTGGTTGCGGATCGTGGTCCCCAGCCGTCCTTGCGTCATGGCGATGCCGGACGTGACCAGGCGCCGGTAAGCCGATGCGACCGTGTTGCGGTTGATTCCCAGTTCATCCGCGAGGTCGCGCACCGGCGGCAGCGAGTCGCCGGAGGCCAGCTGCCCCGACTGGATCAGGGCGCGAACGCTGTCGACGATTTCGGCTGCGGTTTTACCGTGTAATTTCATGTGTACCAGGACAGATTTCCATAGAGGTGAGGCGATTCGACGTGACGGTCGCGGCCTCGATTTTGCCACACGCGGCATGGGCTCAGGTCAGCAGTCGCACCAATCGCGCCGCGATCTCGTCAATCTCCGCTTCGCTGCAGATCAATGGCGGCAGCAGGCGCACGATCCTGCCGCGCGTCACCGTAATGAGCAGGCGTTCGCGCACCAATGCGTCATGCACCAGGCCGGGACATTCCGCGTCCAGCTCGACGCCCACCATCAGTCCGATGCCGCGGATGGCCGCGATGCCGGCCTTGCCTTCCAGTCCATCGCACAGCATGCGCAGCAGGCGTTCGCCCAGCACGGCGGCGCGCTCGGGCAGCGCCTCGCGCGCCATGACATCGATGACGGTGCAGCCAACCCTGCTGGCCATGGGATTGCCGCCGAAGGTCGAGCCATGGGCGCCAGGCGAAAACAGCGACGCGGCCACGCCGCGCGCAAGGCAGGCGCCGATCGGCATGCCATTGCCCAGCGCTTTCGCAAGCGTGATCACGTCGGGCACGACGCCCGCATGCTGATGGCCGAACCAGGCGCCGGTTCGCCCCATGCCGGTCTGCACCTCGTCGACCATCAGCAGCCACCCACGTTCGTCGCAGATCGCCCGCAGCGCCCGCAGATAGTCAGCACAGGCCCGATGGATGCCGCCTTCGCCCTGCACCGGTTCGATCAGGACGGCGCTGATGCCCGGCCACCGTACTGCGGCCACATGCACGGCGTCGATGTCGTCGTAGGGCACGCGGACGAATCCCGGTGTCAGAGGCTCGAAGCCCCGGTGAACGGCGGGATTGCCGGTGGCGGCCAGGGTGGCCAGGGTCCTGCCATGAAAACTGTTTTCCATGACGAGCACCTGGGCCTGGGCGATGTTCTTGCTGTTGGCATGCAGGCGCGCCAGCTTGAGCGCCGTTTCATTCGCTTCCGCGCCGGAATTACAGAAGAAGGCGCGTTCCATGCCGGCGAGCGTACACAGGCGCTCGCCAAGCTGTTCCTGCCATCCGATCCCGAACAGGTTCGAGGTATGCAGGAGCAGGCTGGCCTGGTCGGCGATGGCGGCGGCCACTTCGGGATGGGCGTGACCGATATTGGTGACCGCCACGCCGGCGATGGCGTCCAGGTATTCGATGCCGTCCGTGTCCCACAGGCGGGCGCCGGCGCCGCGCACGAAGGACACGCTCTGGCGTGCGTAGGCAGGCATCAGGTAAGAAGTGGGTGCCACCATGGCCTCAGCCTTCCAGGGTGGTGGCGACGAACAGCGGCTCGCTGCTGATCAGGCGCATGCCATCCGGCCCGCTTTCGACCAGCCGGCGTTCGTCCTTCGCCAGCGCGAAGTCGAGCTGGTAGCCTTCGGCCTTGCCCAGTGATGCGGCGACCTCCCGGGCCGCCTCCAGCGACCAGGGCGTGCCGGATTCGAAGTGGCCGAGCAGGCGGCCGTGACGGCGGATGTTGATGCGGTAGATTGTCATGGAATATTCCGGTTGGTGGTTGGATCAGGTTGGGGCGAGCAGCAGCTCGGCGCAGCGGTCACGGCCGGGAGCGCAGCGTTGTTGCCCACGCGGCCATACACGGCCTGCGACTGCAACTAGACCACATCGATCTCGATGGGTGCCAGCGCGGCCACCGGCAGCGGTTGGGTAAGGGGAGGCAGGTTCATGGCAACCGTCCGGGCGCGAGCTTGTCGACGCCGTCGAGCCAGGCCTTGAACACCGCGGTGGCGGCAGCGGCCAGGGGCACCTGGAAGCGCTGCGCGTCCTCGCGCAGGACGCGCGGATCGATGCCGGCCTGTCCGAGTTCCGATGCGTGCCCAAGCAGCCAGCGTTCGATGTGGCGGGCATCCGCCTCGAGGTGAAATTGCAGCCCCAGCACTGCATCGCCCAGCGCGAACGCCTGGTTGGCGCCGATCTGCGTGCTGGCGAGGCGGTCGGCGCGGGGCGGGATGTCGAACTGGTCGCCGTGCCAGTGCAGGACCGGGGTGGAGCCAAGGTGGGCGAGGACGGACTGCGCGCCCGCCCCGGTCAGCGTCAACGGCGAGAATCCGATCTCCTTCACTCCCATCGGGTAGACGCGCGCCCCCAGTGCCCGCGCGATCAGCTGCGCGCCGAGGCAGATCCCCAATAGCGGCGTCCCCGCGGCGAGGCGCTGCCTGACCAGCGCCAGCTCGCCGGCCAGGAACGGGTAGATCTCCTCGTCGAAGGCGCCGACCGGGCCGCCGAGCACCACCAGCAGGTCCGGGGCCAGGGCGTCGAGCGACGCCAGGTCTTCCATGGCGGGATCGACGTAGCGGACGGCGTAGCCCCGCTCCAGCAGTAGCGGCTCCAGGGTGCCCAGATCCTCGAAATGGATGTGGCGGATGACGGTGACGGTCTTGTTCATGGCGGGGCTTTCATGAAGGGAGTGATGGTTGAAGATGCAGGGAGCGCCGGTGCACGCGCCAGCCACTCATGTGGGCAGGGCTGGTCGCCAGCGCCGCGATGACCTGGACGACGACCAGCACGGCCAGCCCCGATGGCGCCCGCGACGACAAGCGATGGTAGGGACCATATCGGGTAGCTCATTCGATATGCATCGCATGGCCGTCGGCGGCCAGCGGTGTGAGAAGCGTGTCAGGGATCGAATTGTACCATTATTGGCCTATGACAAAAATTGAATTGACCTATTTTACTGATAGCTTGCGGCGTCAGTAGTGCGCGGCGTTGCAGGATCTCAAGACGGTCGCTGGCGCCGGCGGGATGGGGCTGACGTCCATCGAGACAGTGGTGCCGCTGAATATGGTGCGGTTGCGCGCGCGCGCCGACGACGTCACTTGCTCGATGGCGAGGTTCATGGCGGGCGCGTTCTGGCGAGGGCGTCAAGCTTGCGTGGCCGGCAGGGCGGCCATCGGGGTAGCGCAGGCTATGCGATAGTGGACTCTTTTCAGAGAGGGCTGGATTCTTTGTGTAGCCCCGATGGCGAAGGCTGCCCAGACTTCGCGATCACTTGAAAGTGCTCGATGAGTCCCTCGGCCACCTTGTCCCAGGTATGCTCCAGTGCATAGCCACGTAGCCGTGCCGGGTCCCATATTTTGTCCAGGGCGAGGCCGATTGCTTCGGCAAACGGCCCGGGTTCCCTGGTCTCGACCAGGATGCCCAGGTCGGGTCCGGTAATGATTTCCGGGACGCCCCATGTGCAGTGGGCAACCACCGGCGTCGAGCAAGCCATGGCCTCGAGGATGACGTTCGGCCAGCCTTCCTTTTCGCTGGCGAGGCAAAAAACGTCAGCGGCGGAGTACCAGGCATGCAAGTCGGTATTGAGCACTGGCCCGGCCCAGACGACTTCGTCGGCGATGCCGAGTTCGCTCGCCAGGGCGCGAAGGCTGGCTTCGCAATCGCCTTCCTCGCCGCCTCGTCCCACGACGATACAACGCAGATCAGTATGGCCCTGGGCGCGCAGCAAGGCATGGGCGCGCAGCAAGAGGTCGATCCCCTTGCGGGGAACCAGGTGCGAGACCGATAACATATACCGCTTGGTGTCATCCAGTCCCAGCGTCCTGCGTGCAATCTGCTTCTCGGTCGGGCGGAAGCGCGCGGTGTCCACGCCGTTGGTGGAGGCATATCCCTTTTCGGCCGGCGCGCCCAGGCGTACGGCGCCATCGACCAAAGCCTTGGCTACGCCAAAATAGCGCGCACTATGGCGAAGGGCAAACAGCACCTGGCGAATGCGGACGGGGAACCGGTGAAGATCGTTGATATCGTGCCCGCGCAACGTAACGACATAGGGCTTGCCCAGAATACGCGACAATAAGGCGCCCGCAAAACCTTCTGGAAACGCCAGGTGGCAATCGATTACATCGATTTTCCCCTTGAGGCCATGCGATACGATGAATCTCCAGACCGCCAGGGCGAGGAAAACGCCATCGAGAGGTTTGAACATCGCAGGAATGGAGAGAAACTTCGGAAAATAGGTCGGATATGCGTTTTCTTCTGACTGCGCTGGAATACGGTTCCGGTTGGCATAACGCGCGATATACCGTTCGCCAGGGAACCAGGGTACAGGTGAGATGACGATCAGCGCCGCTTTATTGGACAGCGCGTCGAGCCGTTGCTTGACAAACTGCGCATGCACCGGCATTCGCGGGTTGGGAAACATGGTCGAGATGCAGATGATGCGTATCCGGCCGCTCACAAGCCCTCCATGATGGTGGACAGGAAATGATTGGCCTTCGCATCCCAGCTTTCGCTTTGAAGAAATTTCTCGAGCTTGGTTCCCAAGCGGATGGGTTTTGCAGAAGCATCCGATTCGATCGCGGCCAGGGCCGAGGCTATGGCTCGGGGAAATTCTTCAGGCCCTGCCAACGTCAGATATTCGGCCAGTCGTATCGCTTCTGGAAGGGGCGATACGATGACGGGTTTGCCCGTGGCCAGATATTCCTTGAGCTTGAGAGGATTGATATTATGGGTCGAGGCGTCGACGTTATACGGAAGGATGCACAGGTCGAAGTGGCAAACATGTCCGGGCAAGTCGGCATAAGGCACTGGGCCCAGGAAGCGCAGGTTGGGTACATCGTGGAATTCGCCGGAATCCCGATCCACGACCGGGCCAAGAATGACGAAGGTCGCTTGCGGCGACAGGAGGGCGGCGGCCCTGAGTGCATTGCCGTCCACACGTCGATCGAAGACGCCGAACATTCCCACCAGGGGACCGCTCAAGGCAGCAAGGGGGCTGGACGGATCGCGAGTGGCTCGGGAAAAGTGCGTCAGGTCTACACCGTGGGTCAGCAGGCTAGAGGTGCTCACGAAAGAGGACCGCGATTCGAGAATGGCGGTGGAAGTGGCGATCATCAGGTCGCAAGCATCCAGCGTTTCCCGCTCCAGACGATGCACAGCGCGGCCGTCGATACCGTGCCAATGCGTGAAGTCATCGACACAGTAATAAACCGTGCGCTTGAAAGCGTGATCACGAAAGAGACCGGGGATAGTCGGTGAGGTGCTCACCAAGATTGGTTGCTTGCCTGGGGCTACGCGTCGCAGTGCCTTATGCACGGCGCGTGACAGAAGTTGGTGATTCACTGCGCAGGACGCCGGACTTTGGAAAGATGGCCACATGACGGGACTCAGGATATGGGGGAAAACGGAATTTTTCCAAGGGCTGCTGGGCAATGTGTTCATGGCATGATTGGATGAACACGCACCGGCCGTCGCCCTGGTCTTTTTGTCGCGACCGGCCCAGGCGCGAAGTACCTGCATGGTCCTTTTCAAGTCGTGCAGGCTGATACTCGGCGTACGCAGCCCAATGGTATTGACCCAGATAACTTGGGCTTTCGGAATAATTCTGCGGAATAGGTGCTGGCAACTCGATGGATGACGTCCCCAATCATCCGCAAACACCACAAAGACGTATTTGGAAACTTGATGTTGGGAGGCTGGCATCGGGCCGGTTTCATTTTTGTTAAGATTGGTATCGGTATTGGACCGAATTTTTCTCTCCAGCACAAGTAATTTGTTGTTTCTTGTTGTGGTAAGAATGTCCGTGATCAACGTTACACCTAGTATTGACGCTTGATCCTTCTCAACGTCGTCGTGTCCAGGGCCTTGCTTGACGACATTTGCCGAATCCCGTGCTAGGGAAGCGCTGATTTATTCGCCACTAACCGCTCCGGCGACGCTGCCCGTCTGAGATAATTTCGCTTCCCCCAACACCGCCCTATCGATCATGCAGAAGAGCTTCTCCGACCTC
>NZ_JCASIL010000036.1:0-13729 GCF_059685725.1 Telluria sp. RT2P19
AGTCGGTCCCACCCCTTCCCATCCCGAACAGGACCGTGAAACGACTTTGCGCCGATGATAGTGCTGCAACCAGTGTGAAAGTAGGTTATCGTCAGGCTAGTTATATAGAAAAACCCCACCAGGTGATCCTGGTGGGGTTTTTTGCTTTGCGGTGCTGACATTTGCTTTGCGGTGCTGACATTTGCTTTGCGGTGCTGACATTTGCTCAGCCCTGCAGATGGATTGAGCGTAATCCAGTCCACTGGACCAGATTATTCCACGCTTTCAACAGTGGCAACTTACTCGCGCATCGCCATCAACCGATCCAATAATCCCTCGACAGAATCCGCAATCCGTTCAAGACTTGCTTCACGCAACTGCGCCGTATCGACCACATGCTCGCTGCACGAACCAGCCCATCGCAATAGCGCGGTACAAGCTTCCGGATGATCGAACAGCCCGTGTAGATACGTCCCCAGGATCTGACCATCGGCCGACACCGCGCCTTCATCGCGGCCATCGATCGAAAAGGCAGGCGTCTGCAGCGCCGCGCCATGCGACACGCCCATATGAATCTCATAGCCGCTGACCCGCTGGTCGGGGTTGGACGAACCAAACGCACACACACCTTCTACCCTGGTCAGCCGCTTCTCGCGTGTCAGTTCGGTATCGATATCCAGCACGCCCAGTCCTGCCGATACACCAGGCGCGCCTTCGACCCCATGCGGATCGCGCACGGTCCGACCCAGCATCTGGAACCCGCCACATACACCGATCACCTTGCCGCCATAACGCAAATGACGCGCAATCTGCTCACGCCATCCATGCGCCGCCAGCCAGGCCAGATCCCCACGGGTGTTCTTGCTTCCTGGTAGAACGATCAAGTCGGCGCCAGGAATCGCCTCACCCTGACGCACGAAGCGCAGGTCGACGTCGGGATGCGCGCGCAGCGCATCGAAATCCGTGTGATTGCTCATGCGCGGCAGACTGGGAACGATGACACGAAACGCGCCCTTGTTCGTCTGCGCTGCCTGTACCGCATCCTCGGCATCGAGGAACAGCCCGTGCAGATAGGGCAGCACCGCCAGCACCGGCTTGCCGGTCTGCGTCTCGAGCCAATCGAGCCCCGGCTCGAGCAGCTTGATATCGCCGCGAAAGCGGTTGATGACAAAGCCGATCACCCGATCGCGCTCCGACTGCGACAGGCAGGACAAGGTGCCGACCAGGTGCGCGAACACGCCACCGCGGTCGATGTCCGCCACCAGCACCACCGGGCAATCGACCGCCTCGGCAAAGCCCATATTGGCGATGTCGCGCTCGCGCAGGTTGATCTCTGCCGGGCTGCCCGCGCCTTCGACGATCACCGTCTCATATTGCGCCAGCAGGCGTGCATGCGACTCGAGCACGGCCCCCATCGCCACCGGCTTGTACTGGTGATAGTCGCGCGCATTCATGTCGGCCCGCACGTGGCCATGGATGATGACCTGGGCGCCGGTATCGCTCGATGGCTTGAGCAGCACCGGATTCATGTCGGTGTGCGGCTCGATGCCGGCGGCGATCGCCTGCAGCGCCTGCGCGCGGCCGATCTCGCCGCCGTCGCGCGTTACCGCGCTGTTGAGCGCCATGTTCTGCGGCTTGAAAGGCGCGACCGCGACGCCTCGCCGCCGGAGCAAGCGGCATAGCGCCGCGACGACCGTGCTCTTGCCTGCGTCCGACGTGGTGCCCTGCACCATCAGGGTCCGGTAGGGAAAGGCGTTCATTTCGTACGGTGCTGGCGCGCCTGCTCCAGCACTTCGCACATCGCGGCCGTGCCCTGGACCATGCGCGGTCCTGCGCGGTTGAGCAGGTGGCCGTCCAGCGTGAACAGATTGTTGCCGCGGACCGCAGTCAGCGTGCCATACGGCTTCCACAGCGCCACGCCGCCATAATTCTTCTCGGCGGTGGCGATGATCGCTTCCGGATTGGCCTGCAATACGCTCTCGATCGAGACGATGGGCGCCGTCACCGTCAGCTTGTCGAAGATGTTCTCGCCACCGCACAGCTTCATTGCGTCGGTAAGGATGTGCTTTCCGCTCAGCGTGTACAACGGCTTGTCCCACACCTGGTAGAAGGTGCGCACCGTAGAACGGTTCGCATACTTCGCGCGCAGGGCCGCCAGTTGCTCGCGCAACTGCGTCGCGGTGGTCTTCGCCGCCGCGTCGGTGCCCAACAGCCGTCCCATGCGCAGTACGGCGTCGGGAATACCGTCCAGCGTCTGTGGGTCGCTCTGGAATACCGGGATGCCCAGTCGGCGCACCATCTCGATCTGCCGCTCCGAACTATTATGGCGCCAGGCCACGATCAGGTCGGGCTTCAGCGAGATCAGGAGCTCCATGTCGATCTCGCGGTTCGACCCGATGCGCGGGATGCGCTTGGCCGCCTCGGGATAATCGCTGTAGTTCACCGCGCCGACGATCTGGTTGCCGCCGCCCGCCGCGAACAGCAGTTCGGTCACGCTCGGCGCCATCGACACCACCCGCAGCGCCGGCTTGTCGATAGTGACCGCCAGCCCTGCGTCATCCTTGACCGTGATCGCCGCCTGAGCCTGTGCCTGGGCCGCCATGCCCGCCGCGACCACCCCGGCCAGCAGCATCGTTTTCTTCATTCCTTGCTCCATTCTTGAAGTGCTTGTTCGAGACGCCGCCATTCATCTTCGCTGGCGGGCAGGCCGACGCGGATGCCGCGCGCCGCATCGCGGAACAGGCGGCACCAGATGCCGCGTGCGGCCATATGCTCGTGGAAGGCTTCGGGCCGCGCTTCCGGCCACCAGCGAAACAGCGGCGTGCCGGCGCTGGCGACACCGTGCGCCTGCAGCAGCCGCGCCATCCGTTCGCCGGCCTGCGCCAGGCGGGCATGCGTAGCCAGTTGCCAGTCCGTGTCGCCCAGTGCCTGCAGTGCGATCTCTTGCGCCGGACCGCTGACGGCCCATGGCCCGAGCAGGTCCGCCAGGTCTGCCAGCATGCGTTCGTGCGCCGCGACGAACCCCAGCCGCAGGCCCGCCAGCCCAAAGAACTTGCCGATCGAACGCAGCACGATCAGTCCCGGTTGCGCCGCATGTCGGGCCACGCTCAGGTCGACCGCCGTATCGCCGAAGGCTTCGTCGACCACCAGCCAGCCGCCACGCGCATGCAGCCGCGCCGCCCAGTCGAGCAGGCGCTCGGGAGCGATGGTTTCGCCGGTAGGATTATTGGGATTGACGACCACCACGACATCGCTGTCATCGATCGCCGCTTGCAGTTTCGCGTAGGCTACCTGCCGCCGCGTGTGGCCGTGCAGCCCCCAATGATAGGCATGTTCGGCATACGAAGGCGCCGAGACCGCGACGCGCGATGGTGGGCGCAGGCGCGGCAGGGCCTGGATCGCCGCCTGCGTGCCGGCCACCGGCAGCAGGAGGGGCGCGCGGTAATAAGCGCGGGCCGCCGCCAGAAGTGCGGGATCGGGTTCCGGCAGGCGATGCCAGGCTGCGCCCGACGGCGCCGGCGCTGGATAGCCGTGCGGGTTGATGCCGGTCGACAGGTCGACCCAGTCGCCGCGTCCGTAATGCCGCGCCGCCTCGCGCAGGTTGCCGCCATGTTCAAGCATGCGGCGCTCCGATCGACAGCAAGACCGCCAGCAGGCAGGCCACGCCGGCCCACAGCAGGGTGGTATGCAACACCAGCCGCCAGGCGCGCGGAATATCGCCGGCGCAGGCCGCTGGGCCGGTGCCCAGCGGCGGTCGTTGTTCCACTTCCCCATCGTAAATCGCGGGGCCGCCCAGCGACACGCCGAGGGCGCCCGCGCCGCTGGCCATCACCGGCCCGGCGTTCGGGCTGCTCCAGGCCGGGGCCTGGGTACGCCAGCATTGCCAGGCGCGCGCGCGGCCGGTGCCGGCCAGCAGCACGTACGACAGCGCGGTCAGGCGCGCCGGCAGATAGTTCAGCACATCGTCGATGCGCGCCGCGCAGCGGCCGAACAGGTTGAAGTGCTCGCTGCGATAACCCCACATCGCATCGAGCGTGTTCGCCAGGCGGAACAGCACGGCTCCCGGTCCACCCAGCAGGACGAACCAGAACAGCGTACCTAACACCGCATCATTGCCGTTCTCGAGGAGCGACTCGGCGCTGGCCTTGGCCAGGTCGGCTTCGCTGGCGTTCGCGGTGTCGCGGCTGACGATGCGCGCCGTGAGCGCGCGCGCCTGCGCCAGGTCGCCAGCACACAGCGCCTGGTAGATCGGCAGGGTGTGGTCGCGCAGGCTGCGCAGGCCGATGCAGAAATAGAGGAGCACCGCGTGCAGCCACAGGCCGGCGACGTCGGTCAAGGCCAGGAACAGCAGGCTCGGTGGCAGGACGGCGAGCGCCCAGGCCAGGCTTCCGCGCAGGAATCGCGACTGGCCGCGATTGAAACGGCGTTCGATGAGGTTTGCCAGCTTGCCGAAGCCGACCAGCGGGTGCCAGCGCGGCGTCTCGCCCAGCATCAGGTCGAGCGCGATGCCGGCCACGAGCAGCAGCGCAATGGTCGACAGTGAGAGCCCAATCAGCACGCGGCGCCTTTCAATACCAGCGGCAGGCCGGCCGCCACCAGCACCGCGCGCTCCGCGCGCGCCGCCACCGCCTGGTTCAGGCGGCCGGCTTCATCGGCGAAGCTGCGCGAGATCGCGCCCCATGGCACGATGCCCATGCCGACTTCGTTCGACACGAAGATCGCGTCACCTGCCAGGCCTACATCCAGCAGGTCCAGCAATGCCGTACGTTCTTCACGAAGGCGCGGAGGCAGCTCGACCGCGCCGACTTCGGGATAGTCACGGTTGTCGCTGAATATCAGGTTGCTGAGCCACAGCGTCAGGCAATCGACCAACACCAGGCGCTGCGGCGCACACCAGGCACGCAATACCTGCGCCAGCGCCAGTTCTTCCTCGACCGTTCGCCATTCAGACGGACGCCGCTCGCGGTGATGGGCAATGCGCGTCGCCATCTCGCCATCACCGGCGCGCGAGGTCGCGACATACACGACTTCCTTGCCGGAATCTCGCGCCAGGCGCTCGGCATACGCGCTCTTGCCCGAGCGCGCGCCGCCGAAGACCAAAGTCGCGCTCATGGCGTCGCTCCGAACAGCACGGCCACCGCCTGCGGGTTGGAAGGGAAGTAGCCGTGGAAGTAGGACGCGAACAGCGAGCCGACACGGTAGGCGGTTTCGCCCTGGGCGCCGGTGCGCTGCTTCACGGTGCGCGCTTCTGGCGCTACCTTCGAGTCCATCCGTGAATAATGGAAGGTATGGCCCCGGATCTCGCCTTGCGGGGTCGGCATCGCATGCATGCCGAGCCCACCGAGGCGTTTCTGCATCCTGACCTCGCCCGCGAGCAGGCCGGCCATCTGGTAGCGGCGGCCCTGGCCGTCGGTCAGGCCATCGGCGAGCGCCATCATGCCGCCGCACTCGGCGACGATCGGTACCCCACGCGCGTGCGCCGCGCGGATCGAGTCGCGCCAGCGCTGGGCGGCCTGTAGCGCTGCGGCGTGCAGTTCGGGGTAGCCGCCCGGCAGGTAGACCGCATCGGCGTCTTCGGGCACCCCTTCGTCCGATAACGGCGCGAAATACGTGATCCTTGCGCCGAGCCGTTCGAGCAGGTCGATATTCGCCGGATAGATGAACACGAAGGAGGGATCGCGCGCGATCGCGATCGTGCGTCCTGCCAGCAGCGGCGCCAAAGGCGCAGGGACAGTCGATGCGGGCGCCATGAGCGGCAGCGCATCCCACGCAGCTTCATCGAAATCGATGCTGTTCGCCAGCGTGTCGAGGATGCGGTCCAGTTCCTCGACCTCGCCCGGTAGCACCAGGCCCAGGTGGCGCTCGGGCAGCGGCTCGTCCTGGCGCACCAGGGTGCCGATCAGCGGGATGTCGCGCAGCGATTCCTTCACCATCGCCGCATGGCCGCTGCTGGCAATGCGGTTGGCGATCACGCCCGCCATCTCCACCGGGCCATAGTCGCGCAGGCCCTGCGCCACGGCGCCGGCAGTCTGCGCCATTGCCGAAGCGTCCAGCACCGCCAGCACGGGGATGCCGAATTCACGGGACAGGTCGGCCGCCGATGGCGAGCCGTCATACAATCCCATCACGCCTTCGACCAGGATCGCGTCCGCCTCGCGGGCGGCATCGGCCAGGCGCTGGCGGCAGGCGTCGCGCCCGACCATCCACAGGTCGAGATTGTGCACCGGCGCGCCACAGGCGCGTTCGAGCAGCATCGGGTCGATGAAGTCCGGGCCGCATTTGAACACGCGCACGCGCTTGCCCATGCGGACCAGGCGCCGCGCCAGCGCCGCCGTCACCGTCGTCTTGCCCTGTCCGGACGACATCGCCGTCACCAGGGCGACACGTGCGCCCATCACCATTCGGTCCCCGCCTGGGCCGCGATGCCTGACTTGAACGCGTGCTTGACCACGTTCATCTCCGTGACCGTGTCGGCGACCTCGACCAGTTCCGGCGGCGCGCCGCGGCCGGTGATCACCACGTGCTGCATCACCGGGCGTTCGAGCAGGTCGGTGATCACGGTGTGCACGTCGAGGTATTTGTATTTCAGCGCGATGTTCAGTTCGTCGAGCACCACCATGCCAATGGCGGGATCGGACAGGTGCTGCCGGGCCAGCGCCCACGCTTGCTTGGCCTTGACAATGTCACGTTCGCGGTTTTGGGTTTCCCAGGTATAGCCTTCGCCCATCGCATGGAAGCTCACCTCATCCGGGAAGCGCCGCAGGAAGGTTTCTTCTCCGGTCGACAGGGCGCCCTTGATGAACTGGACCACGCCCACCTTCATGCCGTGGCCGAGCGCGCGCGCCACCATCCCGAACGCGCTCGAGCTCTTGCCCTTGCCATTGCCGGTGTTGACGATGACGATGCCGATTTCCTTGTCGGCCGAGGCGATTTTTGCGTCGATGATCGCCTTCTTGCGCTCCATGCGGGCACGGTGGCGTTCGTTCAGGGCGGTCGGGTCTACGTTCTGATCTGGGGTCATGTCGGTCATGCGGAGCCCTCCTTGGGGATAAAGATGCGGCGGCCTTCGTGCTCGATCATGTCGATCGGATGGCCGAGGTAGTCGCCCAGCAGCGCCGGGCGCATGATCTGGTCGTTGGCGCCGGCCGTCCAGCGACCGTCGCCCATGAGCAGCAGAACATGGGTAGAGATGCGACTGGCCAGGTTCAGGTCGTGGCCGATCATGATCACGGTGCGACCCTGCTCGCGGCACAGGCGGGCCAGCAGGCCCATTACACTCACCTGGTGCGCCAGGTCGAGCGCGTTGGCTGGTTCGTCGAGCAGTAGCAGCGGCGTCTGCTGCGCCAGCAAGGCGGCGATCGCCACGCGCTGGCGCTCGCCGCCGGACAGCGTACGCACGTCGCGCGCGGCCAGGTCGTCCACTTCCATCGATGCCAGCGCGTGCATGGCGGCCTGGTGATCGTCGCTGCCTTCCCAGTAGCGGTTCGCATGGTAAGGATGGCGCGCCGACAGCACGCTTTCCAGCGCCGTGTAGGCGAAGGCGTCGTGGCGCGACTGGGCCAGGAAGGCGCGCTCGCGCGCCAGCTCGGTCAGCGGCCAGTCGCCCAGGGCGCGGCCGTTCACCTGGACCGATCCGGCGCTCGGCGGCTGCAGGCCGGCCAGGGTGCGCAGCAACGTGCTCTTGCCGGCGCCGTTGCGACCGATGATGCTCCAGCATTCGCCGGCGCGTGCGGTCCAGTCCAGGCCCCGCACCAGGGTGCGCTGGCCGATGGACAGCAGCAGGTCGTGGGTGGAGATCGAATTCATTTGCGCAGCCGGTGCAACTGATAGAGGAAGACCGGCGCGCCGATCATCGCCGTGATGGCGCCGACCGGTAGCTGCTGCGGCGCGATAATGGTGCGCGCGAGCGTATCGCACAGCACCAGGAAGGCGCCGCCGGCCAGCACGACGGCCGGGATCAGGACCCGGTGGTCGGGGCCGAAGGCGAAGCGGCAGGCATGCGGCACGATCAGGCCGACGAAGCCGATCGAGCCGGCGCTGGTGACCGCGCTCGCGGTGAGCATGGCAGACACGAAGAACAGCCCCTTGCGCAGCGCGCCGACACGCACGCCCAGCGTCACCGCATTCTCGGCGTGCAGCGCGACCATGTTCATGGCGCGCGCGCTGCGCATGGCGAACAGCAGGCAGCCGGCCAGGATCAGCCAGGGCAGCAGGCGCAGCGGTGCACCGGCCAAGTCGCCGATCAGCCAGAAGATCATGCTACGCAAACGCCCTTCGGGCGCGATCGACAGCATCAGGGTCACCACCGAGCCGCACAGGGCCGAGACGATCACGCCGGTCAACAGCAGCATCGAGGCGCCACCTTCGGCCGCCTGGCCGCTGCGTAGGTCGCGCCGCGCCAAGAGGTACAGCAACATGGCCACGCCGATGGCGCCTGCCAGGGCGGCGGCGTCGACCATCAGCGTGGACGCCATCAGGAGCAGCGCCAGCAGCGCCCCGACCGAGGCGCCGGACGAGACGCCCAGCACATACGGGTCGGCCAACGGATTGCGCAGCAGCGCCTGCATCATCAGGCCGGCCAGGGCCAGCGCGCCGCCGGTCGCGAACGCCACCAGCGCGCGACTGGCGCGCAGCTCGAGCAGGGAGGCGGAAAGCGAATCGGGCTGGCCGCTGGCGAGCTGGCGCAGGGCGTCGGGTATCTCGTCCAGCGGCACCCGGATCGATCCGGTCATGCCCGCGAACAGCAGGGTGGCTATGGAAAACGCCAGCATGGCGCCGACGATGAGCGTGGCGCGCTGGCGCAGTGGCGGGACGGATGCTTGCATGCTGGCCCTGTCGGTTGGTCGGACGCCCTCGGCATTGCCGCCGCGGGCATGGGGTTATAGCTTAACGGATGCCATAGCGCAGGGCCGCAAACCAGGTGCGGCCGCTGGTGCCGTAGTTACGTGCGATTTCGTACTGCTTGTCGGCGACGTTATCCAGGCGCAGCAGCAGCGACCAGTCGGGCGTGAACTGCCAGGTGGTGTGCAAGTTCAGCAAGCCGTAGCCGCCCAGGCGGCGATTGTTGGCGGCATCGTCGAACCGTTCGCCCGACACCGTCAGTTCAAGGCCGGTCTTGAGCGTGCCCATCGTGTAGTCGGCGCCGAAGCTGGCGTGCTTCTTGGCGCGGCGCGCCAGCTGCTTGCCGGTGGTCTCGTCGCGTGGATCCTGCCAATCCAGGCTGGCGCGCAGGTTGACGCCCATCAGGCTGGTACTGCCGGCCGCCGAAAAGCCTTCGAGCTGGCCCTTGTTGACGTTGTAGGCGCAACTCCGGTTGACGCCGTCCGGGCACGGGGTGCTCGACACGATCATGTCGGTCAGCCGGTTGTGGAAGTAGGTGGCGTCCAGCTGGTAGCCATTGCCGTCGTAGCGCAGGCCCACTTCGCGGTTGCGGCCCTTCTCTGGCTTGTTGGTTTCCAGGCCGTAGCCGGGGAAGTACAGCTCGTTGAAGGTCGGCGCGCGAAAGCTCGTGCCGACGCTGGCAGTGGCGCGAAGGCCGTTGCCGAAGTCGTAGCCATAGCCGGCGGCGCCGGTGTTCTTGCTGCCATAGACCGAGCGGTCGTGGCGCGCGCTGAAGTCGACCAGGTGCTGGCCGCGCTTGGCCGAGTAGGCTGCGGCATACGAGTTGGTGATGCGCGAGCGCCGCATCGACGACACCTCTTCCTTGCGGTGCGTGTACAGCAGCTGCAGTGTGTCGCGGCCGATGGCGATGTCGTTCTGCCAGCTGAATTCATCCTGTTCGGTATCGATCTGGCTGGCGCCGGATGCCGTTGCGTTGCTGAAGTTGCCCGACTTGTCTTCCGAGCGCGCGTATTGCACCGTACTATGCCAGTTCGGCAGGATCTGGTTGCGCATGAAGAGCGCGGCGGTATTCAGGTCGTTGTCGCTATGGACGTCGAAGGTGCCGGAGTTGGAAGCATCGTACTGGCTGTACAGGCGGCTGACCAGGAACTGGGCGCCGATCTCGTGGCCCGGTGCGAGCACCATCGAGACGCGGCCGTTGGCGTTGCGGCGGCGGTAGCCGTCTTCGTCTGCGTTGTAACCCGAGGCGCCGGGGCGGGTGGAAGAGAAGCCGTCCGAATCCTCGTAGCCGGCGCCGAACGCGTAGCTGATCGCATTCGTGCCGCCACTGCGGCCGTATATGCCGGCGTCGGTCTGGCGCGTCGCGTTGCTCCCCACGCCGACCGAGCCGGTGACCACCGGCGCGCCTTCGCCCTTGCGGGTGAAGATCTGGATCACGCCGCCGATGGCGTCGGCGCCGTACAGGGTGCTGAGCGGACCGTAGACGATTTCGATGCGGTCGATGGCGCCCAAAGGAAGCGCATTCCAGCTGGCGCTGCCGGTGGTGGCCGAGCCGAAGCGCACGCCGTCGACCAGGACTACCGACTGGTTGGCGTTGGCGCCGCGGATGAAGACGTTGGTGGCGGTGCCGGCCGGGCCGTTGCGCGAGATCTCGATGCCGCGCTGGCGCTGCAGGATGTCGGCCACCGAACCGGCGCCAGAGCGCGCGATTTCTTCGGCGCCGATGACGGTAATGTCGGCGATGACGTCGGCGGCGCGCTGCAAGGTGCGGGTCGCGGTGACGACGACGATGTCGGCGTTGGGAATGGCATCAGGTGCTGGTGCGTCGGCGACGGCGGCGGACGAGATGACGGCGAGGGCGAGCGAGACCGCGGCGGCTTGCCGGGTTACTGGAAAATTCATGAACTGTTTCTTATCAAAGGCAACCAGCCGACGTCCCCGTAGGCCAGATTGAACGGCGCCGCGCGAGGCGACGCCACCTTTTGGCCGGTATCCGGGCTGACAAGTATGGCCGTCCGACCTTCCCATGCTGGAATAGCACAGTGGTATGAGGGGACGGTTTGCCGCTCGAGAGCGCGAGCGGCACTTGCTTACCGTTGCGGGGGCAGCACACGTTGGCCTTTGATGGGGCTTCGTGTTTCCCGTTTAACTGCGACTGCGAACGCAGGCGCGAGCACCAAAACGCGCTCATTATAAGGCGTTGTCAGGTTTCCAGCATCATCACTTCGCCGTAGTCGATCCGGTGTGGCGCCTGGGCCGCACGCAGCGCGGCATCGACCAGCGTCCCGCCCAGGTGCAGAGAGTGCAAAAGGCGCATGGTGCCGGCATGGCAGACGACGAGCGCCTGTGCTGTCTTTGCCTGCGCTGCGCGCCGGAGATCGGCATAAAAGCCGGCCACGCGCGCAGCCACGTCCATCACGCTTTCGCCGCCTCCCGGGTGGTAGTGGAGCAGGTCGGCGCTCCAGGCATCGATCTCGCTGCGCGAAATCTCGTCCCAGCTGCGCAGCTCCCAGGCGCCGAAGTCCATCTCGGCCAGGCGCGCGTCGAAGGCTGGCGCTGGCGAAAGGCGGTGCGCCAGGACGGCGCTGCGGGCAAGCGGGCTGGCGTAGATGGGCATGGCGCCTGGCAGCCCTTGTTGTGCCAACGCTGCCACCACCCGTTCGACGTCCCCTTGGTTCGCCGCGAGATCGCTGCGGCCGTAGCAAAACCCGGGAGGCACGTCGGGCCGCGGATGGCGCACCAGGTAAATACGCATCAGGCCAGCGCGCCGCTGCCGAGCGCGGCCAGCACCGCGATGTAGATCGCCACTTCGGCCAGTTGCTGCACGGCGCCGAGGCAATCGCCGGTATAGCCTTGCAGGCGCCGCGTGAACTTGCGCGCGAGCCAGCAGGTGGCGACGACGGCCGCCACGACAGCAGCAACGATCGCGGCCAGGTCGAGCAGGCCAAAGGCCAGCAGGGCAAGCGCGGGCAGCAGCACGGTGAGCGCGGCGATGCCGAATTCCCGGTCGCTCATGCGCACCGCCAGCGGCTTGGCCTTGCCCTCGGCGCGTGCGTATTCCATCTGCCAGATCAGGGACGTGGCGGCCAGGCGCGAGAGTGGATGAGCCAGCAGCAGGGCGGCGATGGCGCTGGTTGGGGGGAGGCTGGCAAGCGCGGCCAGCTTCGCGCCGAGCATGCAGACGATACCGATCGCACCGTAGGCGCCAACCCGCGAGTCCTTCATGATCTCGAGCGCGCGTTCCTTCGTCATGCCGCCCCCCAGGCCGTCGCAGGTATCGGCGAAGCCGTCTTCATGGAAGGCGCCGGTGAGGTAGATAGTGGCCGCGGTGGACAGCACGGCGGCTACTGGCGCCGGCAGCCATTGCGCCGACACCAGATAAACGGCAGCGCCGATGGCGCCGACCACCACGCCGACCAGCGCGAAGTAACGCGAAGCGTGATTCAGCCAGCTTGGTTCGTAACCGACCCAGCGTGGAATCGGCAGCCGCGTGAAGAACTGCAGCGCAATGAAGAACAGGCGCAGCTGGTGCGTCATACCGAGCGTTCGCTGACTTGGGCCGAAGCGAAAGTAGCCATCTCGTTGAGGAAGTTGGCGGCAGCGTGCAATATGGGCAGGGCAAGCGCGCTGCCGGTGCCTTCGCCCAGGCGCAGGCCCAGGTCGAGCAGCGGGCGGGCGCCGAGTTCTTCGAGCAGCAGGGTGTGGCCATGTTCGCCCGAGCAGTGCGCGAACACGCAGTAGTCTAGGATGTTCGGCTGGACGCGGGCGGCGACCAGCAGGGCACTGGTGACGATGAAGCCATCGATCAACAGCACCTTGCGCAGCTCGGCCGCCTTGAGCATGGCACCAACCATCATCGCGATCTCGAAGCCGCCGAAGGTAGCCAGCACTTCGAGCGGCTGCGTTGCATGCGCGTGACGGGCGACCGCTGCCGCGACCACGTCGGCCTTGTGGCGGATGCCGTCCGACGTCAGGCCGGTGCCGGCGCCGACGCAGCGGGCGAGCGGCTGCCCGGTCAGCTTGTGCATCAGCGCCGCCGCCGACGTCGTGTTACCGATGCCCATTTCGCCGAAACCGACGACGGTGCCTGGCAGGTCGCGCGCCAGGGCCATGCCGTGTTCGAGCGCAGTGGCGCATTCTTGCGCCGACATTGCCGGTTCGACCGCGAAGTTGCGGGTGCCGCGGGCGACCTTGCGGTCCACGAGTTGGGAGCGTTCGCCGAAATCGTGGTTCACACCAGCGTCGACCACATGCAATGCGCAGCCGTTCTGACGGGCGAATACATTGATGGCCGCGCCGTTGGCGAGGAAGTTCTCGACCATCTGCCAGGTGACGTCTTGCGGGAAGGCCGAGATGCCCTCGGCGACTACACCATGGTCGGCAGCGAAGACCAGGATCGCCGGTTGTTCGATATACACCTTGACCGAGCCCTGGATCAGGCCCAGCTGGGCGGCAAGGGATTCCAGTCGTCCCAGACTGCCGAGCGGTTTGGTCTTGTTATTGATGGCGTCCGCGAGGGACTGGGACAGGACCGCGTCGGCGGTAGGGGCGATGGTCGGAATATGCATGAGGTCTCTGTAAGAAAAGGTCGCTGGAAGCGGCGGCTAAGATATCACAAGCGTAAGCATTGCAAGCCGGCTGCGGCTTTGCTATAGTCTTGCTCCTCGACGCAGACGCCGCCTCACGGTAGCGAAAGCGAAGAGAAAAAAGAGGTTGACGAAAAATGAGAAACACTTCATACTCTCGCCTCTCTGCTGCTGACGAACACAACGCTTCGAAGCAAACAGCAGATGCAGTACCGAATAAAGTTCTTTAAAAATTAACAGTCGATAAGTGTGGGCGTTTGATGAAGGTGCCAAGAACTTCGGTTCTTGATTACTTAAATTATCAAATGTTCACGAAAAAGAAA
>NZ_JCASIL010000037.1:0-11637 GCF_059685725.1 Telluria sp. RT2P19
CGTGAACATTTGATAATTTAAGTAATCAAGAACCGAAGTTCTTGGCACCTTCATCAAACGCCCACACTTATCGACTGTTAATTTTTAAAGAACTTTATTCGGTACTGCGTCATCTGCAGCTTGCTTCGAATCGTTGTGTTCGTCAGCAGCAGAGGAAAGAGAGTATGAAGCATTTTTCGTTTCTCGTCAACCCCCTCGTTCGCTTCGTCTCAGATTTCTCTGCCGATCTTGCCATCGTAACCACTTGATTACGTTAACATTTTCGGTCGTTGCCGAAGCGGACGCGAACTATAGCAAACCTCGGCACGGTTCCGCAAGACCCGATCGAAATTTGCTTCCGCACATTTCAATCAGTCCTAAGTTTGCCAGGTTGTTTCCGTGCGCACGTAATTCTCTCTTGCAAGGTATATTCATTGGTTGATTTAGCAAGGCTACTATCCCGCTCGCGCTTGCTACGCATCCATGGAGAAATAATGAAGCACACCGTTTTGCGCCGTACGGCGGTCGCCGCCGTCTGCGCCTGCTGGCCCTTGGCAGCCATCGCCGACGACATCCATAATCCGATGAATGTTGTCGTGGTCAGCGGCACCCGGGCCGAACACACGAGTTTCGATCTGCCGGCCGCGATCGACGTAGTCGATGCGGCGCAGATCGGCGACACCCAATTGCGCGTCAATGCCTCCGAAGCACTGGTCGCGGTACCCGGAATCGTGGTTCGCAATCGCGAGAATTATGCGCAAGACCTGCAGATTTCCTCGCGCGGTTTTGGCACCCGCTCGGCCTTCGGCGTGCGTGGCGTGCGTCTGGTCGCGGACGGCATTCCCGCCACCATGCCGGATGGGCAGGGGCAGGCCGCGACCTTCAACCTCGATCTCGCCGAGCGTATCGAGGTACTGCGCGGTCCCTTCTCCGCACTGTACGGCAACCACTCCGGCGGCGTGGTCCAACTGTTCACGCGCGAGCCGACCGACAAGCCGACGATCGAGGCCAGCTTCGCCGGCGGCAGCTACGGCCAGCGCAAGTTCGACACCAACGCGTCCGGCCGCAGTGGGGGCATCGGCTACCTGCTCGACGCCTCGCGCTTCGAAACCGAAGGCTACCGCGACCACAGCGCCGCGACGCGCAAGCAAGCCTACGCCAAGCTGGTCGTCGCGCCATCGTCGGCCAGCCGCCTGGTACTCACCGCGAGTGGCCTGCGCCAGGATGATACGCAAGACCCGCTGGGCGTCACCTGGGACACCTATCAACGCGATCCACGCGCGGGCGAGATCGACACCACTGATACGCAGACGCCCCAGCGCACGCTGGCCGATCGCTACGACACGCGCAAGAGCATCGATCACCAGCAATTCGGCGCGACCTTTGAACAGCGTTTCGGCGACGACCGCCTGCAGGTGACGGCCTACGGCGGCAACCGCCGCGTCATCCAGTACCAGTCGTTCTCGCGCGGCTTCCAGGCGCCGACCAGCCACTCCGGCGGCGTGATCGACTTCGACCGCGACTTCTACGGCCTCGACGCCAACTGGCGCGCGGTGCGCCAGGTCGCGGGCGGCACCATGCGCGCCACGGCCGGTCTCGAACTGGCGCGCTCGAAGGATGCACGCCAGGGCTTCGAGAACTTCGTCGGCAACACCTTCGGCGTCAAGGGCAACCTGCGGCGCGACGAACAGAACGAAGTGAGCAGCGTCGATCCGTATGTGCAGCTGGAGTGGGAGCGCGACCGCTGGGTACTGAGCGGCGGCGTGCGCCACAGCCGCGTGGATTTCGACGTCGAAGATCGTTACCTGTCCAACGGCGACGATAGCGGCGGCACCGATTTCCGCCACACGACGCCGCTGGTAGGCGTGCTTTATAAAGTGACGCCGACCCTGAACGTCTACGCCAGCGCGGCGCGCGGCTTCGAGACGCCGACCATGAACGAGTCGTTTTATTCGGGCACCGGTGGCGGCTTCAACTTCGCGCTCGATCCTGCTATCGGTACCCACCTGGAAGCCGGCGTGAAAGCCATGGTGGCCAGCGGCGTGCGGGTGAACGCCTCGGTATTCCAGGTCAAGACGAAAGACGAGCTGGTGGTCGACGCCTCCTCCGGCGGCCGCACCAGCTACCGCAACGCCAGCGCGACCTTGCGCCAGGGCGGCGAGCTGTCGGTGGATGCCCAACTCGGCGCCGGTTGGAATGCGCGCCTGGCCCTGAGCATGCTGCACGCGATTTACGACGAAGCGTTCGGCGCGGTGCCGCAAGGCAGCCGGCTGCCTGGCCTGCCGAAGACCAGCTTCTACGGCGAATTCGGCTGGAGGGAAGCGGCAGGCCGCTATGGCGCGGCGCTCGAAACCATCGCCAACAGCAAGGTGTACGCGGAGGACACCAACGGCGCCACGCCGGCGCCGGGCTATGCAATCATCAACGCTCGCGTGCAGGCAAGCCAACAACTGGGCGGTTGGAAACTGCGCCAGTTCGCGCGCCTGAACAACCTGTTCGACCGCGACTACGTCGGCTCGGTCATCGTGGGCGACGCCAACCGCCGCTATTACGAAGCGGCGCCTGGCCGCAACTGGATCCTGGGCGTCAGCGCCCAGTACCAGTTCCAGTAACCGCGTCCTGGTCTGCTGTCGGCGCTGCTGGCGATGCAGCGCCCGGCAACGCGACATCGGGATACAGGCGCCCCAGCGTCGCAGTCACCGCTGGCACCAGCACCGCCTCGACCAGCCGGGTCGCCGCGCCAAGATCCGGCGCGGCGCGCACCGACTGCCACAGGCGCTCGGCATCGGCACCCTGGGCGCTCAAGGCCTGCTCGGCCTCGGCCTGCCAGAACTGCGGCGCTTCGCTCTCCACATAGTTACCCCTCCCTCGCCCGAAGTGCGCCACCGCCAGGTAGCGCAGGATCGCACTTGCCAGCAGTGTTTGCAGGAAGGGATTGGCGAACTTCACGTCCGCCTGGTTGCGGTCCGTGCCCTGGTTGAAGCCCCAGGCCGCGCCGGCCGCCGTGATGCCGCCGGCGATCGCCCCCAGCAGCGCGCCGGCGCCCAGGGTCAGACCGCCCGTCATCGCGTCCGCCGACAGGCCGGTCGCCGCGCCCGATGCCACTGCTCCGAGGAGGCCCGCCTGCGCCTTGTCCACCGGCGCGCGCACCGCGAAGTTCTCGCGCACGCGCGCGTTCACGTTCACCGCCTGCCCCGGGTCGATACGGTACAGCGACAGCATGCGCGCGGTCGCATGGTTGATGCCGTCGTTCAGGCGCTGCACCAGCGCCGCCATCGCCAGGTCTTGGCGACGTTGCTCGTCCTTGCCGATGCCGACCGCCTTCAATGCGCTACGCAGCATGCCGCGGCGGTCTTCGCCCAGCGGCTCGCTGTCGCGCGCGGCGGCCGCGATCTGCTCGGCGCTCATGTGCAGCGCACTCATATAACGCACGCGGTTGCGCTTGGCCCATGCCGCCAGCAGGCGCGCATAAGCCGGACGCTTGTCCGCCTCGATGAGGTGCCTCACCGATTCGTAGAACACATGTTCGTGCACCCAGCAGCGGGCGAAGGCATCCAGCGGCAGCACCTCCTTCACCGCCGAGTATTGGGCCAGGTGCTGCTTCCAGCGCGTGGGTTCGGCCTGCTCTTCGTGCGCCGGACGCGGCGGGCCGACCTGGTTGAGCAGCACGACCACCGGTTTGCCGAGCCATTCGAGAATCTTCATCTCGGGCGGCAGGTAGCCCGCATCCTGGGGCGACTCCGACGAGTTGACCAGGTAGAGGATCACGTCCGCTTCTTCCCTGGCTGCGCGCAGCGCCTGCTGGCTGAGCCAGAACGGGCGGTCGCGGTAGCGGTCGAACACTTCGCGCAGAAACCAGCCGATCGGGTTGCCGGCCATCGCCAGACGCTTGTGCAGGCGCACCGAATCGCCGAAGCCCGGCGTGTCCCACAATACCAGCGCGTCACCCTCTTCGGTGCTCAGTAATGGATAGCCCTCCGAGATCTGGGTCACGTGGGCGGCGTCGCGTATTTCGCCGACGTCCATCCCGACCAGCGTGCGCGCCAGCGTGGTCTTGCCGTTGTTGGTGTGCGAGACCAGCGCGAACTGGATTTTGGCGGGCGTGATCATCGCAGCTCCGGCAAGACCAGGCCCGCGCCCAGCTCGAGCGGGTGCTTGTCGGGCTGGAGCAGGTTGACGACGTGGGCCGAGGCGCCGTGGAAGCTGCAGAACTGGCGCCACAGGGCATGCCGTTCGGCGACGCGCTCGCCGCCGACCTGATCGCCGATGCGCTCGAGCAGCGGCGACTCGTCGAGCAACACGGCCACGCCGCGCGGCACCCGCTTGACCAGATAATCGAGCAGCGCTCCGTGGTTTTCCTTCTCGGGCGTGGCGGCAAGGCTGAAAAGCACCATGGTCACGGTGATCCCGGCCTCATTCAAGGTCGTCTCGCGCAGCGCTTCCTTCAGGTCGACGCCGTAGCCGACCGGCGGCAGTAACTGTACCCGCGCCTGTCCGCCCAGGGCCGCGGCGGCGATCGCCCACAGGCCACGGTCGCGCGGCTCGTCGAGCGTGTAGCTATACGGAATCACGCGCAGCACGGCCGGCGTACCGGCGCCGATGCTGTCGGCCAGTTTGCGATAATACGGCTGGTCGAGATCGATCGGGAAGTTGCGCTTGAGGTGGCGCGCACGCAGGCCGGCCACCAGCGCCAGCACCAGCCGCGGCAGGATCACCAGCAGCAGCAAGGTCGCGCCATACAGATGAACCCAGCGATCCCCGACCGGCAGGCCGGCGGCGCCGCCAAAGCGCAGTTGCTCGATCTCGGCCAGCGAGAAGCCCTGCAAGAAGGGCAATACCGTCAGCGCCGGGGCGAACAGCCACGACAGCAGCGTATGCACCTGCTGCGCATCGAGAAAGGTGCTTTCCCATCCGGTGACGTATTCGGTAAGCAGGCCGCGCGCATACAGCGACGCGACGGCGCCGAGCGCGAAGCCGGCCGCGGCCAGGTGGAAGGTGCGGGTCAGGCGCGCGCGCGTGAGCGGCTCGCTCAGCCCGGACCAATCGGCCAGGTAATGGGCGACGCCTTCGGCCAGGGCGGTCGGCAGCTTGCGCGGCGCGACCGCCTTGCCGACGCTCAGGCGGCGCAGCAGCGGCGAGCCATTCTTGCGCCGGCGCGCCGCCGGCACGATGGCCCAGACCAGCAGGCCAAGATAGACAAGCAGATTCCAGCCGATGATGGCCAGCAGCGGCGCCGACAGCAGGTCGATGCGGTGCGGATCGGCGATACGGTCGAGCAAGGCCCCAAGCAGGAAGGCCAGGAATGGCAGCGCGATCCAGATGCCGCCCATGCCGGGCGCACGCCGGGCAAACGCTCCGAAGGCCGGCGTGCGCTCACCCAGGCGCTTGAGGATTTGTTCCGCGCGTTGCTGCAGGAAGTGATGCTGGTTCACCGCCATGCGACTGTCGGCGGCCTGCCAGGCGGCAAGTTCGCGCGCGCTGCGGGTAGCGTACATGCGATCGTCGTTGCTCAAGACCGTGTGGGCAACATCGGCGTATTCAATCGAGCGCACCAGCACGACATTGCGTGCGACCTGTTCGTTCATGCTTCTCCCATAGGTGAAATGGCAATACTATTGGAAGCATTGTGCACCAGTTTCGCGCAAGCTGGCAGTGGCCTGCCGTACCATGGCTGCCACGCGGTAACAAAAAACCCGGGCATGGCCCGGGTCGGTGATGTTCGTGGACGGTCGAGGTCCTGGATTATCAGCGGTTGCGTTTGCTGCCGGAATCCGATGACGGCTCGTCAGGACGGCCTTGGCGTTGCTGGTTGGCGGCGCCGTTGCCGGTCTGGCGCGATTTATCGGGACCGCTTGGCGATTCCTGCGACCCGGCGTGCTGGTACTGTTCCATACCCTGCCCGGACTGCCGCGACTCGCCAAGCCGGTCCTGCTCGCCGCGTGCCTGCATGCGTTGCGCCTGCTGGCGTGCGCTCCACCCGCCGGTCTGCGAGCCGGCGCCAGCGCGCTGGCCGCGTCGGGTCGATTCGGATTGCATGGATCCGGTATTTCCCTTCGGGAACGGCGTGTCGAGCCCGCCCGGCATGACGTAGCCCGGCGCCCTGGACTGCAGGCTGCCCTCGGCCACCATCAAGGTTTTTGGTTTTGCGATACCACGTGCACGGTTGTCTCCGCCTTTGACCTTCTCTTTCGACTTCATCGCGATCCTCCGCTTTGCTGAACAAGAAATTTGATGATGCGCCCCGCGGGTAAGGTGCTCTATAGGAGAAACGGTCGGTGCGCTGTAGGATTCTCCTGACCATCAGCAACAAGAACCTAAGTAGGAACACCCGGCGCGGGGGTCGTCCCGATATCGTTCCCGGGGTCAAGCGGAATCGACTTGAGCTCATCCATGATGGCCGGCCATTCAGGCAATACCGATGCGAACTGGCGTGTTGCACTGTCGAGTTTTCCCATCCATTCAGCATGCGCAGTCGCGTCCACCGGAAGACGATCCGCCAGCAAATCGCTCATCCTCGGCAGATATATCCAGTGCTCGGGGGCCGCCCGGATTTGCGCCTCCAGTTCACCGAAGATGGCGGCGGTCAGCGTCGCCAGGTCGACCTCGAGATCGCCAGTGCGTTCGTAATGGATCGGCGCGCCAAGCTTCAAGGTCGACGCCAATCCAGCACCGGGACAGTTATAGCCGACGATGACATTCGCCCGGCCCTTGATCGCGAACAGCGCGGTTCCGGCCATGGCTGGAATCAGTCGGCCAAAGAACGGCACATACAGGACATGGCCGGTGATGTCGAACACGTCGGGCATCATGGTCAATGCCTCTCCCCGCTTGAGCACCCGCAGCGCTTTCAGCACCGCGGTGTCGTCATTGAACAGGGCGTTATACCCATAGCCAAGGCGATGGAACAAGTCTTCGAATCCCTGGGAACTGTGGCTCTTCAAAGGTGGGTTGTAGAAAGCGTTGATCGTCTTGCGATGGCCGATCTCCTTGATCAGCTTCAGGCATCCAGCCGCAAAATTGCCATAGTGAGGCGTGACAAAAATGACTGGCGCTTCGCTCTCCATCACTGCGTCGAGATGCTCGCGCCCATCGACCCGCACATGGCGGTCAAGAAAGATATTGAGCTCGCTGGCTTGCAGTGATGTCAGGTACTGCTTGATCAACGCAAACTTGCGCATCGATACCCAGTGGCGCACGAACAGCTCGGCCCTTCCCGCTGCGCTTAAGTCGGGAAATGCGATACGAATCGAATGGTCGATCCGCCCCTTCAGAAGGGTGGCAGCCTCGCCGGACGACATCAATAATCGGGCGCGTGCGGCGGCGATCCTGCATCGCACTACCAGCTCGGGGAAATAAGCCACTTGCCTATCCTTCCAGTAAATTCACGCAGCAGCGCGAAGTGCCGCTACACGCGCCGCCGCGACGCGGCAGAGTTTCTCAGGCATGCCACCGGGCGAACTTCTCCAGGCGTTGAAATACGCATCCAGTTGCTCGATCCGATTTTGCCGCTCGATCTGGTAACAATGCATGCTTGCCCGATACAAGTGATGCCAGGAAAGCGTATCGTCGGGGGCGACCGAGGCCGATACCTGCAGATGTCCGAGTAACCAACGCAGCAGCGTCGTTATCGCCTTCGTATGTTCCTCAGGCCCCACCTTTGGCGCTTCGCAACTCACCAGCTCCGGCCCAACGCCGGCGGAGGCCGGGAAATAGCCGATCGTGAGAAGCGTATTGAGGCCATAACGACACAACAAGGGGTCAAACACTGAAAAGCGGCATGCCTTGCCCAGGAAACTCGTGTTCGCTGTTGTGCCCACCGTCAACGTGTGCAACTCGGGAAAACTGACGTACACGACCGCCTGAGGCTGCGCGACCTGTATTTTGACGTGCTTGATCACATCTCGTGTCTGGCAGCGAGGCAGATCTTGAATCGTTGCCCCCAAGCCTGCGGAAAGTTTGGCGAGGGCCGGACCTTCCACCAGTATCAATGGCAAACTGCCGTCCAGAGCGAGTTCATGCAGAAGCTCGAGTGCGGCGCCGCTGAATGGCAATGACATGAGACAGGATCCATGTTGCTTGAGCGACCGATGCAGCAGTCTGTGCGCCTGTTCGGGGGGGACGACCAGCCCATCGCTGAACGGCTGCCTTCCGCGCCGTTCGCGCCGCTCGAACGCCGCCTGAGCACGCAAGGTGGCGTCTTCCTCACTCAAGCCGAGGTAATAAGCCATGCCGGCCGCCGTTTGCAGAATCGATTGCTGGGTATCGGGCTGCTTGATGATCGGCGCTTGCGGACGCGTGCGCCAGGCGGCGAGTCGCCCTAACAAGCTGATGTGCGAAAACATGGAGGTCCCCTACATGTGCGTGCGGCGAGGAGGCAGTTCGCGGGCCGCACGAATGCCGGTCGCGATCACATTCACCGCCTGGCGCAGCCGGTTCAGAAAAAATATGCTGGCGAACACGATCATCAGGGGCCAGATCAGCATGCCCAGACAATGACCGAGCGCCAATGCCACGTCCGGGCAGCGCGCATCATCCACCAGCATCAGCGACTGCCAATGCGCGGGTGGCGCGACTGACAGGGTGGCGCCAAACGAATGAAGCTCGCGTTCGAGAAACAGGCCGACATAGAAGAAATAGCCTGCGCTCAACAGCAGATACACATACAGGATCGCCACCTGCAGCGGCGGTCGGGGCATGCCTTGCTTGCCCATCGCACGCGCGATCAGGACGGTGACCGACTGCCTGACCTGTTGGTGGAGGTTGTGCAAGCCGCTCAGGTCCGATAGCAGCCAATAACCATCGAACTTGAAAACCGGGTTGAGCGTGAAGAGCATGGCGAAGGTGACTAGCCAGACCAGCTTGAGAGCGAGCGGATTCCCGCTTGCCAGTGCGACGGCATCGACCGCGATGAGGAGGATCGACTGGAAATACACGCCGCCAAGGTCGATTACCGCACGCTGGCGGGCCTGCAGTTGCCATGCGTGGGTGACGTCCGCATACCAGACCGGGAAGATGAAATACAGCCCGAATCCGATGCCGCCGTGCGGGCAGCGAAAGTGGTGGCATGCCGCAATATGGCCGAGTTCATGAACCAGGCCGCTGAACAGGAACAATATAGTAAGTGCCAACGTTTCCTGGATTGTCCAGGCGTCATGGACAAGATGAATTGCGTCTTGTAAGACGGCCGCATGCATCACCACGAATATGGCGACGAGAACGATGACGACCTGCGACTTGAACAGCCAACCAAGGTGCGCGGCCACGCGCGCAGCAGGCTGGGGGCGGAGCAAGATCCAGCTGATAAGGAAGGGTTTCGCCGCGATTGGCAGCGCCGTGCCGCGGAACAAGGCCGATGGCAAGGTCTGTTGAGCGAGCGCGATGAGGCGATCAGCCGGCATGTAGTCGCCCGCTTCGGCTGCGAATGCAATTTCAAGGTGTCGCCGCGTTTCTGGGCGGTGCAGTAACGCTAGTACAAGGGCCCTGGCTTTGAACGAGATCAGGAAATATGCATTACCAACTGTTAGAAGATAGCGCTTAGGCAATCCTTCTACAGTATCCTCACAGGGAACGATGGTAATCCCGATCTTTAATAAGGGAATCGATGTATCGGGAATGGACATGGTGGATCCAGCCAGTTGCGCCGTGATGGACACAGCCTTTTGCATGCCAGTCTGAACGCTCCGCTAGCGCTCGACACCTTTACTCGAAGGTGCTAAACAAGCCCGCATAGCTACACGTCGACTTCCAACTGGCCTCTTGAGGCGGCTCGACCAATGCTTCCATTTCGAAGCGGGCCTCCAGGGCTTCGATCGAAAAATCGTCAAGCGTGAGGTCTCTAGCTTGCATGGTGTATCTCCATCGATATGATGAGTTGACCTCACGGAACTGGACCGTGAACATGACCTGGCAATACGTCCTAGCCTAGCAACGTTGGTAGGACGATGCGATTATCGTAAATACAAATGAAGTCTACGTTGGCAAAAAAATACTGTCAAGCAGTAAGATCTTAATGTTTGACAATGATAAATATTCGCTTCAATAAGACGGCACCGCTTCAATTCATAAAAATGAAGTAACACAAACGTAATTTGCTGCAGTACAATAACAATTGTCACATCGACAAACAGTGGTGTGTCGAAAAATGCAAGGGCGGAGCAGATCATGAACAAAACCGTTACTCATCCGGTGCAGCTGACTCCATTATTTCGCCTTTGCAATATTATTCGCTGGCTGTTATTAGCATTTCTTTCGGTTCAAATCATCTTTTTCTTGCTTGCGTGGATTATTCCGATGCCGTTAGAACTTGGTCCTCTTCACGTTCAACTTAGTCCTGACGGAATGGCGCCAGGACTTGTGCAGGACTTGTCCGCGCAGCAGAAGGCGACTGGGGTCGCGTTGGGCCTGCCAGGATTGGTGGCGCTCACCATCGGTTTGGTGTGGCTCGGCCAGACCTTGAGCCATTTTCAGCACGGCCGGATATTTGCGGTCGACACGATCGCCCTGTTGCGTGCATCGGCGGGAGCAATTTTCCTGGCAATCCTGCTGTTCGCTCTGGAAAAGCCATTGCGTGAGATTGCCTTTAATCTGCTGGGTAACGGCAAAACCTATCCAGTTTCGATTGACTTGAGCTCAAGCGAATTGTTGCTGATCCTGGTTTGCAGCCTGTTTTACCTGATCGCCGGAGTGATGCATGAGGGCCGTCGTGTGAGTGAAGAGAACGAGGGCTTCATCTGATGGCGATCATCATCAATCTCGACGTCATGTTGGCCAAACGCAAGTTGAAGTCCAAGGAGCTGGCTAGTTTTATTGGGATCACGGAGCAGAATCTATCCTTACTCAAGTCGGGTAAAGTCCGGGGAATCCGTTTTTCAACGCTCGAGAAAATCTGCGAAAAACTTGCTTGCCAACCTGGCGACATCCTCGAATGGCGCCAAGGAGAAGGTGCGATCGATGACGGAGTGGACCAGATCTTCGACCGTTGATACGGTCCCGTGCAAGGTATCCATAGGCTGGCGGCTTCGCCGCCGCAAAGCTCCAGAGACGGCTGACAACCAGGTCGGCTGATAACGAGATCCCATGCTCGCGCCTTGATCTTTCGGCACTTGGGTTTCTTGACAAGACCTGGCTGTTACCGTATCCAAGGCGCTTATAGGTGAAGATACATGCATTCGAAGTCAGCCCATCGATGATCTCGCCCTATCATTCCTGACCCGTAATCCGCTTCGAAAACGATGCTGGCGTTCGCTTACGGGTTCTTGATAGTCAGCGATTCGACCTGTCGGCCTGCGACCATGTCGACGCTGGCCGAGGATGCAGCGGATGCTGTTTCTAACATCAACAGGCAACTGGAGAAGAAGGCAACGGAACGTGCGTTGTTGCGTATGGTTGCCGTGTGCAGGGACATGGAACCGTCATGGAATCGCCTGGTCAGGAGAATCCATTTTCACGACGCCCAAATTCTCTTGTCAGATAGGCGTTGAACTACCTATTGGCCCGACAGATTTCCGAAGTGATGTGAACATGGGATAGTAGCAGACCACAGAAAGCAAAAAACCCCGCTCAGATCACTGAGCGGGGTTTTTCTATATAACTAGCCTGACGATAACCTACTTTCACACTGGTTGCAGCACTATCATCGGCGCAAAGTCGTTTCACGGT
>NZ_JCASIL010000038.1:0-9329 GCF_059685725.1 Telluria sp. RT2P19
AGTCGGTCCCACCCCTTCCCATCCCGAACAGGACCGTGAAACGACTTTGCGCCGATGATAGTGCTGCAACCAGTGTGAAAGTAGGTTATCGTCAGGCTAGTTATATAGAAAAACCCCCGCTCAGTGATCTGAGCGGGGGTTTTTCGCTTTGGAATCCAGCCATCGCCACATACGAAGGAACAGAAATGAAAGCTTATCTGGCGGTAATCGATACGATGGCCGATTGGGAAATCGGCTATCTGACCGCCGAATTGCATAGCCGCAGGTTTTTCGCGGATCCCGAAATGGATTTCAAGCTGCTCAACGTCGGGCTAAACCTGGATCCAGTCATCAGCATGGGCGGCATTACCTATTTGCCGCACACAACGATCGACGCAATCGCATTGAACAAAGGTGATGTACTTCTGCTCCCAGGCGCGAACAACTGGCTGACGCCGCAGGCACTTCCATTACTGGAACTAGCCCGCGATGCGCTCGACCAGGGACATCAGGTAGCCGCAATCTGTGGCGCAACGATTGGCTTGGCGAATATCGGCGCGCTCGACAAGCGGCGTCACACCTCGAACGATCTCGGCCAGCTAAAACAGGCTTGCCCCAACTACCGTGGCGAAGCGCTCTATCGCAAGGAAGCAGCAGTTCGCGGCAATAACCTCATCACGGCAAGCGGACTAGCGCCCGTTGAATTTTCCTACGAGGTGCTCAAGATGCTGAAAGTCTGGCGCCCGGAAACCGCGCAAGCCTGGTATCGCCTGCACAAGACGCGCCAGGAACGCTGGCATCACGCGCTGCTTGCATCGATGTCGGTTTGACGCAAGCGCTGGTATGCCACTATAGTCATCCGGTGCCAATCCGCATATCCTGAATGATCGATCCCGTCCATTCCACCACCAGCCTGTTCCGTCACGTGGCCACCGATAAGGCCGCGCATTACCGCGCGATCATGGAAACCTTCGCCGCCGCCAAGCGCCAGTTTCGCCTGCAGCTGCGGCCCGACGAAGTGCAGATCGAAGCGCGCTGGCCTGGCGCCACGCCATCGCTCGACGAGATCCAGATGGCGCTGACCCAGTTGGCGGACTGGGGCAACCTGGAAGCCCAGCCGGATACGGCCCGGGTCTCGAGCATCGAAGACTTCTATCGCGCCCGCTACCTGTACCGCCTGTCGCTGGGTGGCGAAGCGGTCGAAGCCGCGCTGATCACCTTCGCGCAGACACTGGCGCGCCAGAGCGAGCTGCAGACCGTCGCGCTCGAGGATATCCTCACCGACCTCAACGCCCTGATCGCCCTGGCGGCCGAACCGGTGCCCGATGCGGCCAAGGTACACACGGTATTGCGCGACCTGGTGCGCGTGTTCGAGCGCCTGGCCGACGAAGCCCAGGCCTTTATGGCCGGTGTCGCCCGCGCCATCGAGCTGCAGCAGGCCGAGGTGCAGGCGGTGATCGCCTTCAAGCAGCGCCTGATCGACTACCTGCAGCGTTTCGTCGGCGACCTGGTCGCCCGCTCCGGCCTGATCGCCGCGCGCATCGTCGAACTCGATGCTGTCATCGAGTCGCTCCTGATGCTGGCCGCCGGCCGCGAACGGCGCGACAGCGCCCCTGGCGCGCAAGAAGCAGCGGCGCTCGAGGCACGCATGGTTACCTGGCGCGAACGGTGGCGCGGGCTGTCGCGCTGGTTCATCAGCGACGGCCACATCCCGGCGCAATCCGAATTGCTGCGCGCCCGGGTGCGTTCGGCGATTCCCCAATTGCTGGCGGCGGTGGCGGCCCTCAACGAGCGCCGCAGTGGACGCAGCGACCGGTCTGCCGACTTTCGCATCATGGCGCGCTGGTTCGCCGATGCGCGCGACGACGATGAAGCGCACCGCCTGTGGCGCGCCGGCTTTGCCCTCAATCCGGCGCGCCATTTCAGCCTGCAGAGCGAAGCCGTGGCGCGGCATGAACAGCTGCCCGCCTCGACGCCATGGGCCGATGCGCCCGCGGTGCCGATTCATCCGCGCCTGCGCGAACAGGGCGAGGTCACGCCGCGCGGCGCGCCGCCCCATGTGCGCGACCGCGATGCCGAACGCGCCATGCTGGCCGCCCACATCGCCGAAGAACGGGCGCAGATCGACGCCGCTCGCGCCACGCTCGCCAATGGCCGGCCGTCCAGGCTGTCCGAACTGGCGACGCTTGACACGCATGCGTTTCGCCTGTTCCTGGCCCTGCTGGGCGAGGCCCTGGTAGCGCAGCGTGATCCGGGCCAGGCGGTCGAATGCCATAGCGCCGACGGCCTGCTGCGCATCCGCCTCGAGCCGCTGGCCGATGGCAGCCACGCCAGCATCCAGACCGCTCTGGGTGTGTTCTCCGGGCGTGACCACCTGCTGACCATCACCCCCACTGGAGACCGGCCATGAGCCGCGCCCGTCCCGGCGCCGCCCAGGTCGGCGATGTCCTGAGCCGCCACCGCGACGAAGAGCGGCGCGACGCCTTGCGCGCACTGCTGATGTGCCCCCTGATGACGGCGGCCCACGCCGACTTCGGCGCGGTGCGGCGCCATGCACAGGAATTACGCGACTGGTTCTCGCAGTCGGCCGGCTGGATCCTGCACGTCGAGCATGACTGCGCGCGCCTGTACAAGCGACCGGCCGACCTGGGCGACGTCACCCGCGGCGCGCCCGACTTCGACCGCCGCCGCTACATCCTGTTCTGCCTGGCCTGCGCGGCGCTCGAGCGCTCCGATCCGCAGATCACCCTGCGCGCACTTGGTGAACGGCTACTTGCCCTGGCCGCCGATCCCGAACTGGCCGAGCGCGGTTTCAGCTTCCTGCTTGAGTCGCACCACGAGCGGCGCGAGCTGGTCGCCATCTGCCGCTATTTACTGTCGCTGGGCGTGCTGCAGCGGGTGGCCGGCGACGAGGACGCCTTCGTGAGCCATGCGGGCGACGCGCTGTACGATGTGCAGCGGCGCGTGCTGGCCGGGTTGATGGCCAGTTCGCGCGGCGCGTCGACCTGGCCCGCCGACAGTGCCCCGGCCACGCTCGATGCACGTCTTGCCGCCCTGACCGACGAATTCATCCCCGACAGCGACGAGGGGCGGCGCACCGCGATGCGCCACCACCTGGCGCGGCGCCTGCTCGACGATCCGGTGCTGTATTTCGATGAGCTCGACGCCGACCCCGCCATCCGCGCCTATTTCGTGAACCAGCGCGGCGCCCTTGCCGCCCGCCTGTGCGAGGCGACCGGGCTGGCTCCGGAGCAGCGCGCGGAAGGGCTGGCCCTGGTCGACGAAGCCGGCGAACTGACCGACATCGCGATGCCGGCCACCGGCACCGCGTCGCATGTCACGCTACTGGTGGCGGAATACCTGGCCGGCGCCGAGCGCGCCGCGCCGGGCACGCTCGTCACCGAAGACGCGGTGCAGGAATTCATCCGTGCGGCAGTGCAGGAATATGGCCGCTACTGGAACAAGGCCGCGCGCCTGCCGGGCGCCGAACAGGAACTGGCGCGCAATGCGCTGGCGCGCCTGGCGTCGCTGCGGCTGGTTCGGCGCGAAGGCGAGACGGTGCGCACGCTGCCGGCCCTGGCCCGCTTCTCGCTCGGCAGCACCGACATCGTGGCGCGCAAGAGCCCCGCCAACCATAACGCTCCACTGGCCCAGACAGACCTCTTCTGATGACCGATTCATTATTCCAGCTCGATTCCGCCGCCCCCCAGACGCCGGCACTGCCCGAACCGCTGCGCGAGCGCTGGCAGCCGCTGCGCCTCGGCCTGGTCGAACTATTCCACTACGATAGCGAGGAATTCTGGTTCCACGACGGCCACCTGCTTTTGCGCGGCAATAACGGCACCGGCAAGTCGAAGGTCCTGTCGCTGACCTTGCCCTTCCTGTTCGACGCCAGTCTCAAGCCGTCGCGGATCGAACCGGATGGCGATCCCGGCAAGCGCATGGCGTGGAATCTCCTGCTCGGCAAGCACGAGCGGCGCATCGGCTACGCCTGGATCGAGTTCGGCCGCATCGACGAAGATGGCACGCCGCGCTACCTGACACTCGGCTGCGGCCTGTCGGCGGTGGCGGCGCGCAACCAGGTCGACAGCTGGTTCTTCGTCACCGAGGGCCAGCGCATCGGCCGCGAGCTGTGGCTGATCAATCCGCAGCGCGCGGTGCTGGGCAAGGACCGCCTGGGATTGGCGCTGGGCGAGCACGGGCGGGTGTTCGAGACCGCAACCGCGTATCGACGCGCGGTCGACGAGCGCCTGTTCCACCTGGGCGAGGCGCGCTATGGTGCGCTGATGGATACCTTGATCCAGCTGCGCCAGCCGCAGTTGTCCAAGAAACCGAACGAAGAAAACCTGTCGAACGCGCTGACCGAGGCGTTGCCGCCGTTGTCCGACGACCTGTTGACCGACGTGGCCGAGGCCATGAGCCAGCTCGAAGAATATGGCCTGCAACTGGCCGAGCTGCAGGCACTGGCAAAGGCGATCGGCGGCTTCAATGGCTTGTACCAGCGCTATGCACGCGTCAATGCGCGGCGCCAGGCCCAGGTGCTGCGCTCGGCCCAGACCGGATTCGATAAATCCAGCCGCGAACTGAACGAAGCCCGCACAGTGCTCGAGAAAGCCGCCGCTGAAGAAGCGCAGCAGCAGCGCAGGCTGGGCGAGATCGATAGCCAACTGGCGCAAGATCGCGCCGCGCTCGACGAGATCCAGTCCGATCCGCTGATGCAGGATGCCAACCGCCTGGGTCAACTGGAGCGGCTGGCACTGGCTTCGCGTAACGACATGCAGGCGGCGCAGGCGGACGTGCGCCGCAACCAGGAGCGGCATGCACGCGACGCTCAGCTGCTCGAACAGATACAAGCCAGGGCAGGGGCCGCGCGCACCGCACTGGGGCAGGCTTACGCCGCGACCGAGACGCGGGCGCAGCAAGCCGGCGTGACGGCGCGCGACGCCTGGAGCGATGCCGCCGCGCTGGCCGAGGCCGACGCCGCCGCTGGCCTGCCGGAGCGCGCCTATGTCCAGTTGCAGCAAAGCCTGCGCCAGCTTGCCGCGCAGCGCCGCGCCGATATCGGCGTGGTCGAAGGACGCCTGCGCCAGGAGCGCGAGTCCGGACAGCGCCGCCGCGATGCACAGCGCACGCGCGACGACCGCGCAGTCGAACTGGCTGAAGCGGCGGCGCGCGCCACCGAGGCCGATGCGGCGGTGGCGACGGCAGGCGAGGCCCTGGTCGCGGCCTGGCAAGACCATGCCGGGACGCTGCGCGAACTGGCGCTGGTCGACCAGGCCGCATTGTTCGAGGCGCTGGGCGACTGGAGCGCCACGCTGGAAGGCGACAATCCCGCGCGCCAGGCACTGGAAGACGCGCAGCATGCCGCCAGCCTGCGGCTGTCGCAGCACGAAGCCGACGCGCGCCAGCAAAGGGATGGCGTCGATGCGCAACGGCAGGCGCTGGAAGCCGAACATGCGCGTTTGGCGCTTGGCGAAGACCAGGGGCCACCCGCGCCCTACCAGCGTGCGCCGGACGCGCGTGCAGTGCCGCGCGCCGGCGCGCCATTCTGGAAACTGGTCGAATTCAATCCCCAGCGCGCCTGGGCCGAGGGCGAACAGGCCGGCTTGGAGGCGGCGCTGGAGGCGAGCGGCATCCTCGACGCGTGGGTCGCGCCCGACGGCACGCTCGCAGCAACCGGCACTGGCCTGGGCGATACCTTCCTGCTGGCGCGCAAGGAGCAGGCGCAGGCGCTGGCCGGCTGGATCGTCCCGGCCGCCGGCGCCGCGGTCGATGCCGGGCAACTGCAACGCCTGCTGCGCTCGATCGCCTGCTCAATGTCGGCCCAGGACGGCGCCGAGGCCTGGGTAGCGCCGGATGGCCGCTTCCGTGTCGGGCCGCTGGCTGGCGACTGGCGCAAGAGCGCCGCCGAATACATCGGCGCCGCCAGCCGCGCCGAGGCACGGCGCTTGCGCATCGCGCAGATCGGCGCCGAGCTCGAGGCGCTGCGGCGCGACCTCGCGCGGCTTGACGCGCTGCTGGCCGATCTTGGGGAGCGGCGTGCCCGCGCGGCGCAGGAATGGCGTAGTGCGCCGTCGGATGCCGGATTGCGCACGGCGCACGTGACGGCGGCTGCGCTCGAGCAGCAGCGCCGCCAGTCGCTGACCCGGCTGGCGCAGGCCGATGAGCGCCTGGGCGCGAGCGACGCCGCCTGGCGCGCCGCCCGCGAGCAGCTGTTGCACGATGCGGGCGACCTTGGCTTGGCGCCGGATGCGGCCGGGCTGGAACAGGCTGGTGCGGCGTTGCGCGATTTCGAGGGCGCGCTGCACGACCTGTTGCTGCGCAGCGCCGAGGTGCGCCACGTCTGGCCGGAGCGCGAACGCCAGGCCACCCGCACCGACGAACTGGCGCGCGACCTGGCCGCGGCGCGCGAGCTTGCCGTGCAGCGGCAGGCCGAACTGGACGAAGCCGAAGCCCGGGTGCGCAGCCTGCGCGAGCGGGTGGGAAGCCAGATCGGCGAGCTCGAACTCAGGCTGGCGCGCTATCGCAACGCAGTCATCGCCGGCGAGCAGGCGCAGCGCCAGGCTGGCCACGATGTCGCCCAGGCCGGCAAGGACCTGGCGCGCAGCGAGCAGCGGGTCGAAGACGCCGACCGTGCGTTGACCGAACGCCAGGAAGCGCGCCAGCTGGCGGTGCAGGCGCTGGAGCGCTTCTGCGCCACGGGCCTGCTGGCGGTGGCCTTGCCCGAACTCGACGCAGATGTGCCGACCTGGAATATCGAGGGCGCGCTCGGCGTCGCGCGCCGTGCCGAGCAGGCCTTGCAGGCGGTTGCGTCGGACGACGCCGAATGGTCGCGCGTGCAGAGCGCGTTCTCGCATGACTACACCAGCCTGCTGACGGCCCTGACCGCGCTTGGCCACCAGGCCCAGGCCGAAACCACCGACTTCGGGATGATCGTGACGATCATCTATCAGAACCGTCCGCAACGGCCCGACCTGATCGAAACCAGCCTGCGCGACGAGATCGCGCAGCGCCAGGCCTTGCTGACGGCGCGCGAGACCGAGGTGCTCGAGAACCACCTGCAAGCCGAAGTCGCGGCGGCAATTCAGCGCATGCTGCGCGAAGCCGAGGCGCGCCGCAACGCGATCAATAACGAACTGGCGAAGCGGCCAACCTCGACCGGCGTCAAGTTCCGGCTCGACTGGCAGCCTTTGCCCGAAGGGGCGGAAGGGGCGCCGGTGGGCCTGGAGGCGGCGCGCAAGCGCCTGCTCAACACCAGCTTCGATGCCTGGTCGGCGCAAGACCGGCAAGTGGTCGGCACCATGCTGCAGAACCGCATCACGGCCGAGCGCACCCGCGCCGACGGCGAGAGCGCGAGCCTGCTCGAGATGCTGGCGCGCGCGCTCGACTACCGGCGCTGGCACCGGTTCCGGGTGCAGCGCTGGCAGGACGGGCAATGGCGTCCGCTGGCGGGACCGGCGTCCAGCGGCGAGCGCGCGCTTGGCCTGACCGTGCCGTTGTTCGCCGCGGTGTCGAGTTTTTATACGCATGGCGGCTCGAAAGATGCGCCACGCCTGGTGTTGTTGGACGAAGCCTTCGCCGGCATCGACGATGCCGCGCGCGCACACTGCATGGCGCTGGTGCGCGAATTCGATCTCGATTTCGTGATGACCAGCGAGCGCGAATGGGCCTGCTATGCCGAGCTGCCCGGGGTCTCGATCTGCCAGCTGCAGCGGCGCGAAGGCATCGACGCGGTGCACGTGTCGCGCTGGCGCTGGGATGGCCGGGCGCGCCGGCTCGAAGGCGATGGGGTGCGCCGCTTCCCGCCGCCGCTTGACGCCGAGGTGGCCTGATGGCCGATCGCGCACGCCTGGACCGCCTGCTGGGCGGCCCGGCACTGGCCGGACTGCGTGCGCGCCTGCGCAAGCGATACGAACAGGGACGCGACGGCGGCACGGTCACGCTGGGGCAGCTGGACGCTGCCGAACGCCTGGCGCTGTGCGGCTTGCTGGGACGGCCGGCTGCAGGTGGCGCATCGTTGCGCTTCGACATCGCCGACCTGGATGCGGTCTTGCTGCGCAGCGGCGCGGCGGCATCCCTGCGCCAAGCGCTCGAACTGCTTGATGGACCGCTTCACGATTTGAGGGCCTTGCGCGAGTCGACCGTGCTGGAGTGGAGCGATTTCCAGGCCTCGCTGGCCGAGCCGCGTATCGCCGCGTGGCTTGCGCAACCGCGCGCGTTGGGCGCCTTGAAGCGCGCCAGTGGCGGACAACTGGCCACGGCGGCCCGGCTGTGCGGCGAGGCTGCCAGGGTGCTGGCGGCGCTGCCGCGCCAGGGGGGCAGCACGCGCTCGCAGCTGGCGGCGCAGGTACTGGGTGACGCCCATGCGCTCGACACCGGGCGGCCGGTGGCCGCGCTGGTGCTGGCAGCGCTGCGCCATGCCCGGGCCGACGAACTGGAAGAAGGCGAGCAGGAGGAATCGGCTCGCACGCAATGGGCGACGGCGGGCATCCTGGTCAATGCCCTGGCGCGTCCGGCGCTGGCGCTCAATTTGCCGGGGAATGAAGGTCGTTGCGGCGAGCCCGATTACCTGTCCTTGCGCGCGCTGCTACGCACGCGCCGCCATTGGGATGTGGCGCAGCGCGCTGTCTTTGTATGCGAGAATCCCAATATCGTCGCGATCGCGGCCGACACCCTCGGCGCGGAGTGCGCGCCGCTGGTCTGCACCGATGGCATGCCGGCGGCGGCGCAGCAGACCTTGTTGTCGCAACTGGCGGCGGCGGGGGCGCGGCTGCATTATCACGGCGACTTCGATTGGCCGGGGATCGCCATTGCCAATGTCGTGATGCAGCAATTCGGCGCGCTGCCATGGCGTTTCGGTGCGCAGGATTATCGTGCGGCGGCGGGCGCAGCCGCTGAGTCGTGCCGTCGCCTGGCGCCGCCCGGACGAGATGCTTGCTGGGATGGTGAGTTGAAAGGCGTCATGCTTGCGCTGAAGACGCCGGTCGATGAAGAAGCGGTAGTGGATTTTCTTCTGGCGGATTTATCGCGCGCTTCGTGAAACCGGGCTTGCGGACTACGTTTGCCTTTGCTATAGTCTTGCTCCTCGACGCAGACGCCACCTTACGGTAGCGAAAGCGAAGAGAAAAAAGAGGTTGACGAAAAATGAGAAACACTTCATACTCTCGCCTCTCTGCTGCTGACGAACACAACGCTTCGAAGCAAGCAGCAGATGACGCAGTACCGAATAAAGCTCTTTAAAAATTAACAGTCGATAAGTGTGGGCGTTTGATGAAGGTGCCAAGAACTTCGGTTCTTGATTACTTAAATTATCAAATGTTCACGAAAAAGAAATACGTTATCTCAGCAAT
>NZ_JCASIL010000039.1:0-5715 GCF_059685725.1 Telluria sp. RT2P19
CTGAGACACTCGAGAAACTGCCTACCTGCCCGAACAGCCGAATCGATTCGCTGCTGCCATTTCCGGACTCTACGCCGACCTGATTCCGCTGTGAAGGTGGGGCGGTTGGACGCTTACCAACATCACACGTTGAGGCGACTATGCATGAGCTCGGCTTCGTGGTACTGGCAATCCTGGGTTACCCGTTTCTTGTCGCATGGCTCATGGGATTGAGCAAAGAGAGCAGAATCGCCGACCTGGAGAAGCGGCTCAAGGCCTTGAACGAGCAGCTACACCGAATCACGACGCGCCGATCTCGCACGAAGTCCGCGCGGCAACCTGACAACATGGTTCCGGTTGTAGCGCCACTGCCCGATTTCGCCAAGATGCCTCCGCCCGAGCCGACGCCCGAGCCGGCAATCCCTGTCAGCGCCCAAGCCACGCCCCCATTTCAGGAAGAGCCAGTTCCGGCTCCCTACCTGGAACCACCGCCACCACGCTGGCTCATTGCCGCCCGGAACTGGCTTTTGACCGGCAACCTGGTCGCCAAGCTCGGTCTCGTGATCCTTTTCATCGGCATCGGCTTTCTGCTCAAGTATGTCGCCGTGACTTTTACCATCCCGATCGAGCTGCGCCTGGCCGCCGTGGTCCTGGCCGACATCGGATTGCTGGCCTGGGGGTGGCGCCTGCGCTTGACGCGCAGGGAGCTCGCACTGCCGATCCAGGGTACGGCGATCGCCATCCTGATGCTGGTGATCTTTAGTGCTTATCAACTCTACGCGCTGATCCCTTCCGGTTTCGCGTTCGCACTGCTGGCGTGCCTCACCGCTTTTACCTGCCTGCTGGCAGTCCTGCAAGAAGCCCCCTGGCTCGCGGTTTTCGGCATCACCGGCGGCTTCGCATCTCCCGTGTTACTGGCGAGCGGCGAAGTCGGGAACCACATCGCACTCTTCACCTACTACGCACTGCTCAACACCGGCGTGTTCGTCCTGGCCTTCATGCGTTCATGGCACTCGCTCAATCTGCTGGGGTTCGTCTTCACCTTCATCATCGGCGCCGCCTGGGGCGGGTTGCGCTACTCCCCGGAATTCTTGGTCGGCGCAGGTGTTCCTGATCCTGTTCTTCCTGTGCTACGTTGCGATTCCGCTTGCGTTCGCGACCCGTGAAAGAACGCGCAAGAAGGACGACGTCGACATCACGCTGGTCCTGGGCACGCCGCTGCTCGCATTCGGGTTCCAGGTCGGCCTGGTCAGAGACATGCCGTTCGGCCTTGCCTTTACTGCGCTCGGCCTGGGCGGATTTTATCTGGCCCTCGGCATCTCGCTGTGGCGCAGCGGACAGGAGCGCTTGCGCCTGATGGTCGAGACCTTCGCCGTAGTTGGCGTCATCTTCGGCACGCTCGCCGTTCCGTTTGCGCTCGATGCGCGCTGGACTTCGGCCGCATGGGCGCTCGAAGGCGCAGGATTTGTCTGGCTCGGCCTGCGTAACCGGCGTCAGCTTGCCCTCGTATTCGGGCTGCTGCTGCAAGTGGGCGCCTGGGTGAGCTTCATCGCCGCAGCGACCGGTCTCACTGCCGACACTGCACTCGCGGCCAAGCTATGGCTGGGATTCCTGCTGCTCGGTGCCAGTGCATTCGTCATCGCGACCGACCTGCGCAAGCATGCGGGCGATGACGACTGCTTGCGGGAGGTTGCCGGGGTCGGCCTGTTGCTGGCCGCAGTCGCCCTGCTTGGCGCATGCTGGAGCGAAGCGGTCCTTCGTACCGCCCGCGGCGCCCTGGCGAACTGGATGGTGAGTGGCGCCTTGTTTACGGCCGTGCTGTTGTACCTTGTCGGCGTCCGCACGGCGTGGCCGCTGGCGCGCGGGCTGGCCCTGGCGGCCCAGATCGCAGGCGCCGCGGCCGTGGGAATCGTCTGTGCGCGGGGATGGTCGTTCACCGCGATGCTCGAGACCAGCGGGGAACAGCCCCTGCTGGGCGTCGTCATGCTGGCCGTCGCGGCATTCGTGACCAGCCGCATGCTGCGGCGCGCCGACGTCGGGCAGCCAGATGCCGGGCAGTCCGGCAGCGCGGCCGCCTCAGCCCTCCTGCTGTGGGCGGGCATCTGGTGGTTCGGTCCCGTCCTTAAAATTGCGGCAGGCAGGATGATCGATTTCCTGCCTGCGGAGCTGGGTAATCCAACTGCGCGCTGGACCTTGATGTACGCAGCGGCGGTCGCGCTCACCACCATTGCCGGCATGCGGCTCGCACCACGCCTGGCGTGGCCGCAACTGCGCTGGCTCGCCACTGCCTGCTGGGGCATGCTGGCCCTGGTCACGGCGGCCACCTTGAAAACGCTGTATGCGACGCACACGCTACCCGAAGCGGCGAGTTGGATCGCCTGGGCGATCCTGTGGGCCAGCAGCGAGTATGCGATGCTGCGCTGGAGCGCAGGCGGTGCGGAACTCAATCGATACCTGCTCGGATTCCTGCACGCGGTGCGCACCGGCGGACCGTGGCTGGCCCTATGGCCCGCCGGCGCCATCGTGATCGACAGCTGGCTTGCCGGGCCCACCGATCCGCTACTCGCGGTACAAGCCGATTGGGCCATCGATGCCGCCTGGAGCAACTACCTGCCGAGCTGGTTCATGATGCTGGCCCTCGTGTTCCTGCTGCGCCGCAGCCTGGCCGACGGCTGGCCATGCGCACCGCTGGGCCAGTGGTATCGCACTGTCGTCATCCCCAGCGGCACCGCATTGATGGCGATGCTGGTCGTGGTCTGGAACCTGGGCCATGACGGCGCCATGGCCCCCTTGCCCTATTTGCCGCTGCTGAATCCTCTCGACCTGACCACCGGCTTCGTGTTGATGCTGTGGGCCAGTGCGCTGCGCCAGCTCGCCAGCCAGGCCGGACTTCACAACGCGCTGCTGCAGCGGCTGAAGATCGGCGCGGCAATCGCCGCCTATGTCTGGTTCAATCTCATCCTGTTGCGCAGCGTGGCGCACTACGTCGGCATCGACTACCGATTCGGCGAGCTGGCCGCTTCGCAGTTCGTGCAAGCCATGCTGTCGCTGGTGTGGAGTACGAGCGCGCTGGTGCTCATGCGGTTTTCCGCGCGCTTGGCAATGCGGCGTGGTTGGTGGGGCGGGGCCGTCATGCTCGGCGTCGTGGTCGTGAAGTTGTTCCTGGTCGACTTGGCCAACGGTGGCAGCATCGCGCGCGTGGTGTCCTTCGTTGGGGTTGGGCTGCTACTGCTGCTGGTCGGCTACTTCGCGCCATATCCAAAAGCAGCGCAAGGCGCGCCGTCGGCTGCTTCTGCTCCTGCTTGATCTGAACTGGAGAATACCATGTGCGCATTTCCCGACCGGCATGCCGTCGTCGCTGCGGCGCTGATGATGTCCTTTACCGGCGCCGGCGCCAGTCCGGGCGATGCGCCGGACCGCTATTCGCACATCCTTGCGCTCAGTGTCGGCGCCAACCAGGCAGTCATGCAACTGCCGGTGCCGCGCGATGTGTATCTCAACGCGCGTTCGCCGGAACTTGACGACCTGCGAGTGTTCGACTCCGTAGGCCGGTCGATGCCGTTCGCCTTGGTCGACCTGGCGCCTCCAGCGATCGTGAACAGGCCCGCTACGCCGGTTGCCATCTTTCCCGTGCACGGTCCTGCCCGCGATGCCGACCGTGTGCACGACAGCCTGCAGATTCGTACCGGAACCGATGGCGCGGTCATTTCGGTGACGGCTCCATCGCGCACGGTCAGCGATGAGCTGGTGAGCCTCGTCCTCGACCTGAGAGCAGCCGCACGCGCGGCGCAGGTCGATGCGGCGGCGCCAGTAGGGGCCCTGGCTTTGTCCCTGCCGCCTGGGATAACAAGTTACAACGCCTGGGTAGCGCTCGACGTCAGCGACGACCTGCAAAGCTGGCACGAGGTGGCCAAGGCGGCGGTGAGCTGGCTGGTCAATGAACAGGGGGCGAGCGTGCAGAAGCACCGCATCGAGTTCGCGCCGCGACCGTTGCGCTACGCCCGCATCCGTTGGCTGGACGGCAGGCCGGTCGCATTCTCTGCGATTCATGCCGAGTATGTGGTGGAGCGGCCGACGGCCCGGCATCAAGAAACCATCGTCCTGCAGGGTATTCCAGGCACCGAGGGGCGGGACCTGATTTATACGGCGCCGATCGCGGTGCCCGCGCGTTCGCTCGGCCTCGTGTTCAAGGGCCAGAACATCGTCATGCCGGTGCAGGCTGGCCAGTATCAGGCCGCCCGCAAACGCAAGGCGGGTGAGCGGACTTCGCCGAAGTTGCAGTCGCTGGTGAACGCGACGTTCTACCAGATGGTCCAGGACGGGCACCATCGGGCATCGGGTGATGTCGAGATTCCCGTGACCCATGCTTCGCAGTGGGTCGTGCGGCCCCAGACCGAGGTGTCCGAGCACCCGGATTTGCGTCTGGGCTGGACACCCGCGAGTATGGTGTTCGTTGCCGGCGGCACGCCACCTTACCGCCTTGCTTTCGGACGCACGGGCGCGCGTTCGGTCCGTGTCGGTTTGCCCCAGGTCGCGCCAGGTTTCAGCGCACGTGAGCTGGCCTTGGTCGAGGCGGCCAAGCCCGGCGATTTGATACGGCAGCAGTTGTCCAGCAAAACTGCAGACGATGTCGCCGCCAGCGAGTCAGGTAGCCAGCGCGGATGGCTATGGGCGCTGCTGGTCGGGGGTGTCGTGGCACTGGCGGCGATGACATGGCATCTTTTCCGCCAGCTTAAGGGCGGCGCACCCGAGCCGCCGCCGGCGTGAATTTGGTGCACGTAAAAAAAGCCCGCCGGTGGGTGACTGGCGGGCTCGGTGATTGGGGCTGCTTCAGGCGGCGTGCATTCCACCATTGATGCGCAATTCAAGCCTGTCCCAGAACCGGTCGTGGATCGGAAGCAGCAGCACATTACATACTGGCTCCAGGATCGCGACCAGGCCACCGAAAGCGAGCGAGCCGGTCGCGCCATAGATGACGGCGAAGGCCACGCCCATATGCATCAGCGTCTGGCTGACCTTTTCGGCGGCAATCCTCACATAGCGATCACGCTCGGAATCCGCTCGCGCACGGACGGCGGCCCAGGCCTTCTCATGGAAGGGGAGGAGGAGAACGTTGATCACTGGCTCGATGATGACGGCCAGGCCGCTGAACATGACGGAGCCGGTCATTGCGTAGGCGATCGTGAAGGCGATCGCCATGTGGGTGATGACCTGACTGGTTTTCTTCGCTGCGATGACCATGACGTTGCCTGTTTACTTCGGTTGATGACTGTAGAGCCAATGATAATGATTCTCGCTTATGGCTGAAAGCGAATTATCTTGAACGGTTTGATAGTGTTCGACTATCAGGCGCGATGCAAGAGGCATAAGGAAGGGCTTGCACAGTGTGTCATCGTTTTGTTATAGTCTCGTTCTCCCGACGCAGACGCAGTCTCCAAGACAGCGAAAAGCGAAAGGAAAAAGAGGGTTGACGAGATTTAAGAAACGCTTCATACTCTCTCTTCTCTGCTGCTGACGAACACAACGATTCGAAGCAAACAGCAGATGATGCAGTACCGAATAAAGTTCTTTAAAAATTAACAGTCGATAAGTGTGGGCGTTTGATGAAGGTGCCAAGAGCTTCGGTTCTTGATTACTTAAATTATCAAATGTTCACGAAAAAGAAATACGTTATCTCAGCAATGAGGTGACGGTCAGTATTTTGAGTGAGCGACCCCTGCAGCAATGCAGGGTGAC
>NZ_JCASIL010000040.1:0-5132 GCF_059685725.1 Telluria sp. RT2P19
ACCGTGAAACGACTTTGCGCCGATGATAGTGCTGCAACCAGTGTGAAAGTAGGTTATCGTCAGGCTAGTTATATAGAAAAACCCCACCAGGTGATCCTGGTGGGGTTTTTTGCTTTGTGGCGCCGCCGACTGCTGTTGCTCCAACACCAAATCCTCTCAAAATAAATAGCATTGCGTACAGAAAACTATACTTTCTGTCCAGAATCAATCGTGCGCAGCAATTAGCTTCTTATAATTCCTTGCTATACCACTATTTGTTCTTGTCAGCTTATTAAGCCGACAGGGGCTCCTTTTGTTTCTCAATTCTATAAGAACTAATAAGAACCTATGAGATCACTCTCTGCACTGAGCACCCGGGCCAAGCTCGGCGTCGGTTTCGGCCTGGTTTGCATCCTTATCATCGTGCTCGCCATCTTCGCATGGCGCCAACTAGGAAATGTCGGCCAAGAGCTTGCCGCACAAAATACAGTGCGTATCACGAAGCTCGAGCGCCTGTACGAACTGCGTGAATCTCTCGCGCAAACAGGTCTGGCGGCACGCAATGCCTATATCTTCCCGGACGCGAACGACGCCACACGCGAGCTTGCCCTCTTGGACGAGCATAAAGCCCGTTACCTCGAGCAATTACAAGCCCTTGAGCCACTATTCCTGGGAAATGCCGACTTTGCGAAGATGCGCGACGGCCTGTTGCAGATGGCGCAAGAGCTCAACCGTCCACGTCGCTACCGCAATGCTGGCCAGATGACCGAATACGGCACTTTCCTGGTCAACGAATGCAGCCCTCTGCGCCGTCAGAACGTGCTCGACATCGGCCGGGTGATCACCACCGTGCAGCGGCATGTGGAAGGAGGTACCGTCCACGCCCAGGAATCGATCGTTACCGCCCAGACGACGATCATCATCGTAACGCTCGTCGCCGTTGTCCTGAGCGTACTGGTCGGCAGTGCCATTACTTCGCACTTATTGCGCCAACTTGGCGGCGAGCCGGTCGAGGTCAACCGCATCGCATCGGCAATCGCTTCAGGTGACTTGACAGTCGACGTCGCAGTGCGTCCGAACGATGAGGCAAGCGTCATGCACGCCATCCGCGAAATGCAGACCAGCCTGCAAAATATCGTCGCGCAAGTGCGTGGCGGGACAGATATGATCGCGACCGCTTCCAGCGAGATCAGCGCCGGCAACGATGATCTGTCGATGCGCACGGAGGAGCAGGCCAGCTCGCTCGGCCGCACAGCGAGTTCGATGAAAGAACTGACTGTCGTCGTGGAGCAAAATACCTCGTATGCCCGTCACGCGAACACGCTCGCCGCATCGGCCAGCGTAGTTGCCAGCAAGGGCGGCGCGGTCGTCTCGGCCGTAGTCAATACGATGCAGGATATTAACGAGTCGGCGCGCAAGATTTCGGACATCATCAGCGTCATCGACGGCATCGCTTTCCAGACCAATATACTGGCACTGAATGCGGCAGTCGAGGCAGCCCGTGCAGGCGAGCAGGGCCGCGGATTTGCCGTGGTCGCAAGTGAAGTGCGCAATCTGGCGCAACGTTCAGCCACTGCCGCCAAGGAGATCTCGGCATTGATCGGCGAATCAGTCGCCAAGGTGGATGCGGGTTCGAAGCTGGTAGGACAAGCCGGCGCTACCATGGACGACATCGTCAATAGCGTACAACAGGTTAGCACCATCATTGCGGAGATCACGGCCGCCAGCGAGACCCAGCATGCCGGTATCCAGCAGGTGAATCATGCGGTGGATCAAATGGACGAGGCAACCCAGCAGAATGCTGCCCTGGTCGAGCAAGCCGCGGCCTCTGCAGCGGCGCTCAAGGAGCAAGCTGCGAAACTGCTGCGCACTGTCCGTGTATTCCGTCTTCGGGCCGAAGCCGGCCCGCTGCGCATCGCTGGCTAAACTGGAACTTCGGCAGCGCCCCTTCAGCCGGCGCTGTCGTTCAGGCTCTTGCGCAGGCTCACTAACTGATCGCGCAAGGCCGATGCTTCGCCGACTGAGCACTCGGTCGCGCACAATACCGCCGGCATCACGCTGGCGGCTTCTTTCCTTAACGCATTACCCTCGTCGGTCAGGCTGATGATGACCTGGCGTTCGTCGCTGCGCGCGCGGTTACGGTGCACCAACCCTTGGGCTTCCATGCGCTTGAGCAAAGGCGTCAAGGTGGCAGAATCCAGGAACAGGCGCTCGCCGATATCGGATACGGTCAGCTGATCTTGTTCCCACAAAACCATCATGACGAGATATTGCGGGTAGGTAAGGCCGAGCTTGGGCAGTAAGCCGCGATAGACCCGCATCATAGCCAATGACGTCGAGTACAAGGCGAAACACAATTGCTTGTCGAGCATGGGCGTTGCAGGAGAGGTAGTGGCATTCGAGTTCATGCACTCAATATAGATCGCACGCTAGACAATTGCAAGCGATGATTTTATTGGGCATGAAGTAACTGGGCTGCAGCGAGATCAGGCCGAGTGTGCGCACTTACCCAGCGCATCTCTCCAAAACGCCAAATGGTCTAGCCGCTTGAAGGCTGGCAGGATCAGGCAATAGGTCGCAAGGATCGGTCTACCTGTCCAACCACCATGGTTTCTATGATGGGTGCTCATTATTTGAGCGGAGGGCTCATGAAGCTGATCGATACCATCTATATCAACGGGCAATTCGTTGCACCCCACGGCACCGAGTGTCTCACCCTGGTCGACCCAGTCACCGAGCAGGATGCAGCACAAGTCATCCTTGCCGACGAAGTCGACGCGGAAAATGCGATTGCCGCCGCGACCGCTGCATACCGCGAACTTGTTGGATCGTCGCGCGAACAGCGTATGGGCTGGCTCGCACGCCTGCACGAGGTGGTTACAGATGCAGAAGAGGAATTGATCGTGACCATGATAGAAGAATACGGCGGCCCGCACGGCATTTCTGTGGCGACGTCGAAGCGGGCGGCCGCCTCGTTCAACCAGGCGCGCACGCTGCTGGCTGACTATCAGTTCGAGCGCCAGGTCGCCAGCGCACGCGTCCGTATGGAGTCGCTCGGTGTCGTTGGCCTGATCACGCCTTGGAATGCCAATTACGGCATGATCTGCAGCAAACTCGCGATGGCGATCGCCGCCGGCAGTACAGCGGTGATCAAGCCGAGCGAATTGAGCGCACGCCAGACTGAGCTGCTAAGCCGTATCCTGCACCGCGCGGAAGTACCGGCCGGCTTGTTCAACATTCTGACTGGACGTGGCGACGTGGTCGGCGCCGCCTTCGTGCGTCACTCTGGCATCGCGAAGATTTCGTTCACGGGTTCGACCGCTGTAGGCAAGTCGATCGTGCGCGGCGCCACCGATACGCTCAAGCGTGTCACGCTGGAACTGGGCGGAAAATCGCCCACGATCCTGCTCGAGGATGCCGACTTCGACAAGGCCATGCCGTTCGTCGCGGCGGCTGCAACCATGAACAGCGGTCAGGCCTGCCTGGCGGGCACGCGCCTGCTGGTACCACGCGCCCGACTGCAAGAAGCGGAACAGGGAATCGTCGCGGCATTCCAGATCTTGCAGGTAGGTGATCCACGCGATCCTGCTACCCGGATCGGGCCAATGGTCACTTCTACCCAGTACCAACGCGTGCAAGCCTATATCCGCAAGGGTATCGAGGAAGGCGCAACCTTGCTGCTCGGCGGCGCCGGCTTGCCCGAAGGATTGGAGCGTGGCTACTTTGTGCGGCCCACGATCTTCAGCAATGTGGGCAATGACATGACCATTGCAAAAGAAGAGATCTTCGGGCCGGTCCTGTCGGTCATTGCCTACGACGATGAGGAAGATGCTATCGCCATTGCGAACGACACGGTGTATGGCTTGCACGCTTATGTATTCTCGAGTGATGTGGCGCGCGCGAACCGTGTAGCCCGCCGCATCGAGGCGGGCCGCGTCTTCATCAATGGTTTGTATGATGAACCGATGGCCCCATTCGGTGGATTCAAGCAGTCTGGCCTCGGGCGTGAATTCGGGGTATTCGGACTGGAAGAATATCTCGAGCCAAAGACTTTGCTGGGTTATGAACAGTCTCTCTGAACGCGATGTGCTCGGGCGGCTGCGGGAAGCGGTACGTCTTCGGTATGCCGAAGCAAACGGCATTGACGACCTGCCCACAGCGCTGCCCTGGTTGGGCCTCATCCGGCGCGGTGGGCCGACGGCGATCGGCCGCGGAATGCTGGAGCCGTCGATATGCCTGATGCTACAGGGCGAAAAGCAGATGCTGGTCGGTGAGCGCGTACTGCGCTATGGCGCCGGTTGCTATGTGCAGGCGGGCACGACGATGCCTGTCTCCGGTCAGGTCCTGCATGCCAGCGAAGCCGAACCCTACTATGGTATCCGGCTCGATCTCGACCCCAAGGAACTTGCCGCCTTCATGCTCGAGGCCGGGATCCCGATGGGATACCGGGCTGACGATCCGCCCTTTGTCAGCGTCGAAGTGGCGGGAGAGGGATTGCTCGAAGCGTTCAAGCGCCTGTTGATATTGCTCGACAGGCCGGCGGACCTGCCTGTTCTCGCACGCCTGCTCAAGCAGGAAATCATGTATCACCTGGTGACAGGCCCGGGCGGCCCTACCTTGACGCGTGGACTAAGGGGTGGCCAGCGTGAAGTTGCCGTGAACCGGGCGATCAGCTGGATCCGCGAGCATTATGACGTGCCGTTAAGGATTGCCGAGCTGGCCGAGACGGTGCACCTGAGCCCATCGGTCCTGCACCGCCGCTTCAAGGCGGCGACGATCATGAGTCCGCTGCAATACCAGAAGCAGGTGCGACTGCTGGAGGCGCGCAAGCTATTGATGAGCGGCGGGACCGAAGCTGCCAATGTGGCGTTCCAGGTGGGATATGAAAGTCCATCGCAGTTCAGCCGCGAGTACCGTCGCCTCTTCGGGGCATAGCCGATGCAGGATGCTGAACAGCTACGCGGTGTGGCGCCGCCGCCATGATTCATCGCGGCCAAACAATATTATTGTTGAGCTCTTGCGCGACAGGGCAGGGCTTTGCTATAGTTCGCGTCCGCTTCGGCAACGACCGAAAATGTTAACGTAATCAAGTGGTTACGATGGCAAGATCGGCAGAGAAATCTGAGACGAAGCGAACGAGGGGGTTGACGAGA
>NZ_JCASIL010000041.1:0-2110 GCF_059685725.1 Telluria sp. RT2P19
ATCCGCTGAAAAACCGCCGTCCCGAACAAAAAAAGGGCATCTCAAAATGTCGAGGCGGTCTTGCCGCCAAAAACTGGGGCCGCGCTGAAAATCGTCAATTGATCAGTGCTTCCCTAGTAAAGCCGACTGTTGAGCTCATCGTAGTGCAATTCAAAGGTGAAAAATGGAGAGTGAAACAAGGAAGCGCGAACAACAGTACTTTCTTGCTTTAGCTTTCTGCTCCTTAGCCAAAGAGAAGTGCGGCGACATCGTCCTTGCTCAAATGTCGAGATGTATTAACTGCCGTGTCGAGAGACGCCAAATTCGTTTGTCCTTGCCCTGATGTCAAAACCCCTAAGATATAGATGGGTGCGAATATAAGAATGCCAACTATTACGCCGACAGGGCTGGAAAACGACAAGAAATCTGAAGCTACCATTGAAAGCACACTAATGGCGACAACTAAAACAATTGCGGCAATTTTGATTAATCCACCTAGTTGTATCAACCAGTGCGCTGACCTGTATGCATCGCGGTAACGACGAGTCAACGCCTGGACAATTTCACTCTCTCGTGATCCACTTGCATTTGCGAGGACCTGGGACCGTGGCAGTCCATTCGACAACAACGGTTCAGCTGGTGAGACGTGGTGTGAACTCGCAGTTGTCTTCCCACGTTCAGTCCCGCATTGCCAACAAGCGTCGAACTCCTCGTCGATAGTCTCTTTACAGCCTCGGCACTTCCACATATTGTCGCCATCCCTAATCTAAACCAATATTTATCTTACTGCACTCTACGCCTTGACCAGGGTTGGCCCGTCGGGCGGACCGAGCGCAATCATAGTTCTGCGCTTTGAAACCGCCCAAGCGAATTCGTCAAGAAGTCCAGCATAGGATAGTCGCTTTCGCGCTGAGCGTAATCCTACATCCACTGGAGCACCCGGATGATGTTTTCATGACACGTATACCTTAAAGCATGCTATCTATAATCCAGACGCAGTTGTTGTGGGTATGGCATGTTTACATACTAGCCAAATTTTTCAGCTAACAAAAAGTCCCAATTGGGGCTTTCTTTTTATCGTTCGATGCCGACAATTAGACTCTCTCCGACGCTGCCGGCGTACATCTGGATTCCCGCAATGGAAGCTCTCGGCATGACCGTTGAACCGTCAGGATAGTCCTTAGATCCAACCTTCTTGATGTATGCGATAACTTGTTGAGGGCTAATACCAGGTGCAGCATTACGCAGCAAGTTGGTCAAAAATGCCTCCTTCGTCTTCGTCATCCGTGCGGGCACCCTTGTGGATTTTCCATACCAGATCACGGATACATTAGAGGTGCCATGCTTGGTTTCTGTCATTGACACATTGATACTTGTGCTAAGGTTTTCAGTGTCATCAAACGAGTACGAGTTGTTCATTCCTCCGGTCTTCAGGGGCCAGCAATCTTTCTTGGGAGCGTTCTTCTCGAAGAAGTCCGAAGTCTCAAAAGCCTTTGCACTGGTGAGAAGGTTCTTGGTTGCATTACTTGGGGCGGGTGGCAGGTCCGCATCCATACTCACAACGCGGTAGGGGCCTTCTGCAGCAGGGCGCGAGAACGCTAGGGCAAAGCTCTTACCCTGCACTTTGTAGCGCTTCGTCAGCTTCAGGCCAGTGGGAACCTTCTGGATGTCTTGGCTCACCATGTCCTTCTCCTTCAGGACGGCAAACACGCTGTCTGCGGTGTCGCCAACGGTGATCGTATGCCCCCGTGCGGTTACGCTAGGCACATCCGCTCCTTGAGCTAGGGACGCAAGGGAGAGGGAGAAGGCGGCAAGGTAGAGCTTAGCTTTCATGGTTGAGCCTTATGCGATTTCGTTCTTTAAGTTGTTGACGCACTCTTCAATGCGCTCAAAGCTAAATTTCTCTCTGGCCATCATGACGAGACCTAGTACGAGCAATGCAGCGGCCACCCAAATGTTCAGGAGGTACCAGATGAGGCCAAAGCCCACGATGTTGAAGACTGGTCCCCAAGGGCTAGGGAAGCACTGATCAATTGACGATTTTCAGCGCGGCCCCAGTTTTTGGCGGCAAGACCGCCTCGACATTTTGAGATGCCCTTTTTTTGTTCGGGACGGCGGTTTTTCAGCGGAT